>NZ_JBKGGT010000003.1:0-330539 GCF_052041995.1 Pseudomonas sp. SMV7 | reverse complement strand
GCGTTTGGCCAAGAGCGTTTCGTCTCAACCGAGGCGCGCATTCTACGCTTTCCTCATTGCCTGTCAAGCATTTATTTTGAAGTTTTTTGCGAGAAACTCGTTTAGCTTCAAACACTTGACTCGCTGCGATCTCTCGTAGCGGGAGGCGAATCATACAGCGTTCTGAAACGCTGTCAACCTTCATCTCGACCGCTGCCGATCATTTGATCGAAGCACTTCCGATACTACCTGAATCGCCCAACTCATTGATTATCAAGGAATTTTGCGCTTCGACTACCTCGGAAGTGGGGCGCATTATAAGGGCATTCGAGACCGCGTCAACCTTTAAGTGCAAGAAAACTGAATATCGCTGAAAAAGCAAAGCGGGGAGGCCTGACGGCCTCCCCGCTCTTGATCGTTACCCTCCGCCTTCAAAGCACGCCGGCATCGCGAAGCCGGCGCACCTCATCGGCATTCAGCCCCAGCACATCTACCAACACCGCATCGGTATGCTCACCGAGCAGCGGCGGCGCCCGCCGGTATTCCACAGGCGTCTCCGACAGGCGAATAGGGCTCGCCACCTGCGGCACGCTCCCAGCCAGCGGATGCGGAATGTGCACTGCCAGTTCACGCGCCAGCACCTGCGGGTCCTGGAACATCTGCGCCAGGTCGTTGATAGGCCCACAGGGCACGCCCGCGGCCTCCAACTGGCTTACCCACTCGGCCGTGGTCTTGAACACCGTGGCCTGACGGATCAACGGTATGAGTTCCGCCCGGTTGGCCACGCGCATCTTATTGGTGACGAAGCGCGGATCGTCCGCCCATTGTGGCCGCCCGGCCACCTCAGCGAACTTGCGGAACTGGCTATCGTTGCCCACGGTGAGGATGAAATCGCCATCAGCCGTCGGGAAATCCTGGTACGGCACGATATTCGGATGCGCATTACCCAGACGACGAGGCGGCACGCCTGTGGTCAGATAGTTCATCGCCTGGTTCGCCAGACAGGCGACCTGCACGTCGAGCAAAGCCATGTCGACGTGCTGGCCCACCCCGGTCTGCTCTCGATGGGCGAGGGCGGCGAGAACTGCCACCGTGGAATACAGCCCGGTCAGAATGTCGGTCAGCGCCACTCCCACTTTGACCGGCCCCGCACCTTCTTCACCCTCCGGGCGACCGGTCAGGCTCATCAGTCCGCCCAGCCCCTGGATCATGAAGTCATAGCCGGCGCGCTTGGCATAGGGGCCGGTCTGGCCAAACCCGGTGATGGAGCAGTAGATAAGCCGCGGGTTGATAACCTTGAGGCTTGGGTAGTCCAGGCCGTAGGCAGCCAACCCACCCACCTTGAAGTTCTCGATGACGATATCGGACTTCGCCGCCAACTCACGCACCAGGCGCTGCCCTTCTGGTTGGGTGAAGTCGATGGTCACCGAACGCTTGTTGCGGTTGGCCGACAGGTAATAAGCGGCCTCGCTGGTATTTTGCCCCTCGGTATCCTTGAGGAAGGGCGGCCCCCACGAACGCGTATCGTCGCCACTACCAGGGCGCTCGACCTTGATCACATCGGCACCAAGGTCAGCGAGTATCTGGCCAGACCAAGGGCCGGCCAACACGCGCGAAAGGTCCAGCACCCGCAGATGTGATAGCGCGCCCATGGGCTGGCTCCTTATCAATAGAAAGCCTGGATACCGGTCTGGGCACGCCCCAGGATCAGCGCATGCACGTCATGGGTACCTTCATAGGTGTTGACCACTTCGAGGTTGACCAAGTGGCGGGCCACCCCGAACTCATCGGAAATGCCATTGCCACCCAGCATGTCACGCGCCATGCGGGCAATATCCAGTGCCTTGCCGCAGGAGTTGCGCTTCATGATCGAAGTGATTTCCACTGCAGCGGTGCCTTCGTCTTTCATCCGCCCGAGGCGCAGGCAGCCCTGCAGCGCCAGGGTGATTTCGGTCTGCATATCGGCCAGCTTCTTCTGGATCAGCTGGTTTGCCGCCAACGGGCGGCCGAACTGCTGTCGATCCAGGGTGTACTGCCGCGCAGTGTGCCAGCAGGCCTCGGCGGCCCCCAGGGCACCCCAGGAGATGCCGTAGCGCGCCGAGTTCAGGCAGGTGAACGGGCCTTTCAGGCCGCGCACATCGGGGAATATGTTCTCTTCCGGCACGAACACATTGTCCATGACGATTTCGCCGGTGATCGACGCGCGCAGGCCGACCTTGCCATGGATCGCCGGTGCACTGAGGCCTTCCCAGCCCTTCTCCAGGACGAAGCCGCGAATGTCACCCTCATCATCCTTGGCCCAGACCACGAATACGTCAGCGATCGGGCTGTTGGTGATCCACATCTTGCTGCCAGTCAGGCGGTAACCGCCGTCGACCTTGCGCGCACGCGTGATCATCGAACCCGGATCGGAGCCGTGGTTGGGCTCGGTCAGGCCGAAGCAACCGATCCACTCGCCGCTGGCCAGCTTGGGCAGGTACTTCTGCTTCTGTGCCTCGGTGCCGAATTCGTTGATCGGCACCATCACCAGCGACGACTGCACGCTCATCATCGAGCGGTAGCCCGAGTCGATACGTTCCACCTCGCGCGCAATCAGGCCATAGCACACATAGTTCAGGCCGCTACCACCGTATTGCTCGGGAATAGTGGCACCCAGCAGCCCGACCTCACCCATCTCACGGAAGATCGCCGGGTCGGTCTGCTCATGGCGGAAGGCTTCGAGCACACGCGGTGCCAGCTTGTCCTGGGCGAACTGATAAGCGCTGTCACGCACCATGCGCTCTTCTTCAGTGAGCTGCTGATCAAGCAGCAGCGGGTCGATCCAGTTGAAGCTTGCTTTACCGGCCATGAGCGATTCCTCGGAATGGGTACAGTTTCTTGTGCCTTGAGCCTAGGACGGATCGGCTGTCGGGACAAACGAGGATTGCGCACCAATTAGTGATATTTTGTCACTTCGTAAAAGGGTTAAACGCTACACTGACAGCCTTACAAGTGAGGTTGACGTACATGCGTCGCAAAATTCCGAGTACTGCCGCACTGGTTTGCTTCGAAGCCGCCGCGCGCAATGAAAGCTTTACCAAGGCGGCCCAGGAACTCGCCCTGACCCAAGGTGCCGTGTGTCGGCAGATAGGTAGCCTGGAAGCCTTCCTCAATGTGGAACTGTTCCGCCGCTCGCGACGTGGCGTAAAACTGACTGAGGCCGGCCTTTCCTATAGCCGCCAGGTGGCCGCCCAGCTTGACGCTGTCGAACGCGACACCTTGTCGGTAATGCGCCAGCAGGGCGCCAACGTCATCGAGCTGGCCGTGGTGCCGACCTTCGGCACCCAGTGGCTGCTACCGAGGCTCAAGGATTTCCAGCAGCGTCACCCTGAGGTCACGGTCAATCTCACCAATCGCACCCGGCCTTTCCTGTTTGCCGACACGACCTTCGATGCAGCCATCTATTTCGGCGATGGCGACTGGTCCGGCACCCAGTCGCATCGATTGATGGGAGAAAACCCGCTGCCTGTATGCAGCCCGGCGCTGCTGGGCGACCAGGGCATGCTCGACGCACAGTGCATTGCCCAGTTGCCGCTGCTGCAACAAAGCACCCGCCCTTACGCGTGGCGTCAGTGGTTCAACAGCATCGGACTGAACGTGGAGCGCGACATGACAGGCCCGCGCTATGAACTATTCTCGATGCTCGCCCAAGCGGCCATGCATGAGATGGGCATCGCGCTGATTCCGCCGTTCCTGATCCAGCGAGAGTTGGAAGAGGGCAGGTTGGTGGTCGCTAACAGGCATGCCCTGTGCAGCGACAAGGCCTACTATCTGATGATTCCGGAGCGCAAGGTGGAATCAGCTTCGCTGCGCGCGTTCCGCGACTGGCTGGTGAGCCAGGCCCAGGCATACACGGCGAGTGCCCAGGCACACGCGGCAACCTGACCCCGTAGTCAATAATTTTTAACACCTACAGATATATGTATTTGTCGCATTTTCATAAACTGTTATGCAAATGCAAAGATCTCGCTTAACCCGGCTTACCGCGCGGCTTTGCGGGTTATTTTGCGACATTCACCAAGCTGTAAGCGAATAGGCCGCAAAATTTTTGATTTTTTCTCCTAATCTCCCAATAGCCCTTGTTTGACGGGTCGCAGCCTGACCGTTGCGACATACGGTCACAGGGTGACTTGTAGTTTTGACTTTGTTTCGCTTCAGAACCGGTTGAAGGCCCTTGGCTTCGTCTGCAAAATGCTTCGCCCGCCCGGGATTCGGCGGGCCGGCGCTCCACAGCCGCCCCAGCGCACCATCCGAAGTGTGTTGGCTTTTACAAAGACAAAAGGTCACCGCAGGAGAAATAGTCGTGCACATTGGTGTTCCTCTCGAGACGCAGACCGGTGAGACAAGGGTCGCTGCGACCCCCGAAACCATCAAGAAACTGATTGGCCAGGGCCATCAGGTTACCGTCCAACGGGGGGCAGGGCTCAACGCCAGCATTCCGGACAGTGCCTATGAAGCCGTGGGCGCTTCCCTGGGAAGCGCAGCCGATGCCTACGGCGCCCAACTGGTGCTCAAGGTGGTCGCCCCCAACGACCAGGAACTGGCCCTCATCAACAGCGGCAGCGTCCTGGTTGGCATGCTCAACCCCTTCAACAACGAGCTGATCGGCAAGATGGCCGAACGCGGCATTACCGCCTTCGCCCTGGAAGCCGCGCCGCGCACCTCGCGGGCCCAGAGCCTGGATGTGCTGTCGTCGCAGGCCAACATCGCCGGTTACAAGGCTGTATTGCTGGCCGCCCATCACTATCCCCGCTTCATGCCCATGCTGATGACCGCCGCCGGTACCGTTAAGGCCGCACGCGTGCTGATTCTGGGTGCGGGCGTTGCCGGCCTGCAGGCCATCGCCACGGCCAAACGCCTGGGTGCAGTGATCGAGGCGTCGGATGTACGCCCGGCGGTGAAGGAGCAGATCGAGTCGCTGGGTGCGAAATTCATCGACGTGCCTTACGAGACCGATGAGGAACGCCAGTGCGCTGAAGGCGTCGGCGGGTATGCCCGGCCGATGCCGGCCAGCTGGATGCAGCGCCAGGCCCAGGCCGTGCACGAGCGCGCCAGGCAAGCGGACATCGTCATCACCACCGCGCTTATCCCGGGGCGCAAGGCGCCAACGCTGCTCAGCGCCGAGACCGTCGCGCAGATGAAGCCCGGCTCGGTGGTCATCGACCTCGCGGCAGCCCAGGGCGGCAATTGCCCACTGACCGTCGCCGACCAGGTGGTGCAGCACAACGGCGTGACCATCGTCGGCCCGACCAACCTGCCAGCCCAGGTCGGCGCTGATGCCTCGGCCCTGTATGCACGCAACCTGCTGGACTTCATGAAGCTGCTGTTCGACAAGGACGGCACGCTGGTCATCAACCTCGAAGACGATATCGTCGCGGCCTGCCTGATGTGCCGCGATGGTCAGGTCGTCCGCAAGAACGGCTAAGGAGCACGACAATGGAAGACATGCTGATTTCCCATGGCATCTACAACCTGATCATCTTCGTGCTGGCCATCTATGTGGGCTACCACGTGGTCTGGAACGTCACCCCGGCGCTGCACACCCCGTTGATGGCCGTCACCAACGCCATCTCCGCCATCGTCATCGTCGGTGCCATGCTGGCCGCCGCGCTGACCGTTACCCCGGCCGGCAAGCTGATGGGTACCCTCGCCGTGGCCCTGGCCGCGGTCAATGTGTTCGGTGGTTTCCTGGTCACCCGCCGCATGCTTGAGATGTTCAAGAAGAAAGCCAAGAACGAGGGGCAGAAGTAAGCATGAGCATGAATCTGGTAACACTTCTCTACCTTGTCGCCTCGGTCTGCTTCATCCAGGCGCTCAAGGGCCTGTCGCATCCGACCACCTCGCGGCGCGGCAACCTGTTCGGCATGATCGGCATGGGGATCGCCATCCTCACCACGGTTGGCCTCATCTACAAGCTTGGCGCCGAGCTGGCTACCGCCGGTATCGGCTACGTCCTGGTTGGCCTGCTGATCGGCGGTAGCGCTGGCTCGATCATGGCCAAGCGCGTCGAGATGACCAAGATGCCAGAGCTGGTCGCCTTCATGCACAGCATGATCGGCCTGGCCGCGGTGTTCATCGCCATCGCCGCCGTGCTGGAGCCGCAATCGATGGGCATCGTCGCCGCGATCAGCGACCCGATCCCCACCGGCAACCGCCTGGAGCTGTTCCTCGGCGCGGCCATCGGTGCCATTACCTTCTCCGGTTCGGTGATCGCCTTTGGCAAGCTGTCGGGCAAGTACAAGTTCCGCCTGTTCCAGGGCGCACCGGTACAGTTCGCCGGCCAGCACAAGCTCAACCTGATTCTGGGCCTGACCACCATTGCCCTGGGCCTGCTGTTCACCTTCACCGGCCACTACAGCGCCTTCACCCTGATGCTGGTATTGGCCTTCATCATGGGCGTGCTGATCATTATTCCGATCGGCGGCGCCGACATGCCGGTGGTGGTGTCGATGCTCAACAGCTATTCGGGCTGGGCAGCGGCCGGTATCGGCTTCTCGCTGAACAACTCGATGCTGATCATTGCGGGCTCGCTGGTCGGTTCGTCCGGTGCCATCCTCTCGTACATCATGTGCAAGGCGATGAACCGTTCGTTCTTCAACGTCATCCTCGGCGGTTTCGGCGGCGATACCGATGCCGGTGCGGCGCAAGGCACGAAAGAGCAGCGCCCGGTGAAGTCCGGCTCGGCTGACGATGCCACCTTCCTGCTCAGCAATGCCGACAGCGTTATCATCGTTCCGGGCTACGGCCTGGCGGTGGCTCGCGCACAACACGCGCTGAAGGAGCTGACCGAGAAGTTGAGCCACAACGGCGTGACCGTGAAGTATGCGATCCACCCGGTGGCCGGCCGTATGCCCGGGCATATGAACGTGTTGCTGGCCGAGGCGGAAGTGCCTTACGACCAGGTGTTCGAGATGGAGGACATCAACGCCGAGTTCGGTCAGGCCGACGTGGTACTGGTTCTGGGCGCCAACGACGTGGTCAACCCGGCGGCGAAGAACGACCCCAAGTCGCCGATTGCCGGTATGCCGATCCTTGAAGCCTTCAAGGCCAAGACCATCATCGTCAACAAGCGCTCGATGGCCAGCGGCTATGCCGGGCTGGACAACGAACTGTTCTACCTCGACAAGACCATGATGGTGTTCGGCGATGCCAAGAAGGTCATCGAGGACATGGTCAAGGCGGTAGAGTGACAACAGCCGCTGTAAACCAGCCGCTATAAAGAAAGCCCCGGTCAGAATCTGCCGGGGCTTTTTTTCTTGATCCGGATCAACGGCTCTACTTCAAGGCTTCTCATACGACCATGGTCGTGGGACGGCAAGGGGGCGAAGTCTCTAGACTGCGCTGCAGTAGTTTCAGTAGCCCGAGATAACAATCCATGTACCGTGATCGTATCCGCTTGTCCTCCCTGCATAGCAAGGTAATGAGTGCGGCTGATGCCGCTGGTCTGATCGAGGACGGCATGACCGTCGGCATGAGCGGTTTCACCCGCGCCGGCGAAGCCAAGGCCGTGCCGCATGCCCTGGCCGAGCGAGCCAAGCAGTCGCCACTGAAAATCAGCCTGATGACCGGCGCCAGCCTGGGTAACGACCTGGACAAGCAACTGACCGAGGCCGGCGTGCTGGCTCGCCGCATGCCGTTCCAGGTCGACAGCACACTGCGCAAGGCCATCAACGACGGCAAGGTGATGTTCATCGACCAGCACCTGTCGGAAACCGTCGAGCAACTGCGCAACCAGCAGTTGAAGCTGCCGGACATCGCGGTCATCGAAGCCGTGGCTATTACCGAGCAAGGCCATATCGTGCCAACCACGTCGGTGGGCAACTCGGCCAGCTTCGCGATCTTCGCCAAGCAGGTGATTGTCGAGATCAACCTCTCGCACAACACCAACCTCGAAGGCCTGCACGACATCTATATCCCGACCTACCGCCCGACCCGCACGCCTATTCCGCTGGTCAAGGTCGACGACCGAATCGGCAGCACCGCGATTCCGATCGACCCAGCCAAGATCGTCGGTATCGTCATCAGCGACCAGCCAGACTCGCCATCCACCGTACTGCCGCCGGATGACGAAACCCAGGGCATCGCCGACCACCTGATCAACTTTTTCAAGAAAGAAGTGGAAGCTGGCCGCATGACCAACAAGCTCGGCCCGCTGCAGGCCGGTATCGGCAGCATCGCCAACGCAGTCATGTGCGGCCTGATCGAGTCACCGTTCGAAGACCTGACCATGTACTCCGAAGTACTCCAGGACTCCACCTTCGACCTGATCGATGCCGGCAAGCTGAGCTTCGCCTCGGGCAGCTCGATCACTTTGTCCACCCGCCGTAACGCCGACGTGTTCGGTAACCTGGAGCGCTACAAGGACAAGCTGGTGCTGCGCCCGCAGGAAATCTCCAACCACCCGGAAGTGGTCCGTCGCCTGGGCATCATTGGTATCAACACCGCGCTGGAGTTCGATATCTACGGCAACGTCAACTCTACCCACGTTTGCGGTACCAGGATGATGAACGGTATCGGCGGTTCGGGGGACTTTGCCCGTAACGCTCACCTGGCGGTGTTCGTCACCAAGTCGATTGCCAAAGGTGGCGCGATTTCCAGCGTGGTACCGATGGTCAGCCATGTCGACCACACCGAGCACGACGTCGACATCCTGGTAACCGAACAAGGCCTGGCCGACCTGCGTGGCCTGGCGCCGCGTGAACGGGCAAGGGCGATCATCGACAACTGTGTGCACCCGGACTATCGCGCTGCGCTGAACGACTACTTCGAACGTGCCTGCCAGCGGGGCGGCCATACGCCGCATATTCTGCGTGAAGCGCTGAGCTGGCACGAAAACCTGGAAGAAACCGGGCGCATGCTGGCGAGCTGACCACAGCATTCCCGGAACGGCGGCCCCGCTTCCGTTGTTCCGGTCCTAGGGGCCGCTTGCGGCCCCTATCGCGACACAAGGCTGCTCCTGCAAGACTGTGTGCTGCCTGTCCAACCATTTCTATCATCATAAACTGTTCTACTGTACTGGTGTTTTTACCGCTTTAAGCCTTACTAAATTCTCTCCAGATCGAAAAACGCACCATATGCGTGCAGACCAGTACAGTTGCGCCTATTTCGGCTGCAACAGTAGGGTTACACAGTTAACTGAGCCATCGTCTTTCAACCGAACTGTATCTACTGTTATGGACGACGGAGGAGGATCATTGGCATCAGTTAAATCACTACCTAATCCCGCCATAAGCGGAAGGATGAAACATCATGGAACGTACCCTCAGTTCCGGTCTGGTTTTTGAAAGCAACGCCCAGCAATCCAACGCTTCGCTGCCGCTGCGCGCCCTGTCCACCCTGCTGCTGTGGCAGCGCCGTATGGCCAGCCGCCGTCAACTGGCTCGCCTGGACGCCCGCCTGCTGGCCGATGCCGGTATCAGCGAGTCGCAGCGTTACGAAGAGCTGAGCAAGCCTTTCTGGCGCTAAGCTCCGGCTTGCCGGCTTCGGCCGGCACCGCGAATTCTCAAAACCCGTTGCAGGAGACTGCGACGGGTTTTTCGTTTGTAAGACCCGCGCTAGAGCCTTTGCAGCGAAACAGGTACAGTTTTAACGCTATGCAAATCAAGCGGTACAGTTTCTGTTCCGCCTTTCATTAACATCTGGAAACACCGGCGCGTGATACGCTTGGCTTAACAGTCTGGTAGAACCCACTGTTTAAAGTACCGCGACGAGCTGTGCGAGCGTCCGACAAGCAGAACCACCCGACCCTAGTCCAGGAGTCCACCATCATGTCTCGTAAATACCTGATTGGCGCAGCCCTGATGCTGAGCCTGGCCGGCACCGCAAGCGCCACCAGCTTCGTTGTCACCACCGACGCCGTTGTTGGCGCGGTGGCAGCGTCCACCGATGCCACCTCCGACATTTCCTCTTCGTTCCGTGACGACAAGATTGTCCAGGCCGCCCGTGACGACGCCGCCAGCTTCGTAGGCAGCCAAGGCGATATCCGCGGTGCCAAGCTGGAGAGCGCGTTCCTGCACATCCGCTCGCAGATGCCCGCTCTGCAAGCCAGCGATGCGCAACTGGCCCAGGCCATCCTGGCGCTCTGAACCCGACTGATTCGTACCGCCGTGCCGGTTACCACAGGCACGGCCGTACGCCGTTGCTCCCACGTTTCCAGCTGTCGTAAAGCCCATGCGTTATCTGTTGCCGCTGCTGTTCCCCGTTGTTGGCATGGCCAGTGCCCATGCCATGGACACCACCACGCAAGGCCTGGTCATCACAGGCTATGTCACCAGCCAGGTCACCACTGCACCGTTCGATCGTAAACTGGTCCGTCAGGCCCGCGACGATGCGGCTGCCTTCGTTGCCAGTGACGGCCAGATCCGTGGCGCGCGGCTTGAAGCAGCACTGCAATCGTTACGCCACCGCTGCGCGCAGCAGGCCGTCGGCGACCTGGAACTGGCGCAAGCAATTCTCGTCCAATAATTCATCTGGCTCCTTGTATTTTCGGAGATGTTCCATGCGTAAACCGCTGATTGCCGCTACCCTCGGCATGCTCCTGCTGGCCGACCTGGCCCAGGCACAGACCCTGGTGGCCACCAGCAACATCATCGTGCGTGCCTTTGGCCGCTCGATCGATTTCACTTCTGACACCACCACCTCGATCCGCGACTCCAAAGTGGTGCGCGAAGCCCACGACGACGCTGCCAGCTTCGTTGCGAGCAACGGTGATATCCGCGGCGCCCAGCTCGAGGCAGCCTTCAATACCTTGCGCGAGCGCGTGCCGGAAGCACGCGGCGCCAGTGACCAGGTACTGGCTGAAGCCATCCTCGCGCTGTGAACCACGTGCGTGCCTGGCTGCTCGGCTGCGCCCTGACGCTGCTCGGCACGCCCGCCCTGGCCGACCTGCAGCTCGAGCTGCAGGCGTCCGGCCTTGATTCGCAACAGATCAAAGCCACCCAGGCCTTGCTCGACGAGGCCCTGGGCAAGCTCCCACCCCGTTTCAAGCAACAGTTGGACCGCCGCGTGCGGGTCAGCTGGAGTGACAACATGCCGGCCGACGCCTATGGCCAGGCATCGCTGGTCTCTACCCTGGCGCTCAATCGTCGCCTGCTGCCCAGCCTCGCTGATGGCAGTGCTGCCAGCGAACGTACCAACCGCCCCCATGGCACAGTGCGTGAAGAACTGCTGGCCACCGTGCTGCATGAGTTGACCCATATCTACGACCGCGCCCGGCTGTGGCCTGGCGCCGAAAGCTCGCTGATTGCCCGCTGCAAGCGCCAGCAAGGCACGCTCGGCAAGATCGGCCTGCCCGAGGCTTGCCGTGGCCAGGCAGAGCGTCGCTTCACCCTCAGCGACGACCCGCGCCTGCTCGACCTGGCCGGCTGGCAGCAATACGTGGGCCGACGCGGCGAGCGCGAGCAGCACAATGGCCAGTTCGTGCGCAGCCCGGACAGCTATGAGCTGACCAGCCCCAAGGAATACATCGCGGTCAACATGGAGTATTTCCTCCTCGACCCGAGCTACGGTTGCCGCCGCCCGGCATTGAACCAGTACCTGCGCGAGCACTTCGGCTGGGCACCGCAACAGGACACCTGCGCCAAGGGCCTGCCGTTCATCAATGCCGGCAGCGATTTTGCCCGCCAGCCACTCGGCGAGATCGACCCTGAGCGGGTCTATGAAGTGGATTACCTGCTGGCCGAAGCCAACCAGAACCTGGTCAGCCGCTGGGGCCATAGCATGCTGCGTCTGGTTATCTGCAAGCCAGGCCGCCCACGCGGACCGGACTGCCGCCTCGACCTCGACCAGAGCCTGGTGCTGTCGTACCGCGCCTTCGTCAACGACGTGCAGCTGTCGAGCTGGGACGGCCTTGTCGGTGCCTACCCATCGCGGCTGTTCGTGCTGCCCCTGGGCCAGGTGATCGACGAGTACACCAAGACCGAACTGCGCAGCCTGGCCTCGGTACCCTTGCGGCTCAGCCGCGACGAGATCGAGAACCTGGTACGCCAGGCTGCCGAAATGCACTGGAGTTATGACGGCAACTACTGGTTCCTGTCCAACAACTGCGCGGTGGAGTCATTGAAATTGCTACGCAGCGGCACTGCCAACCCACGCCTGAACGACCTCGACAGCATCATGCCCAATGGCTTGCTGGCGGTGCTCAAGGGCAGGGGCCTGGCCGATACCAGCGTGCTCGACGACCCGCGCGAGGCGTTGCGCCTTGGTTACCGCTTCGACTCCTACCGCGACCGTTACCAGGCCATGTTCGAGGTATTGAAGAAGCAGTTGCCCGTCAGGCAGGACACGGTCGAAGACTGGCTGGCGCTGGACGCCGAACAACGGCGGGCCTGGTTCCCCCAGGCCGACCTGCGCACCAGCGCCGCCTTGCTGCTGCTCGAGCAGGCCAGCCTGCGCCGGCAATTGCTGCTGGCCCAGGACGAGGTCAAGCAGCGTTACTTGAATGCCGCTGCGCTCAAGGATGGCAGCGTCAGCAAGGCCGACGCCACCTTGAGGCAGATGCTCGCCAACAGCGGCTTCCTCAGCCGCCCGGCCGAGTTGCTCGACACCCAGGGCTACGGGCTGCCGCAGCCGCAGGAGCGCAAGCACCTGGAGCGAGTCAGCAGCGAGCGGCAGGCGCAGCTGCTGCGCTTGAGCACCAACCTGGACAAGGAGGTGAGGGCGCTGCTGGAACCGTCGCGGGCCAGGGAAATTGCCGCCGTCGAGGCCAACGTAAAACAGATCGGCGAGCATCTGCGGACCTTGCACAAGGCAGCAGGTGGCCTGCAGCTGTGATGGTTGCCGTACCGGGCTCTTCGCGGTTTCACCCGCGAAAGCGCCAGCACCAGCAGCACCCGGCTTCCAGGTTCACTGCCCGCACCTTCGGTCACATCCGGCAATGACCTACCTCTCGTCGCCTTTGCTCCGGCGAAAGCTGGCTGAAAGCTTGCCCTCATAGGATAGCCACCACTACCGGCAGCAGACCGGTCAGCCAGGGCGCCGGTCATCACCGCGCCCGGCCCAATCAACAACAACAATGGTGATTCCGATGTACGCTTGTGCCCGCCTTTACGCAGACCCTCTACGCATGCTCCCTGTGCAGCGCCCGACGCGCTGACCCGCCCGAATCGACTTCCTTTCGCCGCGCCACGCCTGGAGTATTGCCATGCTGACCTTCCTCGGCTTTGCCATGGTCATCACCTTCATGTACCTGATCATGACCAAGCGCCTGTCGGCGTTGATCGCGCTGATCCTGGTACCGATCCTGTTCGCCCTGTTCGGCGGTTTTTCCGCCAAGATCGGCCCCATGATGCTTGAGGGCATCAGCAAGCTCGCGCCTACCGGCGTGATGCTGATGTTCGCCATTCTCTATTTCGCCCTGATGATCGACTCCGGCCTGTTCGACCCGGCCGTGCGCAAGATCCTCAAGCTGGTCAAGGGTGACCCGCTGAAAGTCTCCGTCGGCACCGCCGTGCTGGCCCTGGTGGTTTCGCTCGACGGTGACGGCGCCACCACCTACATGATCTGCTGTGCCGCCATGCTGCCCATGTACAGCCGCCTGGGCATGAGCCCGCGAATCATGGCGGGCCTGATCATCCTGGCCGGCGGGGTGATGAACATGACCCCGTGGGGCGGCCCGACTGCCCGTGCCGCCAGCGCCCTGCATGTGGACCCATCGGACATCTTCGTGCCGATGATCCCGGCCATGCTGTTCGGCGTCCTGGCGATCCTGGCCATTGCCTACCTGTACGGCAAGCGCGAACGCGCCCGCCTGGGCGAATTGCACCTGCCCACCGACGACATCGACCACAGCGAAATCACCGTTTCCCAGTACCCGGATGCGCGCCGGCCGAAACTGCTGTATTTCAACGGCGCCCTGACCGCCGCGCTGATGGCGGCGCTGATTGCCGGCGTGCTGCCGCTGCCGGTGCTGTTCATGATTGCCTTCAGCATCGCCATGATCGTCAACTACCCTTGCCTGCAGCAGCAGAAGGACCGCATCGCCGCCCACGCCGGCAGCGTGCTGGCTGTCACCGGGCTTATCTTTGCCGCCGGTATCTTCACCGGCATCCTGTCAGGCACCGGCATGGTCGACGCGATGTCCAAGAGCCTGCTGGCGGTCATCCCGGAAGCGCTCGGCCCCTACCTGGCGGTGATCACCGCGATCGTGAGCATGCCGTTCACCTTCTTCATGTCCAACGACGCGTTCTACTATGGCGTGTTGCCAGTACTGGCCGAAGCCGCCAGCCATTACGGCATCAGCCCGGTGGAAATGGCCCGTGCATCGATCGTCGGGCAGCCGGTACACCTGCTCAGCCCTCTGGTCCCGTCCACCTACCTGCTGGTGGCCCTGGCCGGCATTGAGTTCGGCGATCATCAGCGCTTCACCTTGAAGTGGGCAGTGCTGGTGTGCCTGTGCATAATGCTCGCCGCGCTGCTGATGGGGATTTTCCCGCTGTTCAGTAGTCTTTAATAAACGCGTATTCCCTAACGCGACGTGCCCGGGTATGGCACGTCGCCTTTACCGTTCGAAGGAAAACACATGGAATGGCTGACCAGCCCGGAAATCTGGGTTGCCTTTTTTACCCTTACCGCGCTTGAGATCGTCCTCGGTATCGACAACATCATCATGATCTCGATCCTGGTCAGCCGCATGCCCAAACACATGCAGCCGCGCACCCGGATCTTCGGCCTCGCCCTGGCCATGGTCACCCGCATCATGCTGCTGCTGTCGATCACCTGGGTCATGCGCCTTACTGCCGACCTGTTCGTGGTGTTCGGCCAAGGCATTTCCGGGCGTGACCTGATTCTGTTCTTCGGTGGCCTGTTCCTGCTGTGGAAAAGCTCGCAAGAGATCTACCACGGCCTGGAAGGCGAGGACGAGAACGCTGAAGAGCCGAAAGGGGCGGGTGGCAAGTTCTTCTATACCATCATCCAGATCGCCATCATCGACATCGTGTTCTCGCTGGACTCGGTCATTACCGCAGTAGGCATGGTGTCGCACGTACCGGTGATGATCGCCGCCATCGTCGTCGCGGTGCTGGTAATGATGCTGTGCGCTGGCACCATCAGCGAATTCATCGACAAGCACCCGTCCTTGAAGATGCTCGCCCTGTCGTTCCTGATCGTGGTCGGTACCGTGCTGATCGCCGAGTCTTTCGACGTGCACGTGCCGAAGGGCTACGTCTACTTCGCCATGGCGTTTTCGCTGGCGGTGGAAGCCATCAACATTCGGATGCGCACCGCACTGGCCCGCAAGCAAGGCAAAGAGCATGAGCCGGTGAAACTGCGCAAGGATATTCCGGGTCAATAAGATCAGGAAGCGCAGTACACAAAGGGCCCTTCGGAGCCCTTTTTTTCATGCCGGCAATCATTCATTTCCAGCGTGTTTCAAATAAATGGCAGCCATGCGAAGCTGGCGACAGCTACGCAAAACGACTAAAGCTTTGAGTGAGCACTGAAAATTCTTCAAACGCTCGCGCTTCATCTCTTGGCCCGCTGGGCCAATGTACCAGGGGGCCGTCGCCATGCTGACCCTGCTCAACCTGCTCTCGGCCGTAACGCTTCTGGTCTGGGGCACCCACATCGTACGTACCGGCATCCTTCGGGTATTCGGCTCGAGCCTGCGCCGCATCATCGGCCAGAACATGAACAAGCGCCCGTTGGCGTTCGTCGCCGGTATCCTGGTCACCGCCATGGTGCAGAGCAGCAACGCCACCGCCATGCTGGTCACCTCGTTCGTCGGCCAGGGCCTGATGGCCATGACCCCGGCCCTGGCGATCATGCTCGGAGCTGACGTCGGCACCGCGTTGATGGCCCGGGTACTGACACTGGACCTGTCCTGGCTGTCGCCGCTGCTGATCTTCCTGGGCGTGATCTTCTTCCTCTCGCGCAAACAGACGCGGGCCGGCCAGCTGGGCAGGGTAGGCATCGGGCTTGGCCTGATCATCCTGGCACTCGAGCTGATCGTGCAGGCCGCCACGCCGATCACCCACGCCCAAGGTGTAAAAGTGCTGTTCGCCTCGCTGACCGGCGACATCATGCTGGACGCCCTGGTCGGGGCGCTGTTCGCCATGATTTCCTATTCCAGCCTGGCCGCCGTGCTGCTCACCGCGACGCTGGCCGGCGCCGAGGTGATCAGCCTGCCGGTGGCCATCGGCCTGGTGGTCGGTGCCAATATCGGCAGTGGGCTGCTGGCTTTCATCAGCACCAGCATGCAGAACGCCGCTGGCCGTCGTGTAGCCCTGGGCAGCCTGTTGTACAAGCTGATCGGCCTGCTGCTGATCATCCCCGTGCTGCACCCGCTGGTGGCCTGGATGGACTCACTGAGCTTCAGCGCCCAGGAACTGGTCATCGGCTTTCACCTGCTCTACAACACCCTGCGTTGCCTGATCATGCTGCCCACGGTCAGGCCGATGGGCCGGTTGTGCAACAACTTGCTCCCCGACCGGGAAAACGGCAACGGCCAGATACGCCCACGCCACCTCGATACTTCGGCACTGGAAACGCCCAGCCTGGCCCTGGCCAACGCTGCCCGTGAAACCTTGCGCCTCGGTGACATCGTCGACAGCCTGCTCGAAGCCATGCTGGGCGCCCTGCGCGGTACCCAGACCGCCTTGCCCCAGCAGGTCCGGGCCCTCGGTGAGGACGCCGACGCCTTGTACAACGCGATCAAGCTGTACCTGGCGCAGATGTCGCGTGAAGACCTCAGTGAACAGGACAACCGTCGCTGGGCAGAAATCATCGAGCTGGCGATCAACCTCAAGCTGGCCTGCGACCTGATCGAGCGCATGCTGCGCAAGGTCCAGCAGCAGAAGACCAGCCAGCGCCGGGAGTTTTCCCAGGTGGGCCTGGAAGAGCTGACCGGTCTGCAGGAGCAGCTGCTGGCCAACCTGCGTCTGGGCCTGTCGGTGTTCCTCAGTGCAGACCCGGAAAGCGCCCGTTTGCTGCTGCGGGAAAAACGCCGCTTCCGCGCCCAGGAACGGCGCCTGGCGCACGCCCATGTCAGTCGCCTGCAGCGCAAGGTAGTGCAAAGTATCGAGACCAGTTCGCTACACTTGGAACTGATCGCCGACATGAAGCGGTTGAACTCTTTGTTCTGTAGCAGTGCCTATGTGGTACTGGGCGGCTCGGACACGGGCGGGCTGATGCTCGACAGCGTGCCGGACGAAGCCCGCCTGCCGTGACTCCTATCTGAGGACCCAAGCTCGCCCATGCGTTGCCTGATGTTCGTTTGCCTGCTGATCTGCAGCCTGCCCTCATTTGCCCTTGACCGCTCGCGGGTTGAAGGCTACTTGCTGCCCAATGGCCTGCAGGTCATCTTGAAAAACGGCTATGAACGGGACCATGTGGCGATCCGCCTGGTGGTAGGCGTGGGCCTGGACGATTTCAATTGCGCGCAGAAAGAGCTGCCGCACTTGCTTGAGCACCTGTTGTTTAGCGGCATCGATGAAACCGGCGAAGGTGGCCTGGAAGAGCGCCTGCAGTCGCTGGGCGGCGAGTGGAATGCCTACACCAGCAGCGCCGACACCACGTTCGTCATCGAAGCGCCGGCGCGCAACCAGCGCAAAGTCCTCGACCTGCTCATGGCGGTAATCCGTGACACTCGGATCGACGCCAGGACCCTGGCCACCGCCAAGCGCATCATCGAACGCGAGGATGGCGGTCATTATGGCCACCTGCAGCGCTGGCTCGACCGCCAGGACATCGGCCACCCCGCCAGCGACCAGTTGGCCACTGAACTGGGCCTAAAGTGCCCCGAGCGCTCCGACCTCGACGACATGACCCTGGAGCAGGTGCAAACCTTGCGTGACCACTGGTACGCGGCCAACAACATGACCCTGATCATGGTCGGCGGCCTCGACCGCCTGCTGCCGGCCTACCTTGAACGTACCTTTGGCGAACTGCCCGCCAGCGAACCGGAGGAGCGCCGCACCCTGGAAAGTATCAGCCAGCCGGCCGAGCAGCGCCGCGACCTGGCCCGTGGCTGGCTGGGCGACAACGTCAAACTGCACTGGCTGTTCGTCGAGCCGGTGCTGGACAACGACCACCAGGCTACCCTTGACCTGCTGTCGCATTACCTGGAATGGGCGCTGTACGACCAACTGCGCCTGCGCAACGAACTGTCCTACGGCCCTTCGGCCCAACGTGAAAGTTTCGGCGACACTGGCCTGCTCAGTCTCAACGCCGACCTGGAGCGCGAGGACATCGACAAGGCGGTCAAGGTGATGCAAGCGTTGTTCGACCACCTGCGCAAGGAAGGCCTCGACCCGGACACCTTTGCCCGTATCAAGGACGCCAGCATCGCCAAGGAAAGCTGGAGCACCCAGGGCAACAGTGCCTTGGCCGACTATTACTGGGGGGCGCTGAACGACTATAACGACGGGCGCTTCAGCGACCCTGCGCGGAAACTGCGCCAGGTGAGCCTGGAGCAGGCCAATGAAGCGCTCAAGGCATTGCTCAAGGAGGATGGCTATCTGCGCATCGAGAAGCCGTTGCTTGGCTATGATGATCTGTATGGTCTGGCGGCCTTGCTGTTGGGGCTGATCCTTGCAGCAGGGCTGTTACGCTGGCGTCGGCATGCCCCGGAAAAACCGGACGACGCTACACGTTAGCGGTGAATCGGCGGTATTCTTTTGCCACTACCGCCCCCTCATCTTCCCTGTTGTAGAGCCAATGCCTCAAATACCCCGCATCGTCCAGCGCATCATCGATTTGCTTAAACGCTACCCCGGCATCATTGCGCTTGGCGGTTTCCTATCCGGCATCGGCAGCTTCATCCTGGTTGACCGTCAGGCCAGCCTGGCCAGCTGGGTGGCCGTGCTGATGCTGATCAGCTGGGTCTGGCTGATGCTGGAAAACACCCTCACCGGCCTGTTCGCGCGCATCTTCAACCGCGAGATCCCGCAACCGCTGCTGCGCTACGCGACGCAAATGATTCACCAGGAATCACTGTTCTTCGTGCTGCCGTTCTTCTTTGTCACCACCACCTGGAACAGCAGCCAACTGGTGTTCACCGGTTTGCTCGGGGCTGCCGGCCTGATCTCGATCATCGACCCGCTTTACTACAAGTGGCTGGCACCGCGGCGCTGGCTGTTCCTGGCGCTGCATACCCTGACCCTGTTCGCCGCACTGCTCACCGCGCTGCCAATCATCCTGCACCTGACCACCGCACAAAGCTTCAAGCTCGCCCTGATCATCGCCATGGCGCTGTCGTTCCCCAGCCTGGCCAGCAGCTTCCCGATCAACAACTGGCGGCGTGCCGTTGCGCTGGTGCTGGTTACCCTGTCGGTTGGCGGCGGCGGTTGGTTGCTGCGCTCCTGGGTGCCACCGGCGACACTGTGGATGACCGACGTCGCGGTGAGCACCGAGGTGCAGAACCGCCAGCCAGGCGCTTCGCTGAAGGAAATCGCTGCCAGCCGCATCAGCAGCGAAGGCCTGTATGCCTACACGGCCATCAACGCACCTCGCGGCCTGAACGAACGGATCTACCACGTGTGGCAAAAGGACGGAAAGGAAGTCGACCGCATCGCCTTGGATATCCATGGTGGCCGCAAGGAAGGCTACCGGGCGTGGACGCACAAGCAGAACTTCCCGCCCAACCCGGCAGGCAAGTGGCAGGTGAGGGTGCTGACCGAAGATGGGCAGGTGATCGGCGTACTGCGCTTCAAAGTGGTCGACGATGCGCCGGCGCAGTGATTGAGGATAACTTTGCGCCGCCTGTAGCAGCAGCCTTGCGTCGCGATAGGGCGCAGAGCGGCCCCCGTGCCCCATACAGCACATAATCACCAAACAGCCCTGGCCCGCTGCGCTATGATCAGCCCCTGAGCCTCACTGCCGAGTCAGGAGCATGGAGCCGATGACCCCACCCAGCGCCACCCTGGACACCAGTAGCCAACCGGCCTGCCTGCGCATTACCGGTGACTGGACGCTGGCGCATTACGCCAGCCTCAAGCGTGACAGCGAGCGCCTGCGCGCACAGTACGCCGCCGACACTGTTGCCGACCTCAGCCAACTGGGGCGCCTGGATACTGCCGGGGCCTCGCTGCTGGCCGAACTGCTCGGTGCCGAGCGCCTGTCGCTCTGCACCGACGAACTGCCCGAAGCCAGCCGCGCACTGCTCAGGAATGTCTATTGCTCCGTGCAGGACTACTGCATTCCGGTCAAGGAACCCGAGCGCAATGTGCTGCTGTTGCTGCTGGAACGCATCGGCTGCGCCGTCGGTGCCTTGTGGCAAGACAGCCTGCAGTTGCTCGGCTTCGTTGGCGTGATTCTCGAAACCCTGTTGCGCCGCGCCTTGCAACCGCATCGCTGGCGCTGGACCCCGGTGGTGGCGCACATCGAACAGACCGGCCTGGATGCTGCGCCTATCGTCGCCTTGCTGACCTTCCTGGTGGGCGCGGTGGTGGCCTTCCTTGGTGCCACGGTACTGGCCGATTTCGGCGCGACCGTGTTCACGGTCGACCTG
Source organism: Pseudomonas sp. SMV7 (assembly GCF_052041995.1). Classification (NCBI taxonomy): domain Bacteria; kingdom Pseudomonadati; phylum Pseudomonadota; class Gammaproteobacteria; order Pseudomonadales; family Pseudomonadaceae; genus Pseudomonas; species Pseudomonas sp. SMV7. The sequence continues at coordinate 310,078 of NZ_JBKGGT010000003.1, read as the reverse complement.
GTGGCTTTTTCGTTCTTGCGTGAGTTCGCCGTGCTGCTGACCGCCATCCTCATGGCCGGCCGTACCGCCAGCGCATTTACCGCACAGATCGGCTCGATGAAGGCCAACGAGGAAATCGACGCCATCCGCACCCTGGGGCTGAACCCCATGGAGCTGCTGGTAGTGCCGCGGGTGCTGGCCTTGCTGATATCGCTGCCCTTGCTCACCTTTGTCGCGATGATCTGCGGGATCGTCGGCGGCGCGGTGGTATGTGCGCTGTCGCTGGATATTTCGCCAGCCATGTTCCTGTCGCTGCTGCAAAGCGACATTGGCGTGCAACATTTCCTGGTCGGCCTGGCCAAGGCGCCGTTCTTCGCGTTCCTGATTGCCGCCATCGGTTGCCTGGAAGGCTTCAAGGTCAGCGGCAGTGCCGAATCGGTGGGGGCGCACACCACGTCGGCGGTGGTGCAATCCATATTCGTGGTCATCGTGCTGGATGCGGTAGCCGCCCTGTTCTTCATGGAGATGAGCTGGTGAGTGGCCAGGAGAGCGTGATCGAGGCGCGGGGCATCTGCAACCGCTTTGGCCGCCAGAGCGTGCACGAGAACCTCGATCTCGACCTGTACCGCGGCGAGATCCTTGCCGTGGTCGGCGGCTCGGGCAGCGGCAAATCGGTGTTACTGCGCAGTATCATCGGCCTGCGGCGGCCCAATGAGGGGCAGATCAAGGTATTCGGCCAGGATCTCGCCGGCCTGCGCGAAGAGCAGCGCTCACTGGTCGAACGGCGCTTCGGCGTGCTGTTCCAGAAGGGCGCACTGTTTTCCTCGCTGACCGTGACCGAGAACGTGGCCTTGCCGCTTATCGAACACGCCGGGCTGTCCCGCGCCGATGCCGAACATCTGGCCGGGGTGAAGCTGGCCCTGGCCGGCCTGCCGATCTCGGCCGCCGACAAATACCCGGCCTCGCTGTCCGGCGGCATGATCAAGCGCGCGGCACTGGCCCGCGCCTTGGCGCTGGACCCGGACATCCTGTTCCTCGACGAACCCACCGCCGGCCTGGACCCGATTGGCGCCGCCGCCTTCGACCAGTTGATCCTGACCCTGCGTGACGCGCTGGGCCTGTCGGTGTTCCTCATCACCCATGACCTCGACACCCTGTACACCATCACCGACCGCATCGCCGTGCTGTCGCAGAAGAAGGTCCTGGTCGCCGGCCCGCTGGCCGAGGTCGCGCAGGCCAGCGACACCTGGATCCAAGACTATTTTCATGGCCCACGCGGGCGCGCAGCCGAACAGGCCGCCGTCCGTGCCGGGCAGGAGCGCTGAACAATGGAAACCCGAGCCCATCACGTCCTCATCGGCCTGGTCACCGTTCTGGTGGTGGCCGGCGCCATGCTGTTCGGCCTGTGGCTGACCAAATCCAGTGTCGACGACGCTTTCAAAGACTACGAGGTGGTGTTCAACGAAGCTGTCTCCGGCCTGTCGCGCGGCAGCCCGGTGCAATACAACGGCATCAAGGTGGGTGATGTGTCCACCCTGCGACTGGACCCGAAAGACCCGCGCCGGGTACTGGCGCGGGTGCGCCTGAGCGCCGACACCCCGGTGAAGGAAGACACCCAGGCCAAGCTGACCCTGGCCGGGGTAACCGGCAACTCGTTCATCCAGCTCAGCGGCGGTACCCCACAAAGCCCGGAACTGAAAGGCAAGGACGGCAAGCTGCCGGTGATCATCGCTTCACCCTCGCCGATCTCGCGCCTGCTCAATGACAGCAGCGACCTGGTCACCAACATCAACCTGCTGCTGCACAACGCCAACCAGATGTTCTCCGAGGACAATATCGGCCACCTGAGCAACACCCTGGCCAACCTCGACAAGACCACCGGTGCCTTCGCCGGCGAGCACGGCGGCATCGCCCAGGCCATCGAGCAACTGGTGCAGGTGGGCAAACAAGCCAGCGCCACCCTGGCCGAGACCCAGGCGCTGATGCGCAATGCCAACGGTCTGCTGGGCAGCGAGGGCAAGCAGGCGATCGGCAGTGCCGAGCAGGCCATGCAATCGCTGGCCGAAAGCACCGCAACCATCAACCGCCTGCTCGAAGACAATCGCGAAGCGATCGGCGACGGCGCCCAGGGCCTGAACCAGCTCAGCCCGGCGATTCGCGAACTGCGCGAAACGCTTAACGCACTCAAGGGTATTTCCCGGCAACTGGAGGCCGACCCCAGCGGTTACCTGCTAGGCCGCGACAACAACAAGGAGTTCCAGCCATGAAACCGTCGCTGCGCCTGCTGGCCCTGGCGGCCGCGCTGAGCCTGGCCAGTGCCTGCTCGATTCTGCCGCAGAGCGAACCCGTCGACCTCTATCGCCTGCCGGTCAACCAAGCCAGCCGTATGGTGCCAGCGCTTGACTGGTCACTGCGCCTGAACAAGCCGCTGGCCAGCGAGGTGCTGGCCGGCCCGCGGATTGCCGTGGTTCCCCAGGGCAATGTGGTCAGCAGCTACAAGGGCGCGCGCTGGAGCGATGCGGTGCCGGTGCTGCTGCGCAACCGCTTGCTGGACGGTTTTCAGCGTGACGGCCGGGTACAGCGGCTGAGCGCTGACGACAGCAACCTGCAGGCCGACTTTGAGCTGGCTGGCGAGCTGCTGGCGTTCCAGAGTGAATACCGGGCGGATGGGGTGGTGGAAGTGGTGATCCGCTATGACGCTCGGCTGGTACAGGGGCGCACGCAGCGCATCCTCGCCAGCAAGCGCTTCGAAATCCGCAAACCGTTGGCCGACCGGCAGGTGCCAGCGGTCGTCGCAGGCTTTGGCCAGGCGTGTGACCAACTGGCAGGGCAAGTGGTGGGCTGGACCATTGCCCAGGCAGGTAGCGTTCCCGCGCCCTGAAAGCCTGTCCGCGTCGTGTAGGCGCGGACAGTAGCGCAGATGACTCAGGCGAAGAACCAGTAGCAGACGAAGATCGCCGCAATCACACCGCTCAATTCCGCCAGCAATGCGCAACCGACCGCATGGCGCACCCGCTGGATACCCACGGCACCGAAGTACACCGCCAGCACATAGAAGGTGGTTTCGGTGCTGCCCTGGATAGTTGCTGCCACCAGCGCGGGGAAGCTGTCGACGCCGTGGGTTTGCATGGTCTCGATCAGCATCGCCCGCGCGGCACTGCCGGAGAACGGCTTGACCAGCGCCGTGGGCAAGCCCTCGACGAAACGGGTGTCCAGGCCCATCCAGGTGACCAGATGGCGGATGCCGTCCAGAGCCATCTCCAGGGCGCCAGACGCGCGCAGGACGCCCACCGCCACCAGCATCGCCACCAGATAGGGCAACAGCCCTTTGGCCACATCGAACCCTTCCTTGGCGCCTTCCACGAACGCTTCATAGACCTGTACCCGCCTCAGGGCGCCAATTACCAGGAACAGAATGATCACGCCAAACAAGGTGAGGTTGCCCAGGATCGACGACAGGCTGGCCAGTGCAGCCGCAGACAGGGTGCCCAGGAACGCCATGAAGCCACCCAGCAGCAAGGCGCCCGGAACCAGGTAGGCGAGCACCACCGGGTCCCACAGGCGCAAGCGCTGCATCACCGCTACCGACAACAGGCCGACCAGGGTCGAGACACTGGTGGCCAGCAGGATGGGCAGGAACACCATGGTCGGGTCCGCTGCGCCCTGCTGGGCGCGGTACATGAAGATGGTTACCGGCAGCAGGGTCAACGACGAAGCGTTGAGTACCAGGAACAGGATCTGTGCATTGCTCGCCGTGGTGCTGCTGGGGTTCAGCTCCTGCAACGCACGCATGGCCTTGAGGCCGATCGGGGTGGCGGCATTATCCAGCCCCAGGCCGTTGGCGGCAAAGTTCATGGTGATCAGGCCCAGGGCAGGGTGGCCGGGCGGGACCTCGGGCATCAGCCGCGCGAATAGCGGGCCAAGCACCCGGGCCAGCCATTCGACGATGCCAGCCTTTTCGGCAATCTTGAGAAAGCCCAGCCAAAGGGTCAGTGTGCCGAACAACAGCACCATGACTTCGACCGACAGCTTGGCCATGGCAAAGATGCTCTCGACCATGGCCGCGAAGATACCGGGGTTGCCGCCAACCAGCCACTGCGCCAGCGCGGACACGGCCGCCACCAGGAAAAAACCAAGCCAAAGGCCGTTGAGCATCCGTGTATTCCCCCTGAAAAATGCCCGAATGATAGCGTATCGGGCCTCTCGCGACCGCTCCTGCAGGAAGCCGCGCACACTCCGTAAAACAAAAAGCCCCGACAAGTCGGGGCTTCTGGTCAAACGTGAATGAGGCTTAGCGCTTGGCAGCTTCGCCAACCACCGCGGCTTCCTGTTTGCCGGCCATCAGCGAGGCGTAGTACTTCTCGCCCTTGACGGCATCGTACATGCCTTCCCAACGCGCGATGACCAGGGCTGCCAGGGCGTTGCCCACAACGTTCAAGGCGGTACGGGCCATGTCCATGATGCGGTCGACACCGGCGATGAAGGCCAGGCCTTCGAGCGGAATGCCCACGCTGCCCAAGGTAGCCAGCAGGACCACGAAGGACACGCCCGGTACGCCCGCGATACCTTTGGAGGTAACCATCAGGGTCAGGACCAGCAGCAGCTGTTGGCTCCACGACAGGTCGATACCGTACAGCTGGGCAATGAAGATGGCCGCGATGCTCTGGTACAGGGTCGAACCGTCGAGGTTGAAGGAGTAGCCGGTCGGTACCACGAACGAGCAGATCGACTTCGGTGCCCCGTACTTCTCCATCTTCTCGATCACGCGCGGCAGCACGGTTTCCGAGCTGGAGGTGGAGTAGGCGAGGATCAGCTCATCTTTCATGATGCGCATGATCTTGATCACCGAGAAGCCAAACAGGCGGGCGACCAGGCCCAGCACCATGAAGGCGAAGAAGGCGATGGCGAAGTACACCAGCAGCACCAGCTTGGCCAGCGGCAGCAGCGAGCTGAAGCCGAAGTTGGCCACGGTCACCGCGATCAGGGCGAACACGCCGATCGGGGCGTAGTTCATGATCATGTGGGTGACCTTGAACATGGTCTCGGAAACCGCCTGGAAGGTGCGCACCAGCGGGTCGCGCAGCTCCGCCTGCAAGCTCGACAGGCCCAGGCCGAACATCACCGAGAAGAAGATGATCGGCAGCATCTCGCCGCGCATCAGCGCTGCAAAGATGTTCGACGGGATCAGGTTGAGCAGGGTCTCGATGAAGGCGTGCTCATGTTGTACCTCGGCCGCGGTAGCCTGGTACTTGGAGATGTCGACGGTGCCCAGGGTGCTCATGTCGATGCCGGCACCAGGGTGGAACAGGTTCGCCAGCACCAGGCCCACGAGAATGGCGATGGTGGTGACCACTTCGAAGTAGATGATGGTCTTCAGGCCGATACTGCCGAGTTTTTTCGCGTCGCCAACCCCGGCGATGCCCACGATCAGCGACGAAATCACGATCGGGACGACGATCATCTTGATCAGGCGAATGAAGATGTCACCAGCGGGCTGGAGGACGTTGCTGATCCACCATGCCTTTTCCGCACTGAAGTGATTCAGTAGCGCGCCGATTGCAACACCCAGGACCAGACCGATGACGATCTGCCAGGCGAGGCTCAGTTTTGCCTTCTTCATGTCTTTACCCTTTGTTCTAGTGGTCATGGGCACCCAACGGAAACGCTTGTAACAGAGCCGTTGCCCAGCGCATGGGCAGCAGATGTTCCGTCCGGCGAGTTCATGTAAGGACACCGCGGGCAAGCGACAGAACGCTCGGCCAGCGAAAAAGGCGGCAACTATTGCGATGGCAAAGGGGGAAATCTAATGCCGGAAACGCATGGCCCATACCGTTTATGCATAGGAATTTTGGCCATCAGGTTGGGTTCGCAAGTACTTGATTTATAACGTTCGGAATTCCGAACAAGACCAAACCGCCATATTTCGGCAGATTTGGCAGGGTCTAAAGCGCAGAAAAGATGGCTTGTTCGACTATCCGAATGGCGTAAATGCCACCTGGGCGAAGGCCAGACTGGTCGAGAAAAAATGATGTACGGTCGAAACAAAATGTGTCTCGAAAGGCTGGTCGTACAGGGAAGGGATGGCATGGCTCCTCGGAAGCCAGGTCTGGCCAGGTACCCTGTGGCACCGCCGACCTGATGCTTCCGATTCCGCCTTTCCTGACCCGGCCCATTGCTGGAGGCACTCCCTGTACCCCTAGGCCACTCCGATCCAGTAGCAATCAGAACAGCCCGGCCCCCTGGTCATGTGCTGCCCCTCCTCGGGGCGGCGCATCTTGGAAGGCCGAACTATAGAAAGGTTCGGCTTCCGTTACGTGACAGTGCATGACCTTGCACCCGTACCGCAGCAAGCTCAGTACCAGTTCGGGTCACGCTTGAGCTGCTCTTGCAGCATCGCCTTCATGCCGTCATCCGGCTTGCCCAGCCAGCGATACTGGGCGTGGCGGGTAGGCGACTTGTCCTTGGGCAAGCCCTCGGGCACTTCGACGAGCATCCCGTAGGCATCGTCCTTGTCCCAGCTGAACGCCACGATCAGGCGCTTGTAGGTGCAGTTGTCCTGCCGTTCGCACAACGGACCGACCAGATACTTGTCACCATCCTCGGTCACGGCCGACATCTGCTGCTGGGAACTGCCGGTCAGATTGACCACCCAATCGGGCAGGCGTTCCTCGCCTTTGATTGCGTCCTGCCAGGTTTCCCGGTACTCGGGGTCCGAGCCGAGCAGCTGGTCGACCCGGAACTGGCCGTCATTGGCCGCCATCGCCGCTGCACTGCCGCCTAGTAACCCGGCGGCAGCCAGGGCTGTCCAACGCTTCCGGCCCATCTTTAACCTCGTCCACGTCCAAAGAAGAAGGAGGCTACGAACAGCACCAGGAAGACGATGAAGAGAATCTTCGCGATACCGGTGGCAGCGCCTGCGATACCACCGAAGCCCAGTACTGCGGCGACAATGGCGATGATGAGGAAAGTGATAGCCCAGCTCAGCATGATGGTTCTCCTTTCTTTTTCGAAATCGGTCCGATCCCTGGGTCAGAAGACCCAGCGATCCTGCGGCACGACAGTTTCCACAGTGGCCGGTGAAGCTTTGTCCCGGCCAGCAGACACCGGGTCGGTGGCCCTGACCAAGGTATTGGCACGGGTCGCCTGGATCTGGGTCAACAGGGCGGTCTGGGCCGCCACTTGCTCGGCCAGGCGCGCGGTCTGCCAGCTGTAGTAGAAGAGGCCGGCCGCCAGGGTCAGCAGCAGCGCCATACCCAGTGTCAGCACCTGGCGCAGGGGCAGTGCGGCGTTCTGCGAGCGTTTGACGGATTGACGGTTCATGCCGGCTCCTCCTGCTGTAATTTTTGTTCAAACCTGAACAGGTAATTGCAGCCTGCATGCCAGCTTTCGATATTCGATAAACTCCTTTTAATTCAATGAGTTATTCACATCATCCATACCATCCAAGCACGTATCCTGCACGATGCCATCCTTGCAGTCGTGCGAATTGCACGATCGTTCAGCCTTCTACCTTGGTGGCCACCTTGAGCAAGTCTGCGTCGACGCCACGCACACCCACGATCTGCCGGGCAATCTCGACGGCAATGGTTTTCTGCTCGCTGCTGACCACCTCGCCCGCCAGCCGCACCAGGCCCTCGTCACTGGCTACCTTGAGGTTAAGGCCGTCCAGGTTGCGGCTGAAGCGGTAGCTGTTCTGGATCTTGTCGATGATCCAGCTGTCGCTCGGTTGCGGGCCGGTCGGCAGGCCCACGGGGGCTTCCCCGGCCTTGGCCATGGCTGCGGAATCCAGGCTGACCAGGTTGTTGACCAGTTGCACACCGTCGGTGGTACGCGCTACCACGCCGGCGAGTTCCTTGGCTTCGGCACTGTCGACCCGGCCCCGCAGGGTGACCACCCCCTCACTGCTTTGCACATCTATAGGGGCGTTCTCGGTGGTCCGGCTCCACAGCAGCCGGGCACGGATTACCGCCGCCAGTGTGGCGTCCTCCAGACGCTGGGCGTAGGCACGCAATTCGAGCGGGCGCTCCACCAGTTGGGCGTTGACCCGCAGCTGGTTGTCCACCTTTTCGATTCCACGAGTGGCCAAGGCGATATGCTCGGCCAGTTGGCGTTCGACGTCATTCTCCACCTCACCGGAAAGCCGCGCCTGCTTGCCATCCACCTCGACCTCGATACGGAACAGGTCGAGCATTCGGTTCAACGACAGCGCCGTTTGTAACGCGCCTTCGAGACGCGCGTCCTGAACGGGGTCGGCAAATGCCGGGGAGAACGCTGGCAGCAAGGCAGCTGCCAACACGGCGGTCCGCAGGTAAAAAGTCATGGCAATGCCTCCTTTCTGTAGGCAAATACTGAAAATCATCGCAACCAATGTGCCATCCGCGACCTCTAAGCAAATCACTGGAATAGCGCGGCCTGTGGCCATTGATTGGCCATTGGCTAGCATGCAAAGGTCCGATTCCTTCAGAATTGACCATGCAATTTGCCCGATTTTTCCCACACTAATTTGAAGACCTATCCCTAAGGAGCGCAGGACATGGAATCAGCTCAGGACAATCAAGGCCGCATTCTGCTGGTGGATGACGAGTCGGCGATCCTGCGCACCTTCCGCTACTGCCTGGAGGACGAAGGCTACAGCGTGGCCACGGCCAACAGCGCGGCGCAGGCCGAAAGCCTGTTGCAGCGGCAGGTATTCGACCTGTGCTTCCTTGATTTGCGCCTGGGCGAAGACAACGGCCTCGACGTGCTGGCCCAGATGCGTATCCAGGCCCCCTGGATGCGAGTGGTGATCGTGACCGCACACTCGGCGATCGACACGGCGGTGGACGCGATCCAGGCCGGTGCTGCCGACTATCTGGTGAAACCGTGCAGCCCCGACCAACTGCGCCTGGCTACCGCCAAGCAGCTGGAAGTGCGCCAGCTGTCGGCCCGCCTCGAGGCCCTTGAAGGTGAAATGCGCAAGCCCAAGGACGGCCTCGACTCGCACAGCCCGGCCATGATGGCAGTGCTGGAAACCGCCCGGCAGGTTGCCACCACCGACGCCAACATCCTCATTCTGGGTGAGTCCGGTACCGGTAAGGGCGAACTTGCCCGAGCCATCCATGGCTGGAGCAAGCGGGCGCGCAAAGCCTGCGTGACCATCAATTGCCCGTCGCTGAATGCCGAGTTGATGGAGAGCGAGCTGTTCGGTCACACTCGCGGCGCGTTCACCGGTGCCAGCGAGAGCACCCTCGGGCGGGTCAACCAGGCCGACGGCGGTACTTTGTTCCTCGACGAGATCGGCGATTTCCCGCTGACCTTGCAGCCCAAGCTGCTGCGCTTCATTCAGGACAAGGAATACGAACGTGTCGGCGACCCGGTCACCCGCCGTGCCGATGTGCGTATCCTGGCCGCCACCAACCTCAACCTCGAAGAGATGGTGCGCGAAAGCCGCTTCCGCGAAGACTTGCTGTACCGCCTGAACGTCATCACCCTGCACCTGCCGCCGCTGCGCGAGCGCAGTGAAGACATCCTGACCCTGGCCGACCGCTTCCTCGCCCGCTTCGTCAAGGAGTACTCCCGACCCGCCCGAGGTTTCAGTGACGAAGCCCGGGCGGCGCTGCTCAACTATCGCTGGCCTGGCAACATTCGTGAACTGCGCAACGTGGTAGAGCGGGCCAGTATCATCTGCCCGCAGGAACGCGTGGAAGTCAGCCACCTGGGCATGGGCGAGCAGCCTGCGGGCAACACCCCACGCGTTGGCGCCGCCCTGAGCCTGGATGAACTGGAGCGCGCTCACATCGGCGCAGTGCTGGCGGCCAGCGATACCCTGGACCAGGCTGCCAAGACCCTCGGGATCGATGCCTCCACCCTGTATCGCAAGCGCAAGCAGTACAATCTATGAAGTGGCCGCCCATGAAGCTGCGCACGCGGCTCTTCCTCAGTATCTCGGCGCTGGTTACCGTGGCGCTGCTGGGCCTGCTGCTGGGGTTGGTCAGCGTGCTGCAGATGGCTACGGTGCAACAGCAACTGGTGCGCGACACCACCCATGTCCTGGAGGTCGGGCTGAAGTTGCGCCAGAACCTCGGCGAACAGCTGACCCTCATCCTTGACGAGGACACCACCCCAGAGAGCCTGCGGTTGCTGCAGGAGGACTTCCAGACCCTGCTCAACCAGGCCTTGGAGCAAGGCGGCGAGCGTACCAGCTTCAGCAAGGCCAGCAGTAATTACCAGGCCTTCCTCCAGGCCTACCGAGAAAGCACCGCACCTGCCCGCAGCATGGGAGCGGAGCAACCGTTGGGTGCCGCCTTCAACCAGGTGCGCAGCGACCTGATCGACTCTCACAAACAGGCCCTGGAACATATCACCCGCAGTGAAGAACGCACCCGCGACCACGCCCTGCTGATCAGCGGCATGATGGGCATGATGGGGCTGGTTGTGCTGGCTCTCGGCTTCGTCACCGCGCATAACATCGCACGGCGCTTCGGCCAGCCGATCGAAGCCCTGGCCCAAGCGGCCGACCAGCTTGGCAAGGGCAATTTCGACGTGACCCTGCCAGTTACCCAGGCCGCCGAACTGAACCAGCTGACCCGCCGCTTCGGCCTGATGGCCGAAGCCTTGCGCAAACACCAGGCCACCAACGTCGATGAGCTGCTGGCCGGCCAGCAGCGCCTGCAGGCCGTCCTGGACAGCATCGACGATGGCCTGTTGATCATTGACCGCCAAGGCCGCCTGGAGCACCTCAACCCTGTGGCCCAGCGCCAGTTGGGCTGGGCCGACAGCCGGGTCGGAAGCAGCCTGGCCGAGGCCTTGCAACGCCCGGAACTGGAACAACAGCTACGCCAGGTACTGCGCGGGGGCAACCTCGACCGCCCGCCAGACGACCTGAATATTGAGGTCGATGACGAAACCCGCCTGCTCACCTACAGCCTGACACCGGTCAGCCACCCGCAAGGGCCGATCCTTGGCGCGGTAATGGTGTTGCATGATGTCACCGAGCAGCGGGCCTTCGAGCGCGTACGCAGCGAGTTCGTCCTGCGCGCCTCGCACGAGTTACGTACCCCGGTAACCGGCATGCACATGGCGTTCGGCCTGTTGCGCGAGCGCCTCAAGTTTCCGCCAGAGGCCCGTGAGCATGACTTGCTGGAAACCATTGGCGAGGAAATGCAGCGCCTGACCCAGTTGATAAATGATCTGCTCAATTTCAGCCGCTACCAGAGCGGGCTGCAAAAGCTCGAACTGGCCCCGTGCGCCATCGATGAGCTGCTTGAACGCGCCCAGCTGCGCTTTGCCGAGCAGGCGGCACACAAACAGATCGAGCTGATCAGGGAGCTGGAACCGCCACTACCACGCATTCAGGCGGACGTCACCCAGCTTGACCGGGTACTGGACAACCTGCTGCACAACGCCATCCGCCATACCGCCAGTGGCGGGCGAATCCGCCTGCATGCGCGACGCCACGCGGAACGGGTGATCGTCAGTGTCGAGGATAACGGCGAGGGCATTGCCTATGGCCAGCAGGGGCGCATCTTCGAGCCCTTCGTGCAGGTAGGCCGCAAGAAAGGCGGCGCGGGGCTGGGGCTGGCGTTGTGCAAGGAAATCGTGCAACTGCATGGCGGGCGCATGGGGGTATTTTCCAGGCCGGGGCAGGGCACCCAGTTCTACATGGCGCTGCCGGTGTGATGCCCTCGGGCCACCAACTCGGCGAACTGCCGGGCATTCAACGGCCGTGCGAACAGCCAGCCCTGGCCATAATGGACCCCTTCGCTGCTGAGCAGCACCGCCTGGTCTTCACACTCGATACCTTCGGCAATCACCCGCAGATGCAGGTCATGAGCCATGCGGATGATATGCGGGGCAACGCCACTGCTGGCAGCATCATGCCCCAGGGCATCGATGAACGCCTTGTCGATCTTCAGGCAGTCCACCGGCAGGGTCTGCAGGTAGGCCAGGCTGGAATAACCGGTGCCAAAATCGTCAATCAGCACCTGATGCCCCACCGCCCGCAGCGCCTGCAGGTTATCGCGGGCCACCACCACATCGATCAGGCCGCGTTCGGTCACCTCGAAAGCAATCTGGCTGGCCGCCACTTTGTGCAAGGCCAACAGGCGTGCTGCCACCCGGCCAATCCGCGGCACCATCACATCGCAGGCCGCCAGGTTTACCGAAATGTACAAGTTGGGGTGCGAGCGCAGCAGTTGCCCTAGCTGTTCCAGCACGCGTTGCAGGACAAAGTCGGTAATCTGGCGAATCTGCCCGGTGTTCTCCGCCAGCGGAATGAACAGGTCCGGGCTGGTCAGCGTCCCGTCCGGGCGGCGCCAGCGCACCAGCGCCTCGGCCCCCACGCAACGGCGGGTGTCGAGTTCGAAGATCGGCTGGTAGAGCACCTGCAACTCGCCACGGCGCAAGGCATTCTGCAGCTCCGAACTCATTGACCGCTTTTGCAGGATCAGTTGCAGCACCAGCCAGCCGATGCAGCAGGCGGCCAGCACGCTGCCGGGAAACAGCAGCCAGAGCATGCCGTTCATCTTCAACGGCAGTTTTGCCCGTGGGGCGATCAGCACCAGTTGGTAGTCCGGTGACTTGGTCGGCATGCGATAGATCAGCCGGTCGCTGAGTTCCAGCAGGGACTTGTGGCTTGCCGACCAGGCCGAGGGTGGCGGCCACACCTGTGGCGGGCCCAATACCGGGATGGCCCGGGCGCCATTGTCCAGGACCACCACCAGGCTGCCGCCCGGGGGCAGGTCGACCACATCGGTGAGGTGCCCACGCGAGGTGGACACCACGAACTTGCCTCGCCCCAGCATCAGCGCGGCCAGGTTCTCGTTCGGCTCGGTCGTGGTGTTCAGCCAATAACTGTAGGTCGGGCCCTGGATGTCAGGCGCACGCAAGGGTTCGAAGGGCCGCTCGTCACCGCGGCTGGAACAGGCGATGTCACCGTCCACGTATGCTGCCTCATAAATGAAGCGCGAACCCAGACTGACCTGCTGCAATGCCGTGAGCATCGCCGCGCTGCAACCGCGCAAAGGCTGCGCCTGCAACAGGTCAACCCCTTCACGCAACTGGCCGAACACCTGCTCGAGACGCTCGAGAAAGCGCTCGCCCTGGGCATTCATCTGTGCGCTCTCGCTTTGCTTCATCTGCTGCAAGGCGATGCCGATGCTGGCGGACAGCAACAGTGCGGCACTGGCCAATGCGGCCATTATGGCCAGCATCCAGGGATGGTAAAAAATTTGGCGCAGCAAGACGATGAAGGCTGGCATCGAAGGCATCCAGTTGATTACTAAGGTATAGCAACTGGATCAGGAATCACCCTTGCCGTTTGGCGCCTCGATCAAACCCGTAGCATCCTTCGCGCAGCCTTAACGCATGCGATTGAGCACCTGCAGCATCGCCGCCGTCTGGGCATCGGGCATGCCATCGAAACGCTGCGGGCGGAAACGCATCTGGAAGGCGGCGATCACATGGCGGGTGGCAACGTCCAGCACCCCGGTTTGCTCGATCGCGTAGCCAAACCGCGCCAGTTCCTGTTGATACCAGCTGACGCTCGGTGGGTTGACATTGAAATAGGCCTGCTGCCGCGCCACTGCATTGGCATCCGGCCAGATACCCAAACCGGCATCGGCCAGGCGTTTCCAGGGGAACAGCGGCCCTGGGTCCAGTTTGCGCAGCGGTGCGATGTCGCTGTGGCCAATGATGTGTCGTGGCTCGATGTTGTTACGTTTCACGATGTCCTTGAGCAGCGCGATCAACGACTGGATCTGCGCTTCGCTGTAGGGGTGCCAGACCCGGCCATTCGGCGTATCGGTGAAACCCGGGTTGACGATTTCGATACCAATGGAAGACGAATTCAGCCAAGTCCGGCCCTGCCACTGGCTGTCCCCTGCATGCCAGGCGCGCCGGCTTTCGTCCACCAGCTGGTAAACCGTGCCCGGGCCGTCACCAATCAGGTAGTGGCTGCTGACTTCGCCATGGGTCAGCAAGGCCAGGGACCGCTCCAGCGAGGCATTGGTGTAGTGCAGGACAACGAACTGGATACGGTTGTCCTGATTGGCCGAAGGATGGCTACGGTCGATGCGCAAGCCCGTCGAGCAACCGGCAACAGACAACAGCAAGAAGGAAATCAGCGTTCTTTTAAGCGTGGAAAGCACGTCAGTGGCCTCAGCGAATGAGCGCTACAGTATAACGTGCTCCCCGAGCGCCGTGCTTGCCGCGAGTCAGCAGCAAACGGCTAAGCCTGCTCGACCCGATTGCGCCCCAGTTCCTTGGCCCGGTACAGCGCCGCATCGGCGCGCTTGAGCACCTGGTCGCCACGCTCCCCGGCGCGGAACGCACTGAGGCCGATGGAGGTGGTGATCACCACCCGTTCGCCCTTGAAGTGGAACGGGCAGGCCTCAACCGTGGCACGCAGCACCTCGGCCACCTTGGCGGCCGCTGCCGGCGAGGCATGCGGTAGCAACAGAACAAACTCCTCGCCACCAAAACGGGCGATGAACTCGTGGCCGCTCAAGCGTTTGCGCAACTGGTCGGCGACAATCTTCAATACCTTGTCCCCTGCCAGGTGCCCGTAGCTGTCGTTGATGCGCTTGAAATGGTCCAGGTCGAGGATTGCCATCGCCAGGTGGCCGCCGTTTTCCTGCCAGTCGATCGTTTCACGTTCGACCCGCTCGCTCCAGGCCGCACGGTTTGGCAGGCCGGTAAGCGGGTCGAGCAAGGCTTTCTGCCGCTGCTCCTCCAGATGCTCGCGGTAGCCGAGCGCCTCCTGCTCCATGTTCGCCACCCGCTCCGACAGCCCTTGCAGGCGCCCTGCCAACTCTTGCTCGCGGCGATCGCGCTCGAGCTTGTGCTGGTCCATGGTCACCAACAGGCCTTCGAGGCGGTTATCCAGGATGTGCTTGAGGCTGTCGACGTCAGCGGCGCCCAGCACACTGCTCTGCAGCCCGTCGACGTGCTCCCGCAGCTGGGTATCCAGCTCACGAGCTGCGGAACTGTTGTCGGCGTGGCCGACGCTGGCTTCGTGCAGGTGGCTCTGGAAGCCTTCCAGGCGCTCGTTCAGCTGCTGCAGGTAGGTTTCGAATTCATGCTGGCCGCTGTCGGTGATCGCCAGCATGAGCACGGCCAGGTCATCCAGCACCGGGATCAACTCATACCAGTTCAAGCCGCGGGCGACCCGTTCGCGCATCTCCAGTGCCTGCGCCTTGTGCCGCTCGGGCAGGCTGAGGTCATCGAGCAGGCCGATCAGGGTTTGCTCGATGTGCGCCGCCACCTGGCTGTACGGCGGCTCTACCGCGTAGGGCAGGGCATAAGGGCCGTCTTCTTCGAAGGCAGCTTCAACTGCCTGTGGTGGTTGCGCTTCAGCCTGGGGCTCGCTGTCGACAGCTTGCGCCACGGGTGCGTCATCCGTCGCTGGCTGCGGTAGCGGGGCTGGGGCTATTTCAGCCGTTTCGATCAGCGCCGGGCCAGCTACCTCCAGCAGCGGCTCGGGCGTTGCAGGCGCCTCGTCAACAGCGGCTGAAAGGTTTTGCAGCGGCTGCAACGCATCCACATCATCGGCCTGCGGGGCTTCAAGATCGCCACTAGACGCCTGGGGCTGCGTGGCTGCCACAGGTAACACTGTCGAAACAGGTGTCGGCTCGCCTTGCGTGTCGTCCTCACGGCTGCCGAACAAGCGCTGCAGCAACCCCGGCCGGGACTCTTCACCGCGCTTGCCCAGGGCGGACAGCGCACGGCCCTGCAGGCCGCTCAGTTCGCCCAGCAACGGTGGCAGATCGCGTGACTGGGCAACCCCACCTTCGAGCTTCTTCGCCAGTTTCTTCAGCGGCCTGGAGACATCGTTTGGCAACGGCAGGCCTTGCAGTTGGCCAACCAGAGCGGTCAGCGCGTCACCGACCTGGTTCATGCGGGTTTCCCGACGCTGCTCGGAATCCAGTACCGCTTTCTCCAGGCGCGGAATCAGGCCGGCAAGGCCAGCGTCCATGTTGTCGCTGCGGATGACCTCGCGCATTTCCTTCATGCACTGGTCCACCACCTTGTCACTGCCCTCGGCAGCCAGGGTGCTGCGGACCAGGCCGCGACGCAGCAAGTCGAGACGGGCTTCCCAACGGCGCTCGAGCTTTTCCTGCTGCTCGATGCTTTTCAGGTATTTTTCTTTCCAGCGCTCAGCGTCTTCAGTCATGCCCGGGTCCGCAAACGGTGATGGCAATTAGCTTGGGACCGGCAGCGTATCCACAGTCAATGCATCAGGCAATCGAATCTCGACTGCAACGGGTAGGTGATCTGAAATCGGCTGTGCCAGCACCTCGACACGTTCCAGCGTGAGGCTTGGGCTGAGCAGGATGTGGTCCAGACAACGCTGTGGCCGCCAGCTCGGGAAGGTGGCCTCGACTTGCGGTGCAACCAGGCCCAGGTCGCGCAGCGGCGAGTGCTCCAGCAGGTCGGTGGCATGGGTATTCATGTCGCCCATCAGGACCTGGTGACGATAGCCGCCGATCAGCTCGCGAATGTAGCCCAGCTGCAACGCGCGGGTCTTGGCGCCGAGGGCCAGATGCATCATCACCACGATCAGCGCGTCTTCACCCTCGCCAAAACGCACCAGGATCGCACCGCGCCCGGCCGGGCCGGGTAATGGATGATCCTCGAGCAACTGTGGCTTCAGACGACTGAGCACGCCATTGCTGTGCTGGGCGAAACGCCCAAGGTTGCGGTTGAGTTGCTGATACCAGTAGGGGAAGGCGCCCAGGTGGGCGAGGTGCTCGACCTGGTTGACATAGCCCGAACGCAGGCTGCCACCATCGGCCTCCTGCAACGCCACCAGGTCGAAGTCGCCCAGCAGCTTGCCGATCTTCTGCAAATTGCCGGCACGGCCGTGGTGCGGCAGCAGGTGCTGCCAGCTGCGGGTCAGGTAATGCCGATAGCGCTCGGTGCTGATGCCCACCTGGATGTTGAAACTGAGTAGCCGCAAGCGACCATCTTCCGGCAGGCCAGGGGCGTGCAAGTGATGTTCGTTGACCTGCGGCTGGTGCAGGCCAATGCCACGCGTGGATCTGAAGCGGGGCATGGTTACGCCGCCTACTTGGCGGCGCGCTCCTTGGCGATCAACTGGTCGGCAACGTTCAGTACGCCTTCAGGCCCGCCGGCGGTACCCAGGTCAAAGCGGTACTTGCCGTTGACAACCATGCTCGGTACGCCGGTGATTTCGTACTTCTTGGCCAGCTCCTTGGCCTGGTTGACCTGGCCCTTGATGGCGAACGAGTTGAAAGTGGCGAGGAACTTGTCCTTGTCCACGCCCTGGGTGGCAAGGAAGTCGGCCATATCCTGCGGATCGGTCAGGCGCTTGCGCTGGTTCTGGATAGCGTCGAACACTGCCGCGTGCACCTTGTGCTCGACGCCCATGGCTTCGAGGGTCAGGAACATCTGGCCGTGCGCATCCCATGGGCCACCGAACATGGCGGGTACGCGCTTGAAGTTGACATCCTTGGGCAGTTTTTCGGCCCAGGGGTTGATGGTTGGTTCGAAGTGGTAGCAGTGTGGGCAGCCGTACCAGAACAACTCGACCACTTCGATCTTGCCAGGCACGGAAACCGGAACAGGGTTGCTCAGCTCGATGTATTCCTTGCCGGCTACAGGCTCGGCGGCCTGAACGGCAGTCATACCAAATACGCTGGCGGCGACCAGCGCAGCGCTGAGAATCAGTTTACGCATGCTTTACTCCTGAGCAGTCATGGGTCGCACCGGCGCGACCTGCACTGTGACAGGCCGGGAAGGGCTCGAGTTCTGTAGTGTAACGGCTGCGGACTGAAAAAAGGGCGGTCCGGCCGCCCTTTAAGCATTGGCCTACAACATTAACGGCAGGTTAACGGTGCGCCGGGCGGCAGCGGCCGTGCGCCATCACGACACAAGGCCGCCCCGCACCTCAATGCAGGCCCTGGATGTAGCTGGCCAACGCCTCGATGTCGTGGTTGCTCAGCTTGCCGGCAATGGTGCGCATGGTCATCGCATCGCCATCGTTGGTACGGTTGCCTTCACGGAAATCAGTGAGCTGCTTGGTTACATATTGCGCATGCTGGCCGCCGAGGTGCGGGAAGCCGGCCAGGGCGATGCCTGCGCCGTTGGGCGAGTGGCAGCCGGTGCAGGCTGGCATGCCTTTCTCCAGGTCGCCGCCGTTGAACAGCGCACGGCCACGCTCGACGAGCTTGGGATCGGCAGCGCCGACGCTGCCTTTCTGGCTGGAGAAATAGGCGGCGATATCAGCCAGGTCCTGGTCGTTGAAATTGGCCAGCATACCGGTCATTTCCAGCACGGTGCGCTTGCCCGACTTGATATCGTGCAGCTGCTTTTCGAGGTAGCGCTGGCCCTGGCCGGCCAGTTTCGGGAAGTTCGGTGCCAGGCTGTTGCCGTCGGGGTTGTGGCAGGCGCCACAGACGGCGGTCTTGGCCTGGCCGGCGGCAGCATCGCCTTTGATGGGTTGCGCAGCAGTGGCCGCACCTGCGACACCCAGGGTCAACAGCAGACTCACGACTAGTTTGTTCATCAGCTAATCCAACACGGCTAAGGGTGAAATGTTATGTATCGGGACTGCCGCTCATCCAAAGGATGACCAAACGGTAGTCCTCGGCACTGCAGTCCATGCACAATCCACGCGGCGGCATAGCCTTGAAACCCTGGGTCACGTGCGTCACCAGTACCTCCATGCCTTGCGCCAGCCTTGGCTCCCATGCTGCCCGGTCACCCTGCCTGGGTGCCTGTGGCAACTGCCCGGCGTGACAGGCCGCACACGTGCGGTTGTACAACACCTCGGGATCCTGTGTAGCCTGTGCGCTGAAAAACGGCAGGAACATACCGACAGCAAGCAGCCATTTCGCCATGCGGAACGACCTTCAGGGTTGGGGGCCGCGCTGCGTTCTGTTGCGCGAGCTATTGTTCGACACCCCATGCCCGTTCCCCTTCGCTGGGAGAATGAGCACACAAAAACTGGGGCATTATATACTTCCGCCATCCAAACGGAAACGACACCGCTTGCCCGGCTCGGGCCTATAGAGTCAGGCAACACCCACATCGGATATCCCATGCAAGTCAAGAACCCCATCCTCGGCCTCTGCCAGAAAGCCAAATTCGCCCTCAGCGCCGCCAAGGTCGAACAATGCCCGGACGACCAGGGTTACGAGGTGGCTTTCGCCGGCCGCTCAAATGCCGGCAAGTCCAGCGCCCTCAATACCCTGACTCATGCCAGCCTGGCGCGTACCTCGAAAACCCCCGGGCGCACCCAGCTGTTGAATTTCTTCAGTCTGGACGATGAACGGCGTTTGGTCGACCTGCCGGGCTACGGTTATGCAAAAGTGCCGATTCCGCTGAAGCAACATTGGCAGAAACACCTGGAAGCCTACCTGGGCAGCCGTGAATGCCTGCGTGGCGTCATCCTGATGATGGACGTACGCCACCCGATGACCGACTTCGACAAGATGATGCTCGACTGGGCCAAGGCCAGCAGCATGCCGATGCACATCCTGCTGACCAAGGCCGACAAGCTGACCCACGGCGCGGGCAAGAACACTCTGCTCAAGGTGCAGTCGGAAATTCGCAAGGGCTGGGGCGATGGCGTGACCATCCAGCTGTTCTCGGCACCCAAGCGGCTGGGCGTGGAAGACGCCTATCGGGTGCTCGCAGACTGGATGGAGCTGGAAGACAAGCCAGTAGCTTGAGGCCTGCTTCGTCCCCTCTGGGGGACATTAACGTGGGAGCGGGCGAGCCCGCGAAGAATTCAGCGCGGAGCATGGCCTGGGCTTCGCCCAGGTTCGCGGGCCCGCCCGCTCCCACAGCGTTCTTCACCAGACTCAGGCCAAATTTCGGGCAAAAAAAACCCCGGACTTCGTATGGGGAGGGGGAAGTTCGGGGTCCAAGTCCGGACCGCTAGGGCGGGGTCCAGATATCTGCCAACACTTAACACAACATAGGAGCATCGAAAGGCTTCACCAGCCATTCAGTTACTCTGAGTTGCGCTTCACCGGTTTAGTTCCGGAGCCCTGGAAACTATTTGCGATAGTTTCATGAAGCTTCAGCATCAACGGCGCTGAGCGATGCCAGGATCCGCGACACTACAGCGCAGATCCTGCCAGCCTTGCCTGCGTGATCAGTGAGCTTCGTCCCAATTCGCGCCAACGCCTGCCTCGACCAGCAGCGGCACATCCAGCTGCGCCGCCTGGCTCATGTGCTGGCGAATTTCATCTTTAACCTGGCCTACCAGGTCCTCGCGCACCTCCAGCACCAGTTCGTCGTGAACCTGAAGGATCACTCGCGCATCCAGGCCGCTTTGGTCCAGCCAGTTATCCACATTCACCATGGCCCGCTTGATGATGTCCGCCGCAGTGCCCTGCATTGGCGCGTTGATCGCGGTGCGCTCGGCACCTTTGCGCAAGGCCGGGTTCTTGGCATTGATATCCGGCAGGTACAGGCGGCGACCAAACAGGGTTTCGACGAAGCCTTGCTCGGCGGCCTGGGCGCGGGTGCGCTCCATGTAGGCCAGCACGCCCGGGTAGCGAGCGAAATAGCGGTCGATGTAGTCCTGCGACTGCTTGCGGTCTACGCCGATCTGCTTGGCCAGGCCAAACGCGCTCATGCCATAGATCAGGCCGAAGTTGATGGCCTTGGCACTGCGGCGCTGGTCGTTGGTGACGTCTTCCAAGGCCACGCCGAACACTTCCGCCGCTGTGGCGCGGTGCACGTCCAGGTTGTTGCGGAAGGCATGCAGCAAGCCTTCGTCCTTGGCCAGATGGGCCATGATGCGCAGCTCGATCTGCGAGTAGTCGGCGGCCAGCAACTTGTAGCCCGGGCTGGCGACGAAGGCTTGGCGAATTCGCCGCCCTTCAGCGGTCCGGATTGGAATGTTCTGCAGGTTCGGGTCGCTCGAGGACAGCCGGCCGGTAGCCGCCACCGCCTGCTGGTACGAGGTATGGATACGCCCGGTGCGCGGGTTGATCTGCCCTGGCAGCTTGTCCGTGTAGGTACTCTTGAGCTTGCTCAGGCTGCGGTACTGCATCAGTACCTCGGGCAACGGGTAGCCTTGCTCGGCCAGTTCGTCGAGCACCGCTTCCGCTGTGGACGGCTGGCCCTTGGTGGTCTTGCTCAGTACCGGCATGCCCAGCTTGTCGTAGAGGATCGCGCCCAGCTGCTTGGGTGAACCAAGATTGAACTCCTCACCGGCGAGCTCATAGGCGCGCTGCTCCAGTTCGGCCATCTTCACCCCCAGTTCACCACTTTGCTCCCGCAGCAGCGCAGCATCGACCAGCGCACCCTGGCGCTCGATCCTGGCCAGTACTGGCACCAGCGGCATCTCGATGTCCATCAATACCGGTTGCACGCTCGGCGTCTGTGCCAGGCGCGCCTGCAACGCCTGGTGCAGGCGCAGGGTGATGTCGGCGTCCTCGGCGGCGTAGGGGCCGGCCTTGTCCAGGTGGATCTGGTTGAAGGTCAGCTGCTTGGCACCTTTGCCAGCGATGTCCTCGAAGGCGATGGTGGTGTGGTCGAGGTACTTCTGCGCCAGGCTATCCATGTCGTGACGGGTGGCCGTGGAGTTCAGCACATACGACTCGAGCATGGTGTCGTAGGCCACACCGCGCATCTCGATGGCCGGCGAGCCGTTGGCGAGGATGTTGATATCGTACTTGGCGTTCTGCCCGACCTTGGCCTTGGCCGGGTCTTCGAGCAACGGTTTGAGTGCCAGCAGCACGGTCTCGCGGTCCAGCTGCGCCGGTGCACCTTCGTAATCATGGGCCAGCGGCACATAGGCCGCTTCATGCGGCTCGACGGCGAACGACAAGCCAACCAGTTGCGCCTGCTGGGCATCCAGGCTGGTGGTCTCGGTGTCGAACGCGAACAGCGGTGCCTGGCGCAGCTTCTCCAGCCAGAATTCGAATCGGGCCGGGTCGAGGATGGTTTCGTACCTGGCCTCGACCTTGGCCACCGGTTCGGCGATCGATGCGATATTGTCACCGGCCTCGGCCGCGTCGCGCTGCACTTCGGCAATCCAGCTCTTGAACTCCATTTCGGTGTACAGCGCCAGCAGCGCTTCGCGGTCAGGCTCGCCGCATACCAGGGCATCGACTTCGATATCCAGCGGTACGTCGACCTTGATGGTGGCCAGTTCATACGACAGGAACGCTGCGTCGCGGTGCTCCTCGAGCTTGGCCGGCAAGGTCTTGGCACCGCGAATGGCCAGCGTCGGTACCTTGTCCAGGTTGGCATAGAGGTCGCTGAGCCCACCGCCGATGCCGGTCAGCAAGCCCACCGCGGTTTTTTCGCCCACGCCCGGTACGCCGGGAATGTTGTCGACCTTGTCACCCATCAGGGCCAGGAAATCGATGATGTGTTCCGGGCCGACGCCAAATTTCTCGTGCACGCCAGCGACGTCCAGCACGCTTCCGGTCATGGTGTTGACCAGGGTAATGTGCCCGTCCACCAGCTGCGCCATGTCCTTGTCACCGGTCGAGATGATCACCGGGCGTCCGAGGGCCGCACTGCTGCGCGCCAAAGTACCGATCACGTCGTCGGCCTCGACACCCTCGACGCACAGCAGCGGGTAGCCCAGCGCCTTGACGCTGGCGTGCAACGGCTCGATCTGCAAGCGCAGGTCGTCCGGCATGCTCGGGCGGTTGGCCTTGTACTCGGCGAACATGGCGTCGCGGAAGGTGCCGCCCTTGGCGTCGAATACCACCGCGAACGGGCTGTCGGGGTATTGCTTGCGCAGGCTCTTGAGCATGTTCAGCACCCCTTTCACCGCGCCGGTCGGCATGCCCTTGGAGGTGGTCAACGGCGGCAGCGCATGGAAGGCGCGGTACAGGTAGGAGGAACCGTCCACCAGGACGAGGGGCGCTTGGCTCATGAGCAGAATCAACCTTTTCGACGGGTCCGGCGCTAGAATAGCCAGAATCATTGACGACAAAGGGACAAGGTTATCATGCGTACACTCAATCGCCTGTTACTGCTCGGTCTGTTGGCAACCATGCCTGTCGTCACCCTGGCGGCGGAAGACGCCCCCTCGGCCGATCCCGAGGTGACCATTCGCACGGAAGGCGACAAAACCATCCAGGAGTACCGGCAGAACGGGTTCCTGTATGCGATCAAGATCACGCCGAAAAACGGCAAGCCTTATTTCCTGGTACGCGCCGATGGCTCTGATGGCAATTTCATTCGATCCGACCAGCCGGACATGCTGATTCCGTCCTGGAAGATCTTCGAGTGGTAATCTGACGCGCACCGTTCACATCAACCTGGCACTTCCCGGCGGAAGTGCCCGTATGGGCAACTTTTCATCATGTCAGTCTTCACCCCCGTGACCCGGCCTGAGCTGGAAACCTTTCTGGCGCCGTACGAGCTGGGCCGTCTGCTCGACTTCCAGGGCATCGCCGCCGGCACCGAGAACAGCAATTTCTTCGTCAGCCTCGAACAGGGGGAGTTCGTCCTGACGCTGATCGAGCGCGGGCCCAGCGAGGACATGCCGTTCTTCATCGAGCTGCTCGACACCCTGCACGCCGCCGACATGCCAGTGCCCTATGCGATACGGGACCGCCACGGCAACGGCCTGCGTGAACTGTGTGGCAAGCCGGCACTGCTGCAGCCACGGCTGTCGGGCAAGCACATCAAGGTACCGAACGCCCAGCACTGCGCCCAGGTAGGCGAATTGCTGGCGCACATTCACCTGGCTACCCGCGAGCACATCATCGAGCGCCGTACCGACCGTGGCCTGGACTGGATGCTGGCCTCAGGTGCCGAACTGCTGCCGCGCCTGACCGCCGAGCAAGCCGCGCTGCTGCAACCGGCACTGGCTGAAATTCGCGCACACAAGGCGCAGATTCTGGCCCTGCCACGCGCCAACCTGCATGCCGACCTGTTCCGCGACAACGTGATGTTCGAAGGCACCCACCTGACTGGTGTGATCGACTTCTACAATGCCTGTTCCGGGCCGATGCTGTATGACATCGCCATCACCGTGAACGACTGGTGCCTGGATGAGCACGGCGCTGTGGATGTACCGCGCGCCCAGGCGCTGCTGGCCGCATACGCGGCGTTGCGGCCGTTCACTGCTGCCGAGGCTGAGCTGTGGCCGGAAATGTTGCGGGTAGGGTGCGTGCGCTTCTGGCTGTCGCGCCTGATTGCCGCCGAGTCGTTTGCCGGAATGGATGTGATGATCCACGACCCGAGCGAGTTCGAAGTGCGCCTGGCGCAGCGCCAGCAGGTGGCCTTGCACCTGCCATTCGCCCTCTAGAGCGCGCCGGCTGCTGCGCGGGCATGCCCGCAAAGCAGCCGGGACAGGCTTACAGCTGTTCCAGGCACCCGGCCAGGTCGCCCCCCAGCTTTTCCAGCAAACGCTCATAACCCTTGCCATCCACCGGGTCGCTACCGCCCAGGGCATCCAGCTCGGCCAGGCGCACCGGCAGGCCGGCAACCAGCGTCTCGGCCAGGCGTGGCCGCAACGGCGGTTCGCTGAAGACACAGGTCTTGCCTACTTCCTGCAGGCGCTTGCGCATGGCGGCCACGTGCTGCGCGCCGGGCTGCACCTCGGCTGCCACGGTGAACACCCCGGTATGCTTCAGGCCGTACTCGGCTTCGAAATAATCGAACGCTTCGTGGAACACGAAGTACGGCTTGCCGGCAATGCCGGCCACCCGCGCCTTGATCCGTCCGTCCAGAGCGTCCAGGCGTTCATCGAAGGCCTTCAGGTTGCTTTGGTAGCGCGCGGCATTGGCCGGGTCGACCTGCGCCAAATCCGCAGCCATTTTCGCAGCGATTACCCGTGCATTGACCGACGATAGCCACAAGTGCGCGTCCAGGCTGCCTGGACGGTGGTCGTGGTCATGATCGTCGTGGTCTTCCTCTTCATGGGACTGGCTGTCTTCGCCAAAATGACGCAGCTTCATGCCTGGCAGCGACTGTACGGCCACCGTGGGCTTGCTGCGATTGCCCAACACCCGTGGCAGGAAGTTCTCCATGTCCGGGCCGATCCAGTACAGCAGGTCAGCGTCCGCCACCCGCCGAACATCCGACGGGCGCAGTGCATAGTGGTGCGGCGATGCCCCCGGCGGCAGCAAAGCCTCAGGGCTGCCGAGCCCGTCCTGCACCGCGGCGGCAATCTGCTGCAGCGGCTTGATGGTGGTCAGCACGCGCACGTCGGCCTGGGCGGAAAATGCGATGAAAGCGACAAACAGGGCTAGTAATCGGGACACGGTGAGTACTCGATTCGTCAGAAACAGGTAACATAATAACGTCTCCATCCAGAACCGTCGCTGCCCATGTCCATCACGCCGCTGGCCAACCGCCCTCACGACCATTCCCATTGCGTGCACAGCGCACTGGCTGAAGCCGACGCCTTGTGCACCCGCCAGGGCCTGCGCCTGACCGCGCTGCGCCGCCGCGTGCTGGAACTGGTGTGGCAAAGCCACAAGCCGCTGGGTGCCTACGACATCCTCGCCGTGCTCAGCGAGCAGGATGGCCGCCGCGCCGCACCACCCACGGTGTACCGTGCGCTGGATTTCCTCCTGGAAAACGGCCTGGTACACCGCATCGCCTCGCTCAACGCCTTCATCGGCTGCAGCCACCCCGAGCACGTGCATCAGGGCCAGTTCCTGATCTGCCGGGCTTGCCATGTGGCCATCGAACTGGAGCAGGACAGCATCAGCCAAGCCATCGTCGACAGCGCCAAAGGCGTAAGCTTCACGGTCGAGAGCCAGACCGTGGAAGTGGTCGGCCTGTGCGGCAACTGCCGGAGCGCGGCATGAGCGATGCACTGATCCGCCTGGAGCAGGTCGGCGTCACCTTCGGCGGCGAGGCGGTGCTCGACAGCATCGACCTGTCGGTCGCGCCCGGCCAGATCGTTACCCTGATCGGCCCGAACGGCGCGGGCAAGACCACCCTGGTGCGTGCCGTGCTCGGTTTGCTCAAACCGCATCATGGCAAGGTATGGCGCAAACCGAAGCTGCGCATCGGCTACATGCCGCAGAAAATCCAGGTGGATGCCACATTGCCGCTGTCAGTGCTGCGCTTCCTGCGCCTGGTTCCCGGGGTAGACCGCGCGGCCGCCTTGTCGGCACTGCAGGAAGTGGGTGCCGAGCAGGTCATCGACAGCCCGATCCAGACCATTTCGGGCGGTGAGATGCAGCGCGTGCTGCTGGCCCGTGCCTTGCTGCGCGAACCCCAGCTACTGGTGCTCGACGAGCCGGTGCAGGGCGTCGACGTGGTCGGCCAGGCCGAGCTGTACAACCTCATTACCCGCTTGCGCGACCGCCACGGCTGTGGCGTGCTGATGGTTTCCCACGACCTGCACCTGGTCATGAGCGCCACCGACCAGGTGGTGTGCCTGAACCGCCACGTCTGCTGTTCAGGCCACCCCGAGCAAGTCAGCGGCGACCCGGCGTTCGTCGAGCTGTTCGGCCAGGCCGCCGCACCCAGCCTGGCCATCTACCACCATCATCACGACCACAGCCACGACCTGCACGGCTCGGTGGTCGCCCCTGGCACCCATGTTCACGGAGCGCACTGCAAGCATGGCTGATTTTCTTCTCTACGCCCTGCTTGCCGGTTTGTCCCTGGCGCTGGTGGCTGGCCCGCTGGGCTCCTTCGTGGTGTGGCGGCGCATGGCCTATTTTGGCGACACCCTGTCTCACGCCGCCCTGCTCGGTGTAGCCCTGGGCTTTGCTTTGGACGTCAGCCCGGCGCTGGCGGTAACCGTGGGCTGCCTGCTGCTGGCAATCCTGCTGGTCACCTTGCAGCAACGCCAGCCGCTGGCCTCCGACACCCTGCTCGGCATCCTCGCCCCCAGCACCCTGTCGCTGGGCCTTGTGGTGCTGAGTTTCATGCATGACGTGCGCATCGACCTGATGGCTTATCTGTTCGGCGACCTGCTGGCCATCAGCACCACCGACCTGGCCTGGATCCTCGGCGGCAGCGTGCTGGTCCTGGCGCTGCTCGCCCTGCTCTGGCGGCCGCTGCTGGCCATCACCGTGCACGAAGAGCTGGCCATGGTCGAAGGCCTGCCCGTAGCCGGTCTGCGCATGGCGCTGATGCTGCTGATCGCGGTAGTGATCGCCGTGGCCATGAAGATCGTCGGCGTGTTGCTGATCACCTCGCTGTTGATCATCCCCGCCGCTGCGGCACAGCGCCACGCCCGCTCCCCGGAGCAGATGGCCCTCGGCGCGAGCCTGCTGGGCGTGACTGCGGTATGCGGTGGGCTGGCCATGTCCTGGTTCAAGGATACCCCTGCCGGCCCGTCGATCGTGGTTTGTGCGGCGGTGCTATTCTTGCTGAGCCTGGCCCTGCCCAAACGCTGAAAAACAGGGCGTGTGAAGGCGCGCCCTGCAACCTTTTCGCACGTAAAGGGTCTGTAAGACTTGTTTTCGAGCGTGCGCACCTGGGTGTAGACTTGCTCGCTTTTTGCGCAAATAGAGAGTCGCAGGAATGAAGCCGTTCGCCTCCCGTTATCTGCTTGTTGCCGCGTTTTCCCTGTTCCTGGCTGCCTGTTCCAGCGCGCCGGTCGAACAGGCCGCCGTACCTGCCCAAGCCGATGCCTGGCAGCAGTTGCAACAGAACATCGCCAGCAACGAGCTGGCAACCGCCGAAGACCAGCTGGCCGCTCTGCAGGCCCAGTCGCCGGATGACGCGCGCCTGGAGCAATACCAGCGCCAGCTGGCCGAAGCCTACCTGCAGCGCAGCCAGGTCTTCTTGCAAAAAGGCGATGTGAACGCTGCGGCCACCGCCTTGGCACGCGCCCGCGCGCTGATGCCGCAAGCCCCAGCAGTCACCGGTGGCGATGCCGTTACCCAGGCCCGCAAAGCCGAGCTGGAGAAAGCCGAGGCAGCGTTGAAGGCCGCCGAAGCCAAGCCCAAGGCACGCATCATCGACCCGGCCGCGCCCAGCACTGTGGTGGCCTTGAAGACGACCGACAGCCGCGCCATGCGCCGCCAGCTGGATGATATCGCCGCCGACGTGGTCAGCTACCAGTGTGACGTGGTGTTCCAGGTGCCGCGTACCGAGGATGGGCCTTGGCTGAAAACCCTGCTGGAGAAACGCGTACGCAAGATCGACAGCGGGTTCGAGCTGAAGCAGAAGCATGAGATCCAGCGCGCGCTGCCGGCGCAAGTGGTTCTGGTTCCGCATCAGCGTTGAAAAGCAGGGGCGCTTCGCGCCCCTTTCGCGACACAAGGCCGCTCCTGCAGAGCAATGCGGTCCTCTATAGCACCGGCCTTGTGCCGCGATGGGCTGCACAGCGTCAGGCCGGTACAGCCTCCGCAGCCACCTCCCGCTCCCACACCCGATGCCCCTCGACCGCTTTGACGAAGGCATCCACCGCACTCTGGTCATCCCCCAGCAGCAAGCCCTTGTCTTCCTTGAGGCCCAGGCTGCCAGACAGCTCCCCGGTCAGCACCATGGCCTTCAGATGCTTGTAACCCTCGAGCAGGAAATGCTTGGCCAACCCGCTGGCTGCAAGCGCATCGGTCGAGGCCTTGCCACCCGGTACGACAATCCCGTCGAACATGATCGATGGCATGCCTTCCATCGAAGCAGCGACCGGCAACTGCGTGCCATCCGCCGCTTTCACCGGCGCTGAAGTCGGCCCCAGCAGCAGCGGCCGGGCACTGTGCGCCTCCAGTGCCTTCACCAGCCGGTCGACACTACCGGCGTCCACGCCATCCGCCACCAGTACTGCGATCTTGCGCCCCTTGATACCGACCACACCGGGGTGATTCAGCTGGCTCAGCGCGGGCGACTGGGCCAGCTGGCTACCCTTCACCTGCACGGTACCCGCCGCCGGTGCGGGCAGGCCGAGGTTTGCCGCCACCGCCGCCGCCAGCTTCAGGTCGATGTTGGCCAGGATTTCGTTCACTTCCCGCGCCCGGATCGCCTCACGCTCGACCTTGCCCAGCTCGAAGCTGTAGGCCTTGATGATATGCTGCTGCTCGGTCGGGCTCATGCTCTGGAAGAACAGCCGCGCCTGGGAAAAATGGTCGCTGAACGATTCGCTGCGCTGGCGGATCTTGTGAGCATCGATGCGCTCCTGGTAGCTCTCGAAACCGCCATCCTGCGCAGCAGGCGGGGTTTCTTTCGGCCAGCCACCATCGATGGAGTTTGGCTCGTACGAGGCGCGCCCCTTGTGCACCACATGCTGGTGCAAGGCATCGCGCTGGTTGTTGTGGTTGGGGGCAACCGGGCGGTTGATCGGGATCTGGTGGAAATTCGGCCCGCCCAGGCGGCTGAGCTGGGTGTCGGTGTAGGAGAACAGCCGGCCCTGCAGCAACGGGTCATTGGTGAAGTCGATGCCAGGCACGATATGGCCCGGGCAGAACGCCACCTGTTCCACTTCGGCAAAGAAGTTGTCCGGGTTGCGGTTCAGCACCATCTTGCCCAGCGGCGTAACCGGGACCAGTTCTTCCGGGATGATCTTGGTCGGGTCCAGCAAGTCGAAGTCAAACTTGTGCTCGTCGGCCTCCGGCACGATCTGCACGCCCAGTTCCCACTCTGGGTAGTCGCCCGTTTCGATGGCTTCCCACAGGTCGCGGCGCTGGAAGTCGGGGTCTTTCCCGGCCAGCTTCTGCGCTTCGTCCCACAGCAGCGAATGCACGCCCTGACGCGGTTTCCAGTGGAACTTGACGAAACTGGCCACGCCCTGTTCGTTGATCAGGCGGAAGGTATGCACGCCGAACCCTTCCATCATGCGCAGGCTGCGTGGAATCGCGCGGTCCGACATTGCCCACATCACCATATGGGCCGACTCCGGTACCAGCGAGACGAAATCCCAGAAGGTGTCGTGGGCCGAGGCACCGGTGGGAATCTCGTTGTGCGGCTCCGGCTTCACGGCGTGGACGAAATCCGGGAACTTGATCGCATCCTGGATGAAGAACACCGGCATGTTGTTGCCCACCAGGTCGAAATTGCCTTCATCGGTGTAGAACTTCACCGCAAAACCGCGCACGTCACGCACCGTGTCGGCCGACCCCCGCGGGCCCTGCACCGTGGAAAAGCGCACGAAAACGGGGGTGATTCTTGCTGGGTCGCGCAAGAAGCCTGCCTTGGTCAGTGCTGCGTGATCGCCATAGCTCTGAAAGTAACCATGCGCCCCGGTCCCTCGGGCATGCACGATGCGCTCCGGAATACGCTCGTGGTCAAAATGGGTGATCTTCTCGCGCATGATGAAGTCTTCGAGCAGCGAGGGGCCACGGTCGCCAGCCTTCAGGGTGTTCTGGTTGTCAGCGATGCGCACGCCCTGATTGGTACGCAGCGCCTGGCCGGTGGCGTCACTGCGCACGTCCTCCAGGCTTTGCAGCTTGGCATTGGTGTTGGCGCGGTCTGGCGTGTCGGTGCCGGCGAGCTGGCTGTGTTTTGGCGAATCCGTCTTCTTGCTGGGCATCGTGGCTCTCCTCATCCGTCTTCAGGCTGCCCTGCAGGGCATGTTCAAGTAGTGACTGGAGGCCGCTTGGTTGCGTTCAATTGACTTTACCGGTTGTCGCGATATGCCCGAAGGATTGGTGCAATACGAAATAAATGCTAAGAACAGTTATTGGAAAAGGCTAAAATGCGCGACCCCAGCCAACCGCTGACCCCAATTTCCATGCGCCCCACAAGGTTCGCTACGTGATCGAGTTCCAACAGGTACACAAGACCTACCGCGTTGCCGGTAGGGAAATTCCCGCACTGAATCCGACCACCCTGACCATCGAGAATGGCCAGGTGTTCGGCCTGATCGGCCATTCCGGCGCCGGCAAGAGCACCATGCTGCGCCTGATCAACCGCCTGGAAGAGCCTTCCGGCGGCAAGATCATCGTCGACGGCGAAGACGTCACCGCGTTCAACGCCAACCAGTTGCGCGGCTTCCGCCAGCAGGTCGGGATGATTTTCCAGCACTTCAACCTGCTGGCCTCCAAGACTGTCGCCGACAACGTCGGCCTGCCGCTGACCCTGGCGGGCGAACTGTCGCGCAGCGAGATCGACAAGCGGGTCACCGAGCTGCTGGCCCGGGTCGGCCTTTCCGACCACGCCAGGAAGTACCCGGCACAACTGTCCGGTGGCCAGAAGCAGCGCGTCGGCATCGCCCGCGCCTTGTCCACCAACCCGAAAATCCTGTTGTGCGACGAGGCCACCAGCGCCCTCGACCCGCAGACCACGGCCTCGGTCCTGCAATTGCTGGCCGAGATCAACCGCGAGCTGAAGCTGACCATCGTGCTGATCACCCACGAAATGGACGTGATCCGCCGGGTCTGCGACCGCGTGGCGGTGATGGATGCCGGCCAGATCGTCGAGCAAGGCCCGGTAGCCGAGGTGTTCCTGCACCCGCAGCACCCGACCACCAAGCGCTTTGTCCAGGAAGACGAGCAGGTCGACGAGGGTGAGCAACGCGACGACTTCGCCCACGTGCCAGGACGCATCGTACGCCTGACCTTCCAGGGCGATGCCACCTACGCGCCGCTGCTGGGCACCGTCGCCCGCGAGACCGGCGTGGACTACAGCATCCTCGCCGGGCGCATCGACCGCATCAAGGACGTGCCCTATGGCCAGCTGACCCTCGCCCTGATCGGCGGTGACATGGAAGCGGCGTTCACCCGCTTCAAGGCAGCTGACGTACATATGGAGGTACTGCGTTGATGGACGCCCTGAATTTCTTCGCCAACGTCGACTGGGCCGAAATCTGGCTGGCCACCGTCGACACCATGATCATGCTGTTCGGCTCGCTGTTCTTCACCGTGCTGCTGGGCTTGCCGCTGGGCGTGCTGCTGTTCCTCTGCGGGCCCAGGCAGATGTTCGAGCAGAAGGGCGTTTATGCATTGCTGTCGCTGGTCGTGAACATTCTGCGTTCGCTGCCGTTCATCATCCTGTTGATCGTGATGATCCCGATCACCGTGCTGATCACCGGCACTTCGCTGGGCGTCGCGGGTGCCATCCCGCCGCTGGTCGTCGGTGCCACACCGTTCTTCGCACGCCTGGTGGAAACTGCCTTGCGTGAAGTAGACCGCGGCATCATCGAAGCCACCCAGTCGATGGGCGCCACCACCCGCCAGATCATCACCAACGCATTGCTGCCGGAGGCCCGCCCGGGCATCTTCGCGGCCATTACCGTGACCGCCATCACCCTGGTGTCGTACACCGCCATGGCCGGCGTGGTGGGTGCCGGCGGCCTGGGCGACCTGGCCATCCGCTTCGGTTACCAGCGTTTCCAGACCGATGTGATGGTGGTAACCGTGGTTCTGCTGCTGGTACTGGTTCAAGTACTGCAAAGCGTGGGCGACAAACTGGTCGTGCATTTTTCCCGTAAATAACCCCAATGGGGTCGGCCTGGCCGACCCGTTCGGGGGCCGTCGCGGCCCTCACAAGGAGTGCTCAATGAAGAAGCTGCTTGCTGTTGTCGCCGCTGTCGCGGCCTTCTCGGCCCACGCCGAGTCCCTGACCGTCGCCGCCACCCCGGTGCCACACGCCGAGATCCTCAACTTCGTCAAACCTGCCCTGGCAAAAGAGGGCGTGGAGCTGAAGGTCAAGGAATTCACCGATTACATCCAGCCGAACGTGCAAGTGGCGGAAAAGCGCCTGGATGCCAACTTCTTCCAGCACCAGCCGTACCTGGATGAATTCAACAAGGCCAAGGGTACCCAGCTGGTCAGCGTGACTGGCGTGCATATCGAGCCACTGGGCGTGTACTCGGCCAAGATCAAGAAGCTGGACGAGCTGTCCTCCGGCGCCACCGTGGTCATCCCCAACGACGCTACCAACGGTGGCCGCGCCCTGCTGCTGCTGGACAAGGCCGGCGTGATCAAGCTGAAGGACAACAAGAACATCCTGTCCACCGTGAAGGATGTTGCCGAAAACCCGAAAAGCCTGAAATTCCGTGAGCTGGAAGCCGCCACCATCCCGCGCGTGCTGACCCAGGTCGATGCCGCCCTGATCAACACCAACTATGCGCTGGAAGCCAAGCTGAACCCGGAAAAAGACGCCCTGGTGATCGAAGGCAGCGATTCGCCGTACGTGAACATCCTGGTTGCCCGCCCGGACAACAAGGACTCGGAGGCGATGAAGAAGCTGGCCGCTGCGCTGCACTCGCCTGAGGTCAAGCAGTTCATCAACGAGAAGTACAAGGGCGCTGTGGTTCCGGCGTTCTGATCCGAACTATCGCGCTGGATTCTTCGCGGGCACGCCCGCTCCCACAGGTACATCGCTGGCCTCAGGCCTTGTGATATCTCTGTGGGAGCGGGCGTGCCCGCGAAGCTTTTCAGGGGACCCACTCAGTCCCGCTTCACCAGCCCCGGCAACTGCGCCACAAGCTTCTGGTTGTTGAACGGCGCCCGAATGAACCCGCGCTGGCGCCCGTCCGGCCCCACAACCGCCAGGTTGCCGCTGTGATCCACGGTATACCCCGGCTTGCTGGTATCCGCTGGAATGAACGGAATGCTCAAGGCATTGGCCAGCTTCTGGGTATCCTCGATCGACCCCGCCACCCCGACGAAGTCCTTGTCGAAATAACCCAGGTACTGTTTCAGCTGGTTCGGCGTGTCACGGTTCGGGTCCACGCTCACCAGCACCACCTGCAGCCGATCGACCGCCTCCTTGGGCAGCTCGCTCTTGACCTGGCGCAGCTGGGCCAGGGTGGTCGGGCAGATATCCGGGCAATACGTGTAGCCAAAGAACAGCAGCGACCATTTGCCTTTCAGGTCATCCAGGCGCACCGGCTGGCCATCCTGGTTGGTCATGGTGACGTCGGCCACGGCACGGCTCTGCGGCAGCAGGATGATGCCGGCATCGATCAGCTCGGTCGGGTTGGGTTGGCCGCGGCCATTGAGGACCTTGTTGACGGTCAGGCCCAGAATCAGCGCGACCAGGGCAACGAGGATGAAGACAGTTTTCTGGGTTCGGGTCATAGGTTCAGCAACAGGTAGTGGTCAACGAGCAACGCGATGAACAGCGCGAACAGGTAGCCGATAGAGTACTTGAAGGTGCCGATCGCCGCGTGCGGCCGGCTGCCACGGTACAACACCCAGGCCCATTGCAGGAAGCGCGCACCCAGCAGGACGGCACAGGCCAGGTACAGCGGGCCACTCATGTGGATGACGTAGGGCAGCAGGGTGATCGCCAGCAGCACCAGGGTGTACAGCAGGATATGCAGCTTGGTGTAGCGCTCGCCGTGGGTCACCGGCAGCATCGGGATGTCGGCCTTGGCATATTCCGCTTTGCGGTGAATGGCCAGGGCCCAGAAATGCGGTGGCGTCCAGGCAAAGATGATCAGCACCAGCAACAGCGGTTCGGCACTGACGTGCCCGGTGACCGCGACCCAGCCAAGCAGCGGCGGGGCGGCCCCGGCCAGGCCGCCGATGACGATGTTCTGTGGCGTGGCACGCTTGAGAAAGCCGGTATAGATCACCGCATAGCCCACCAGCGAAGCCAGGGTCAGCCAGGCCGTAAGGGGGTTGGTGAACACCAGCAACAAGGCCATGCCCGCCAGCGCCAGGCCCAAGGCAAACAGCAGCGCCGGCAGCGGCTCGACGCGCCCTTGGGCCAGAGGGCGCTTGTGGGTGCGCGCCATCAGGGCATCGATACGCCGGTCCACGACGTGATTGACCACCGCCGCACCGCCTGCGCACAAGCCAATGCCGAGGTTGCCGAACACCAGCACCTGCCAGGCCACCCCGGCACGGCTGGCGAGCAACATGCCCACCAGCGAGGTGATCAGCATCAGCACCACCACCTTGGGCTTGGTCAGTTCCAGGTAGTCGCGCCAGCCGGCACGTTGTCCCTGTGCTTTCAGAAGCGTCGCCACAGTGCATTCCTCGGGTGTGGGGCGACGCCCGCGCCGGCCATCGGCGTCAGGCGCCAGCCATGGCTGATATGAATTTGGTCAGCCACCCGGATGCGGTAGTTCAGGAAAACCATGGTCAGCAGCAGCAGCGCCCCGCCAGCGTTGTGCGCCACGGCCACTGCCAGAGGCAGGTGGAACACCACGTTGGCCAGGCCCAGGCTCACCTGCAGCGCCAATGCCAGCAATACCAGGCGCGCCAGGCCATTGAGCTGGTTGCGGTGCAGCTTCCAGCTGAGCAGCAACAGCACAAGCGTTACCGCCAGTGCTCCCAGGCGGTGGCTGATGTGGATAGCGGTGCGCGCGTCGCTGTCGAGCTGGCCACCCAGGTAATTCGGGCCGACCTGCTGGGTCAGATGGAAGCCATTGCTGAAGTCGGCTGCCGGCCACCACTCACCGTGACAGGTCGGCAAGTCGATGCAGGCCACGGCGGCGTAATTGGAGCTGACCCAACCGCCAAGGGCGACCTGGCCAATCACTACCAGCAACGCCAGCGCAGCGACCCGACGCAGGCTCAGCGGCAATTTTGGCAAAGGCGCAAACGCCCGGGACAGACGCAGGGATAACAGGAACAGCAAGCTCAGCGTGGTGAAGCCGCCCAGCAGGTGTGCAGTCACCACTTGCGGCCAGAGTTGCAGGGTAACGGTCCACATGCCGAAAGCGGCCTGGGCCAGCACCACGCCCAGCAACAGCAAGGGCAGCCGATAAGGCTGCCCATCGCGGCTATGATGGCGCACCGCCTGGAAGGCGAGCAGGGCGATGACCACCGCCAGCGTGCCGGCGAAGTAGCGATGCACCATTTCCGCCCAACCCTTGGCAGCTTCCACCGGATGATCGGGAAAATGCAGCTCGGCATGGGCCAGCTGCGCTTCGCTCTTGGGCACGCTGATGAAGCCATAGCAACCTGGCCAGTCTGGGCAACCGAGGCCGGCGTGGGTCAGGCGGGTATAGGCACCAAGCAGGACGACCAGCAGTGCCAGCAGGGTGGCGAACACAGCAAGGCGGAATCCGGGTCTGGCCATGGCAGGCTCCTAGCCGATGTTGGACAGCTTGAGCAGGTGGCGCAGGTCGTCCAGCACATGCTTGCCGTTGACCTTGGCGTCGTAGCGCAGCACCAGGTTGCCGTGCGGGTCGACGATCCACAGCTGCGGGCCGGCCTCGCCGACCTTCTGCAGGTAGCGTTGCGCATCCAGTGGGTAACGCTGCAACTGTGGATACTCGCGGCCAAGCAGCACCTGGTAGTCGGCGCTCAGCGG
The DNA here is from genome assembly GCF_052041995.1 of Pseudomonas sp. SMV7. Classification (NCBI taxonomy): domain Bacteria; kingdom Pseudomonadati; phylum Pseudomonadota; class Gammaproteobacteria; order Pseudomonadales; family Pseudomonadaceae; genus Pseudomonas; species Pseudomonas sp. SMV7. The sequence goes on along the minus strand of NZ_JBKGGT010000003.1, from coordinate 274,054 downwards.
CTGGGCGCTGGCCAGCGCATGGCTGGCACGGCTGGCGTCACGGCCCAGGCCCACCTGGATCTGCCGGGCCAGGTACACCAGGCGCTGGCAATCATCGGCACAGGCTTCGGGGGCGCTTACCAGCAATTGCCAGCGTTCGTCCTGGCCCGCCACGCCAAGATCGGCACGGCTTTCACCGTTGCCAATCATCACGCCGTGGTAGCTGCGGCCATCCGGCACCCAGAATTTCAGCTTGTACATGCTGGTGGCAAGGATCATCGGCCCGAGCACCACCAGAAGGATCAGGATCAGTTGCAAACGCCCACGGGCTCTGGGTTTGCTGCGTTCAGGCACGTCCAGTGGAGTGGCGGTGGCCATGGCGTTTCTCCTTGTTGTGGTGCCAGCCGAAATAGAGGTAGAGCAGCACCAGCGCAGCCGCGAGGGCAAACCACTGCACGGCGTACCCCAGGTGTTTTTCCGGGCCCATGGCGACAACCGGCCAGTCCAGGCGATAGGCTGCCGGGCCAGGTTCCAGGCGCAGTTCATGGGCGAAGCCTTCGCGATCGAGCTGCTGCCACAGCTGTGCGGCATCGACAGCGGTCAGCAAATGCGGCCACTGGCCGCCTGCCGGGTCGGGGTGCAACTGGAACGTGCTGCCTGGCGTGACATACACCGCAGCATCCAGCGCCAGCGCCTGGGCTGGCGTATCGAAGTGCACCGGCACGCGGCGATCCGGCCATGGCAACCAGCCACGATTGACCAGCAGCCACAGGCCGCTGGCCTGGTCATGGAAGGGTTGCAGCAACTCGACACCGGCCCGGCCATCGCGCAGGCGGTTGTCGAGCAAAAGGCTGTGTTCACCGTCGAAGCGGCCATACAGGTGCACGCGGCGGAAGGCGTTGTCCGGGTTTGCGGTCAGCTGTGCCATGGCCAGGGGCGCCTCGGCCCGGCGCTCGGCATAAGTGGCCAGCAGCAGGCGCTTTTCCGTGGCGCGGCCGAGCTGCCAGCAGCCCAGCGCGACCAGCCCCGGCAGTAGCGCAAGCACCACCAGGGTGGGTACCCAGCCCGGGCGAAACGGCCTCATCGGTGCCTCGCCAGGTCGCTCGCTATACTTGTCCACATCACCGCATCCCCCCGGGAGTATCGCCATGCTCAAGGCCGCGATTGTCCTGATGCTGTTGGCCACGATTGCCAGCCTGTTCAGTGGGCTGGTGTTTCTGGTCAAGGACGAGGAAAACTCGACCCGCCTGCTGAAGGCGCTGACCGTGCGGGTGACCCTGGCAGCCCTGACCATCGGCCTGGTCGCCTGGGGCTTCATCAGTGGTCAGCTGGTTTCTCACGCCCCCTTCTGAATCTGTATCACTTCGACTGGCCCCGCCTCGTGGGAGCAGTCAGTTGTCAAAGCACGTATACAAAGATGAACAGCCCCACCCAGACCACGTCGACGAAATGCCAGTACCAGCTGGCGGCCTCGAAACCAAAGTGCTTGTCCGGGTTGAAGTGCCCACGCAGGATGCGCAGGAACATCACGATCAGGATGATCGTGCCCAGCGTCACGTGGGCCCCGTGGAAGCCGGTCAGCATGAAGAACGTCGCGCCGTAGATCCCCGAGCCCAGCGTCAGCCCCAGCTTGGTGTAGGCCTCGTGGTACTCGTAGGCCTGCAGCGCAATGAAGCTGGCCCCGAGGATGATGGTCAGCGCCATCCACAATTTCAGCGCGCCACGGTGGTCACGGCGCAGCGCATGGTGGGCAATGGTGATGGTCACGCTGGAGCTCACCAGCAGGATGGTGTTGATCAGCGGCAGGTGCCACGGGTCGATCACTTCCTTCGGCGGCGGGAACAGTTTCGGGTCCGGCGTGTGCAGTAGCGGCCAGGTGAAGTCGAAAGTCGGCCACAGCATGTGCGCCACCCCCTTGGCCCCTTCCCCCCCCAGCCACGGGCCGGCCAGCACGCGCACATAGAACAGCGCACCGAAGAACGCCAGGAAGAACATCACCTCGGAAAAGATGAACCAACTCATGCCCCAGCGGAACGAACGGTCCAGCTGCGGGCTGTACAGCCCCGCGCGGCTCTCCCGCACCACCGAGCCGAACCAGCCAAACAACATGTAGGCCAGGAACAATGCGCCAACGAAGAAGATCAGCGGCCCGTGCGACTCAGGGTGGCCGGCCTTCATGTCGTTGAACCAGGTACCCAGGCCGAACACGGTGATGAACATGCCGATGGTGGCGATGATCGGCCATTTGCTCTGCGCCGGGACGTAGTAGTGCTCGTGACTTGCCATTGCTGTTCTCCTTCCCTTAACGGGCGCCCTGGACGTCCTGCGCCGCGATGTGCGCGACCGGCGGGTGGCGAGCGGTGATGTCGAACAAGGTGTAGGCCAGTGTCAGGTGCTTCACGCTGGCCGGCAGGTCGCGGTCGACGATGAAGCGCACCGGCATCTCGATGCGTTCGCCGGGCTGCAGCACCTGCTGGGTAAAGCAGAAGCACTCGGTCTTGTGGAAGTACGCCGCAGCCTCGGCCGGGGTAATGCTGGGGATGGCCTGGGCACTCATTGGCCGATCGGTCGGGTTGTGGGCGATGAAGATCATCTGGTTCACCGCGCCCGGGTTGACTTCCAGCTGATCCGCCGTGGAGTAGAAGTCCCAGACCATGTCGCCGGCATTGGTCGACATGAACTGCACCCGCACCGAACGCGTCGGGTCGGCAAGCTGGCTGCCTTCATACTGCCCGCCAGTCTTGCCATTGATGCCGAAAGCCTTGCACATCACGTCGTAGATCGGCACCAGGGCGAAGCCGAAGGCAAACATCACCACCGTCAGCATCAGCAGGCGCAGCACCAGGTGTCTGAGCGAAAGGCCGTTCATGGCAGCGTTCCTACTTCACTTCCGGTGGGGTCTGGAAAGTGTGGTAGGGCGCAGGCGAGGGAATCGACCACTCCAGGCCCTCAGCGCCATCCCAGGGTTTGGCCGGCGCCGGCGCGCCGCCACGGATGCACTTGATGACGATGAACAGGAAGAAAATCTGCGTGGCACCGAACATGAAGGCGCCGATCGACGACACCATGTTGAAGTCGGCAAATTGCAGGTTGTAGTCGGGAATTCGCCGCGGCATGCCGGCCAGCCCGACGAAGTGCATGGGGAAGAACGCCAGGTTCATGCCGATGAACGACAGCCAGAAGTGCAGCTTACCGAGGGTTTCGTCGTACATGTGGCCGGTCCATTTCGGCAGCCAGTAGTAGGCCGAGGCGAAGATCCCGAAGATGGCCCCGGGCACCAGCACGTAGTGGAAGTGCGCCACCACGAAATAGGTGTCGTGGTACTGGAAATCGGCCGGCGCGATGGCCAGCATCAACCCGCTGAAGCCGCCGATGGTGAACAGGATGACGAAGGCGATGGCAAACAGCATCGGCGTCTCGAAGGTGAGCGAGCCCTCCCACATGGTGCTGACCCAGTTAAACACCTTCACCCCGGTGGGCACGGCGATCAGCATGGTTGCGTACATGAAGAACAGTTCGCCGACCACCGGGATGCCGACCACGAACATGTGATGGGCCCAGACGATGAATGACAGGAAGGCGATCGCGCCGGTGGCGTACACCATGGAGGTGTAGCCGAACAGCGGCTTGCGCGAGAACGCCGGGATGATCGAACTGACCGCGCCGAAGGCCGGCAGGATCATGATGTATACCTCGGGGTGGCCGAAGAACCAGAACACGTGCTGGAACAGCACCGGGTCACCACCACCGGCGGCACTGAAGAAGCTGGTGCCGAAGTGGATGTCCATCAGCATCATGGTCACCACACCGGCCAGCACCGGCATCACTGCAATCAGCAGGAACGCGGTAATCAGCCAGGTCCAGACGAACAGCGGCATCTTCATCAGGGTCATGCCCGGCGCGCGCAGGTTGAGGATGGTGGCGATCACGTTGATCGCGCCCATGATCGAGCTGATACCCATCAGGTGGATGGCGAAGATGAAGAAGGTGACACTGGCCGGGGCGTAGGTGGTGGACAGCGGGGCGTAGAAGGTCCAGCCGAAATTCGGCCCGCCTCCCGGGCTGAACAGGGTCGACACCAGCAACAGGAAGGCCGCTGGCAACAACCAGAAACTGAAGTTGTTCATCCGTGGCAGGGCCATGTCGGGCGCACCAATCATCAGCGGGATCATCCAGTTGGCCAGGCCGACGAAAGCCGGCATCACGGCGCCGAACACCATGATCAGGCCGTGCATGGTGGTCATCTGGTTGAAGAACGCCGGTTCCACGATCTGCAACCCGGGCTGGAACAGTTCGGCGCGGATCACCATGGCGAACGAGCCGCCGAGCAGGAACATGATGAAGCTGAACCACAGGTACATCGTGCCGATGTCCTTGTGGTTGGTGGTCAGCACCCAGCGCATCAGGCCCTTGGCTGGCCCGTGTGCATGCTCATGGCCGTGGGCGTGGTCGTCGATCACTGCACTCATGTCCTGTCTCCTGCAATCCACTGATTGCCGCGCGTAACCCGGTTCATTGCGCTTCTGCCTGCTTCAGTGCCAACACGTCCTTCGGCGTGACCATGTCGCCTTTGTTGTTGCCCCAGGCGTTACGCTCGTAGGTGATCACGGCGGCGATGTCGACTTCCGAAAGCTGCTTGCCGAAGGCGGCCATGGCAGTGCCGGGCTTGCCATGGAAGACGATGCCCAGGTGGGCCTCCTTCGGCCCGGTAGCGATCTTCGAGCCCTTGAGCGCCGGGAACATCGGCGGCAAGCCCTGGCCTTCGGCCTGGTGACAGGCCACGCAGGTGGTGTGGTAGACCTTGTCGCCACGCTCCACCAGCTCTTGCAGGGTCCATTCCTTGCTGGTCAGCTCCTTGAGCTTGGCGGCTTCGGCCTTGCGCTCGCCAAGCCAGGTGTCGTAATCGGCCTTGGACTTGACCTCGACCACCACCGGCATGAAGCCATGGTCCTTGCCGCACAGCTCGGTGCACTGGCCACGGTAGATGCCGGGCTTGTCGATACGGGTCCAGGCTTCGTTGACGAAACCGGGGATGGCATCACGCTTGACCGCGAACGCCGGCACCCACCAGGAGTGGATGACGTCGGCGGCGGTCACCAGGAAGCGCACCTTGGCGCCGACCGGCAGCACCAGCGGCTGGTCGACTTCGAGCAGGTAGTGCTCGTCCTTGGGAGCCTGGTTATGGATCTGGTCGGCAGGGGTGGCCAGGTTGCTGAAGAACTCCACGTCCTGGCCAAGGTATTTGTAGTGCCATTTCCACTGGTAGCCGGTGACCTGTATGTCGATGTCCGACTCACTGGCGTCGTAGATGTCGATCAGGGTCTTGGTGGCCGGGATCGCCATCGCCACCAGAATCAGGAATGGGACTACGGTCCAGAGGATCTCCACCCAGGTATGCTCATGGAAATGCGCAGCCTGCTGGCCGGTGGAGCGGCGGTGGATGACCATGGACCAGAACATTGCGCCGAACACGACGACGCCGATGATCACGCAGATCCAGAAGATGGTCATGTGCAGGTCGAAGACGGCGTTGGAGACTTCCGTCGCCCCCGGGTGCATGTTCACGGTCCAGGCAGCGTTGGCCTGACCAAAAACCGACCACAACAGGAGGCCCATCCAGACATGTGGATGTCGCATCATTGCGGGTTCCCCTTCTCGTTCTTGTAGTCCCGGAGGCGTGGCCTGCGGCAAGAGGGAACGGCGGTCAAGACTGCCTGGCTTCGACGACCGAGCCCCTGCTAAAAGCAGTCGGGCCTCATCAACGAATCACGTTCACCGGGAGTATAGACAGCGACCAATGGCACGCAACGACACCGGTGAAATGAACTTCATGAAATGGCCGAACCGTGCGGAAAACCGCGCGCTTGACAGCGCATGGCGCGATAATGGCATTTCGATATACCTAAGCATGCGCAGCGTTGCGCCACTTATAACAAATGCGTCTTAGGTATTCTGTATACCGAGCTAATTTAGTGTCTTCCGTTTGAAACGTAATGTCCCTGGAGTTGTCATGAACATCGCTGCTGTACGCGAGCAGGTAAGCCAAGCCCACCAACACGAAGGCCGGACCGGCCAACTGAAAAAGCGTCTCGAGCTGCAACTGCCCCATCTGCACCCCTTGATCCAACTGCCTGAGCAGGACGCCCAGGGTACTTTGGCGCGCTTCGTCAGCGCCTACATCGACCAGGTTCCGGAACTGCTGGAGGCTGCCCACGAGGTGGCCCGCGAAGCCGGGATCGAATCGCAGATCACCCCGGTACTGAAGATTGCCGAGGCTTACTTCCTGCAGCCGCCCAGCGTGATGCAGGGGCATGTGGGGCTGGACTGCCTGCTGGATGAGGCTTACCTGGCGCACCGCCTGGTGGAGGAGGTCAACGACCTGTACATCCGCCACTTCCAGCAGCCGCTGATTCCGGTCGACACCACCGTTGCCAACCTGATCGCCCACCAGTTGATTGGTGAAACCTTCGCCAACCAGCTGGATGAGGTGGTGCATCATTCGGTGGATCAGATGCTCGACGACGAGAGCTTCGCCAGCGAGTCGGTGGAAGCCTATCGCGCAGCCCTGAGCAGCCCGCAGACAGGCGCGGCCTGGAAGCGCTGGCCGTGCCTGTCCCGTCAGTTGAACGTGGCGTTCGGCCAGACAGGCGCCTGACCCGCACGACCGTCCGGGGAAGGCGGTCCTTCTGCTACCCGTTCGGGCTCATCGCTACTGTCATCCCGCCGTCTGAAGGCGGCGCTTTCCTATTTCAAGGTGATGACAATGACGATCAGAAGAAACCGAGTGTTCACGGACCTGCTGCGTGGTACCTATCGCACGATATGGGGCAACTGGGGCCTCAACCCATCGATCAAGCCTGGCGCCGTCGGCATCGTCGATTCCGATTCCGGCGACTTCAAGCTGGTCGCCGATGCCCTGCCCGGCGTCGAGGTCAGCAAGAATCTGCAGAGCCGCAAGTGGGACTTCAAGTCCAGTGGTGTGACCTGCAGGAGCGTCAGCGCCAAAGGGCAGGGAGTGATCCTCGATCCGGTCACGGGGGTCGAGGTCAAACCGGATGCCGCATTGGAGTGGACCTTCGACAAGGAAAATGCCATCACCTCCGAGTTTGCCATCGCCGGTGAGCACAGCATCTGCAACCTCTGCGTGCTGGACGATCAGTACGAATGGCTGCTTGCCCAGGCACGCAAGGTGAACATGGCAACCAGCGCCGGTATATCGGAAGGTTTTGGCGTCGTCACCTCGGTGGTCTACGCCAGCAGTGGCCTGAATGCGGTGTCAAAGAAGAGCAAGGCAAGCTTCACCGTTGCCGGCAGCGCGACTGGCCTGAACCGCTTGCTCGGTGAAGAGGGCATTTCGGGCAACGGCAAGGCGAGTTATCTGTTCATCAGCAACTCAAGTGAAGTCGAGACACACACCCTGCCGGCCAAAAGCGGTGAAGTGGCAACAGCCCCCCTGCCTGTGGCCTATTACTTCGCATCGTACGCAGGCAGCCGGGTGTTGATTCCGAGCTGGGTCGGCAAGATTGGGGTATTGAACCTGCATGTCGACAGCAAGGCCTCGTCTCTGACTACCTACACCACCAAAGTCACGCTCGCCTACCAGACGCCCTCTGGCCCTGTGGAACATTCCAGTACCGTAATCGGCGGTAGCTCGGCGAGCTTTGGCGATATCCCGCTGACAGCCACCGAGATGGTGCTGACAGCGGAATTCGTCAACATCGGCGCGAATAACCGCAAATCGCTGAAGTGGAACACCCCCGCCACCGAGTGGCTGGGTGGCACCCGTACGGTCAACCTGACCGGTACTTGGCCGGGTTCACCAGAGCTGATCGAGGTGAAGAACTGACCTCAGGCACCCGCCACGCTTCGCAGACGTCCCTCCACCCTGCGCTTGAGCCCTCGTTGTTCAATGCGCAGGATCGAGCCACTGGTTCTGCTCCAGTCCTCCAGCAGCTCCAGGCAGGAGTGGTCGATGTAGGTCAGGTTGGCCAGCGGCACATGCAACGTAGTCCCCGCAGGCACGCTATCGAGTACCTGGGTCAGGGCAGGTACCTTGAGGAAGGTTGCCGCACCGCTCAGGCGTAACTCCATATGGCCGCTGGTCTCGAGCTGGGCGAGGCTGATCTTCAGGCGTGCCGCCTTGAAGGCCAGCTTCAGCAGCGTCAGGGCAAAGCCCAGCAACACCCCGGTCAACAGGTCGGTAAAGATGATCGTCACGGCTGTCGCCACGTAGGTGAACATCGGCATCCTGCCGTAGCGGCTCAGGCCGCGCAGGGCCTTGAAGTCGACCAGCTTCACGCCGGTGTACACCAGCACGCCCGCCAGGCTCGCCACCGGAATCTGCTGCAGCACGCTGCCCAGAGCCACGACGAACGCCAACAACCATGCGCCATGCAGAATGGCCGAAGCCCGTGTTTGTGCACCTGCCTGCACATTGGCCGAGCTGCGTACGATGACGCCAGTCATTGGCAGCGCGCCCAGCAACCCGCAAAGCATGTTGCCAATCCCTTGTGCCGAGAGCTCACGGTCGAAGTCTGAACGTTGCCCGCTATGCATGCGATCCACCGCAGCGGCGGACAACAAGGTTTCGGCGCTGGCGATGAAGGCCAATGCGAAAGCGGCAACCAGCAGGGAAGGATCGGCCAGCTTCATGAGGTCATCGGGGCGGATCCAGTCGATGGCTTCGGTCAGGTCCGTCGGCACCTGTACCCGGTTCACCGGCAGTGCCAGCCACATGGCGATAACCGTCATCGCTGCCACGCCCAACAAGGCACCGGGAACGAAACGCAGCTTGCGCGGCCGCAAGCGCTCCCACCCCCACATGATGGCGATGGTACCCAGCCCGAGTGCACCGGCTTGCCAACCAGAGCCCGCATTCTCCACCGGCAGGGCAGCCGCCACGGTCGAAGGAAATTCCACCAGGTTCTGCAGGCCCGAAGGCTGCGGTGTTGTGTCGAACATCACATGCACCTGGGACAGGACGATCAGCACACCGATACCTGCGAGCATGCCGTAAACAACCGCTGGGGCGGTGACACGGAACCAGCACCCCAGGCGCAGGCGCCCGGCCAGCAATTGCAGCAGGCCAGCCAGCAGCAAGATCGGCCCGAGCATGGCCATGCCATGCTGGCGCACCAGTTCGAACACCAGCACGGCCAGGCCAGCGGCCGGGCCACTCACCTGCAGCGGCGAGCCAGCGAGGAAACCCACGACGACGCCGCCGATGATGCCGGTAATCAAGCCTTTGGCCGGCGGCATCCCCGAAGCGATTGCAATACCCATGCATAACGGCAGGGCCACCAGGAAGACCACTACCGACGCCAGCAACTCACGCGGCAGGGCCGCTTTCAACTGTGTAATGTTCACCGTTGTTTCTCCTTTCTTTGTCACACAGCCATTCCCCTGGCCATGGGCACGTTTGCCCCTGACAAGCGCGCAGGCGCAGGCCGCCAGCAGGCATGCCGGCAGGGCAGTCAGGGAATTAAAGGCAGCCGAAGGCCGCGCCACACCCCGGAAGGGTGCAGCCGGCTATCAAGGTTTCAGCAGGCGGATGGGTCGCTTAGTAGCGGCCTCTCGGAGTAGCGCAGGGGACCGGCTCGCCAGCGGCCAGCGGCAGGAAGCTATCGCTGGCGGCGTCGTAGGCTTCGATCTTGCTGGTCTCGATGTCGTAGACCCAGCCATGGATGAACAGCTCACCGGCTGCCAGGCGCGAAGCCACCGACGGGTGGGTGCGCAGGTGATGCAGCTGGGCGATGACGTTTTCCTTGGTCAGCACCTGCATCGTTTCGTGTTCGCTTCCGCACGAGCAGTTGTTCTCGACCACGGTGCGGGCCACTTCGGCGTGGCGCAACCAGGCGGAAACGGTCGGCATCTTGGCCAGCGACTGCGGGTTGAGCACCGCACGCATGGCGCCGCAGTCGGAGTGGCCACAGACGATGATGTGGTGCACTTTCAACGCCAGCACGGCGTACTCGATGGCACTGGAAACGCCGCCGTTCATCTGACCGTAGGGCGGTACCACGTTGCCGACGTTACGGGTCACGAACAAGTCGCCCGGCGAGCTCTGGGTAATCAGCTCGGGAACGATGCGCGAGTCGGCACAGGTGATGAACATGGCGCGCGGGGTTTGCGCGGTGGCGAGCTTCTTGAACAGCTCTTGCTGCTCGGGGAAAACGTCATGGTGAAAACGCAGGAAGCCGTCGACGATGTGCTTAAGGGCGGCATCGGCGCTCTCCGCGGGGACCTGCGGAACGACCTTGGATGGGTCCTTGACGGGCATGATTCATCCTCTTGACGGTGTGTAGGTAAATCCATTTTACCGGTGAAAGATTCTGGCTATGCAGGGTTTTAGATGACACGCACGGGCCATAGATCACAGTCGGTGTGGACTGATTTCCTACGCTAGCGGGGAAAACTTAACTGAAACTTAATTCGGAGGCTCTAGAACGGGTGTTCCAGATGAGAGAGGCGGGAATTCGATAATAGCAAAAAACCATCAGCTGCCAAGTACCATTAGTGCAATTATTCATTCCAATTAGTAGCACTGGGGGTAGCGTTCCACGGTGCTTACCGGGACGAGCTGTTCCACACCAGCCAGGGCCGGATCACCTCATCCAGCTGAACCTGCGGTACGGCGCCAAAATAGCGACCATCGAACGACAAGCGACTGTAATCGGAGAGCATCAGCACCTCGCCCTCGGCCAGGCGGAAATGCGCAGATACCGGGTGCGGCATGCGGCGGCCGCTGGGGTCCCTGGACAATGGCTCGCTGCGGGCCTGCAGATGGCCATTGACACTGACGCCTGCGGAGCCGATCAGCACCTCGTCACCCGGAACCGCTACCAGGCGCTTGATCATGCGCATGTATCCCCCTGGACATGGCCCGCTGCTCAGGTAACCGCGTGCGTGCGCCAGGTCAAACACCGGCCGCCGGGGTGGGCAGAACATGACCAGGTCGCCTTTTTCCGGCGTCTTGTCGACTACCCAGTAGATGCCCGGCGGGAAGCTGCTGGTGATGTTGATCCGGGCGCCGCCATTCAGTACCAGTGGCAATAGCAGCAGGAACAGGATAGCCAGCAGGGCGGCCACGCTCAGCGGTCGCCTCATGCCGGCGTCGCCGTACCACGTATGTCAATGGTGCGGTCGCTTTCACGCGGCGCCGGCACCTTGGCGCGGGCGAGGAAGATCGGGTCCTGGAAGTACAGCGGCTGTTTGCCATAGAACGCCGGGTAACCGGCGCAGTACACCACCATGTCGCCGGCTTCTTCAATGTTGCCCTGGCTGTCCTTGCGCGGGCCAGGCATGCGCAGGGCCTCGTCAGTGGTCAGCAGTGGCCGCTGCACTTCCTGGATGGTGCGCGACACTTGGCCGAGTAGCGCACTGGAGCGGCGCCCGCTGGTAGTGATCTGCTCCTTGACGATGGTGGTCTGCCCAGTGAGCTTGGACAGGTGCTCTGCGGTTTCCACGCGGTTCGGCGGGTAGGCGTTCTGAATATGGCAGTTGGAGGTGATGCTCTCGTTCTGCCCGTAGAACTCCTGCAGCTGCGACAAGTCCTGGATGATCAGGTAGCACTTGATACCGTAGCCGGCCACAAAGGCCAGCGACTCCTGCATGATGTCGAGCTTGCCCAGGCTCGGGAACTCGTCGAGCATCATCAGCAGGCGGTGTTTGTAATGAGCCTTGGGCCGGCCGTCCTCGAAGTCCATCTTGTCAGCCAGCAGGCGGACTATCATGTTCACCAGGATGCGCACCAGCGGGCGCAGGCGCGCCTTGTCGTTGGGCTGGGTGATGATGAACAGGCTGACCGGGTCGTCGTGGTTCATCAGGTCGCGTATCTTGAATTCCGAGCGGGCGACATTGCGCGCCACGATTGGGTCGCGGAACAGCGACAGGTACGATTTGGCCGTGGACAGCACCGAGCCGGCCTCTTCCGCCGGGCGATCGAGCATGTCGCGCGCGGCAGAGCCCACCAGCGGGTGGTTTTCACCACCGAGGTGCCCATAGTGAGTCATTTCCTCCCACAGCTCACTGATCGGCCGCGACGGGTCGGCGAGCATGGCGTCCAGGGCCGGCAAACTGGCTACCCCACCTTCATCCAGCGAGCGGTAGCACAGGTGCAGGATGCAGCCCACCAGCATCGCCTGCGAAGTTTTTTGCCAGTGGTCGTTGAGGCCCTTGCCGTCCGGGTCGACGATCAGTGTGGCCAGGTTCTGCACGTCACCCACCTCGAATTCGGTGCCAAGGCGAATTTCCTCCAGCGGGTTCCAGCCCACGCAGCCGTTTGCCGTGGCCGGCTCGAAGCGCAGCACCCGGTTGCCGGCATGCTTCTGCCGCCAGCCGGCGGTCAGCGCCCATAACTCGCCTTTGAGGTCGGTAATCACTGCGCTGTGCTTCCACGACAACAAGGTCGGAATCACCAGGCCGACGCCCTTGCCGCTGCGGGTCGGGGCGAATGTAAGGATGTGCTCTGGGCCGTTATGACGCAGGTAATGCAGCTTGTTACGCTTGTCCAGCCAGGCCCCCACATACACACCCTCGTCAGCCAGCAAACCGGCACTCTCGATGTCCTTGCGCTCGCCCCAACGCGCCGAACCATGCAGGAACGCGTTAGCCCTGGCACTGTTGCTGTTGATCAGCCGGATGATCATTACCGCCATCATGCCCACGCCGCTGACCAGCATGCCAAGGGAGCCGGCGCGCATCAGCGAGTCCTGATACTGGCCCGACCAGTTGGCAGCCCATACCAGGATCATCCACGGTGCATAAACGCCATTCAGATTGGCGCCCAGCGCGGTGTGGTTCTGGAACAGGTAGGCGAAGTACTGAGTCGCCGTGGCCAGGCCGGCAACCAGGAAGAAGATCGCCAACAATGCCTGCCAGGTACTGCCGCTGTTGCTTTGTCCGCCGCGTATCTGCGGGCCGACGGCGTTATTGTGTTTCATGGGTTCGCTCCGTGAACGAAGGAATTGAAAAGTAGATACAGATTCAGGGCGACGAGGTACGCGAGCGCCCCAGGTCCTGGGCATGATTGCGCCGCTGTGCTTCGGTCAGGGAGCGCTCGGCCTGGCGCTGCAGGTTCCACTGCTCGGCCAGTTCGGGCTGCTCGGCACGCAGGCGGCGCACCGCCAGCTCCTCGATGCGCGGACTGTAAAGGCCCATGCCATGATGCAGCTCCTGCACCCGCTCGAGACGGCTCTGCAGTTGTAGCAGGCGCGCCTGGCAGCGCTGGTTGCACTGCTCCCAGGTGGCGCGGGTGGAGGGTAAGGCGAGCCAGCCCGGGCGGCCGGCCAGGTTCTGTTGCAGTTGCGCCTGCTGGCGCTCCACCAGGCTTTCCAGGCGCTGCTCGAGCGCTTGCGCCTGTTCGGCCTTCTGCTCGACGTACTCGCCCAGGGCCTGGGTATAACGCGCCTGCACCGGGCTGCCTTCGAGCAGGGCGGTCTGCTCGGTCGCCAGTGCCTGGGCCTGGGCTTCAAGGGCTTGCCCGGCATCTTCCAGCCGGGGCCTGGCCTTGTTCGGATTGTCCATGGGCACCTGCTTCATATCAGGAATAAATAACCGGCCTTGGCCATCGGGATGCGGATCAACCAAAGTACCAGCAAATGCAGGGGGTAGTAGCCGTAGAACAGCCAACGCCAGCGTGGCAGCTTCGGTTGCAACCAACCGACGCCCAGCAGCAAGGGCAGGGCGGCGAACGCCCAGGCGTTGCCATTGATCGGCGACAGCGCTGCCAACGAAACCACGACCCCCACGCCAGCCATGGCATTCGGACGCCGCACGTACCAACCTACGCACAACCCCAGCAGCACGGCCGGCCACCAGAATTCGACCAGCGCTCCGCCGACCACGAACACACAAAGCGCCACAGCCCAGTAACGTGCTTGCCCAGCCGCCGCACGCTCACAAGCAGCGGTCACCACGGTGACTACCAGCAGGGTAAAGAGAATGTTCAGCGGATAGGCGCCATACAGCAGCCCACCCAGTGCGATGAACGGCGGTGTCGCCAACACACCGAACAGACACAGGCGCATCGCGGTGCGGCGGTAGGCGCCCTTTGCCCCGACACCCGGGCGCGCCAGATTGCAGGCCAGCACCGTCACGAACAACGGCATAGCCAACCGCCCGGCCTCGAACAGGTAAGGCAAGGTCTCGTTGAACAGGTACTTGTTGACGTGGTCGCCGGTCATCAACAGCAACGCCAGCCATTTCAATGCCTCCAGGGCACCGTCAGCCAATTGCAGGCGAGGCAGGGCGAAGGTCTTCTGCCCTTGTTGCGCTGCAATTTCACCAACCAGACGACGCTCACTCACCGGCGCATCGCCTGGGACGGGCTCACGTCCAACGTGACACCGAACGTATTCAGACCTTTGTTGTTCCCGGGGCCGTCGAAACGCACCGAGAAACGCATTGTGTCGCTCATTGCATATCCCTATGAATTACACCGCTGTTTTGGCGGGGTGAGCTTTCCGAAACAAATTCCAAGTCACCATCAGGCATTTGGTTGGTTCAGCGTCACGATCAAATCATGGACCCCGTCACCGGCACCATTGATGAAGGCGCTAAGGAAAGCGTCACTCTTGTGTAGCAATGGGGAGCCCTTCAACGCGTCGCCTGCGACACGGATGGCGAGAGCACCAAAACTTTCACCCATATCAGTAACACTCTGTGCGCGGGCAGCAGGATCGTCGTACGGTTTCTTGAACCACGTAGCAATCTGATACTCGATGTTCTGCGAATGGAAGGCCCGGTTCAAGTGGTCGGCCAAGGCGAAGAGCGTTTCCTTGGCCAGCATCGGATCGACTTCATTGACTATTAAAACGGACTCGACCCGCTTGCCGGCAGCCTCGATCAGATCTTTGTGGGTGTAGCCATGCATAGGGGGAAAAACACCCTCAGGCAGTTTCATGCCCGGGGCATAAGGTTGGTACTTGCTGTCTTGCATGAAGATTTCCTTGGCTTGAAGCGCGGACGGCATGGTAGGCAGGAACATGCAGGCTCCCAGCACTAGAGGCATGAGCGCTCCCTGGCGCAACCGCGACCTTGGTCCCGTGGTGTGGCAACAGGCGCCGCCGAAAATGGATGCTTCTGCACCGATGATGGTACCGTTCAATTCGGGTCTCCCTGAAAAATCTTTCGACGTATCCCTGTTTGATGTGTTGTCGCGGTATCCACCGCCTAGCGTAAAACGCAAAGAATTCTGGGATACCAGTGACCAGGCGCAAAGGTTTCATCCCGGTCACTCAACGCCGCATAACATTGACCAATGCTGCATCCGACACCATTTTCGGGGCGAGGGTACCGGCCCGATCGCCGATACCTTCGATATGCATGATCGAGGTGCTCTTGCCCACTTGGAGGTTTCGGCCCGGGTCGACGTCGCGGCGATCATGGATAACGAACAGGTCGGTCTGGCCGACTCTCTGCAGGATGTGATGCTCGTCCATGTCAACAACCAGCCCGCTGATGGCCTTGCGCCCGGCCTCGACTACGCAGGCCGACGGGTTGAAGCTACGGGCTTTCTTTTCCATGGCAAGAAGTGAGTCACTGCGTTGCTGGGTCTTAGGGTCTTGCTGCTGGCCATGTTGCGCACTTTGCGGGACTGGGACAGGTTGCAAGCTCAGGCTCTTGATGTAGGGAGCATTGGGCCGCGATGCCTTGAGTTCGTCAGATAGCATTGAAACTTGTTCGCGGGACTTTGCCTTTCTTTCCGCTCGAAGCTCTGCGTACACCCCTTTGTTTCCATTGGCTACCTGCTCTCGTGTTTCCAGGCCCAGTACGCGTAATGATGCAGACAGCGTCTCCTGCCCCATTGATTTCAAACGTTCGCTTACGCTTTCCAGAGCCCTGGAGATACCGTCGCGGCTGAGCCGATCGTCATTTTCAAAGATCACGCCACGCCCCTTGATCTCATGCTCGAAGGGCCGTCTTTGACGGCCGAACACATTGATCATTCCCCTTTCCATCGGGAACGGCGTGTTATTAACCGTATGATAAGAGCCATCAATGTCCTTACTGAACGCCTTTTCACCCCTCCATAGCCGTGAGTCAATCAATGCTTGCTGCACTTGCTCGGGGGCCTTGATAAGCTCGTTATATTGCTGAATACGCTTCACATCTTCTTGATGCATCGGCTTCATATCGATCCCGGCTAACTTCAGCCGGTCATACATCACTGCCAGCGGCCCGGCCGCCAATATGTCGTCCTGATAGCCACCGCCTACCTGCGAGTGCGCACCAGCAAACTTCAATTCCTCAATACGGGCGTTATCGTCGTTACGCAGCGCGCTAGTAAGTCGAAATGTATCGCGGTACTCGTTCATCGCTATCAAGTGCGTGGTTGAATCGACGTTCCTACTGATTTCCAGATTCTTGCTCATATGAGTATCGGTATTGTACATACCATCGGTAGCGACGGTGTCAAAGATACCCAGCTTGTTTATATGCGCCTGGCCCGGCGGAATTAGGAACTCACCTGTAGGATCTCCTAGCCCATTCAGTTTCGGCACGCCACGCTCGATCAATTCGTTAGCCAGCGCTCGTGATTGTGACGCTCCACGACTGAAACCAACGATATTCACATCTATCTTCTGGTCTGGGTACTTGTTGTGAAAGGCAACTATGGCATCGTAGGCTTGCTCGATACGCTCCTGTGCCCCCCGCCCCGTGGCAGCTTCGAGCAGGAAACGCGCAGACGTTTTGGCTTGGCTGCCGACCCCATCAAAATAGATTTTCTCGGACTGGCCAGACCGTTCATGAGGATTATATTGCTGTGGAGTATGCCCAGAATTACGCGCCAAGTTGGTACCCTTGGCCATATCCAGGTCATACAGGCGGGCCACGTTGGTCTGCGTGCCGTCGGGCGCATGCTGATCTTTGTTGTTCCCGGTGCCGTCGAAATACACCGTGAAACGCATCCAGTCGCTCATTTCATATCCCTATGAATCACAACCGTCGTTTTGACGTGGTGAGTTGTCCAAGATGACAGTTGCTATCGGGTACCAGGCTTGTTTAGCGTCACGATCAAATCATAGACCCCGTCACCCACACTTCTGGTAAAACGGTCCAAAAACTCGTCGCTTTTGCTGAGCAGGGGGGACCCCCTTAGCGACTCAGTGGCCGCACGCATTGCCAGAGCACCACAGCTTTCGGCCATCTGCGACACAATCTGGCTACGCTCAGCAGGAGCATTTCCAGATTCCTCATACATCTTCGCAATGCGGTACTCGACCAACTTATCCTCAAAATCCTCATTGAGATGTTTGGCCAATGCGAAGAGTGATTCACGTGCCAAGGTCGGATCAACACCATCAGCTTTCAGGACAACTTCTGCACGCTTTGCAGCTGCACCAATCAGGTCTTCGTGGGTATAGCCCTGAATTGGGGGAAAAACACCCTCAGGCAGTTTCATGCCCGGGGCATAAGATTGGTACTTGCGGTCTTGCATAAGAATCTCCTTGGCTTGAAGCGCAGATGGCGTGGTAGGCAGAAGCATCCAGGCTCCCAGTACGAGAAGTATGAGCGAACCCAGGCACAACCGCGACCGGAGGTCCTTGATGCGGCAACGGCCGCTGCCGAAAGGGATCTATCCGTACCGATGGTGGTACCGTTCAATCCCTGCCTCCTTGAATACGCCTTTCGGCGCATCCCTTTTTATGTGTTGTAGCGGCCCCCGCGCGTAGCGTAAAGCGGCGAAGCATATTGAGATTGCTATCACCCAGCGCAATATTCCATTCCGGTTGATTAGCGTCGCATGGCATTGGCCAATGTTGCACCCAATTCCATTTTCGGGGCGAGGGTGCCGGCCAGATCGCCGATACCTTTGTCATGCACGATCGCGGTGCTCTTGCCCACCTGGAAGTTGCGGCTGGGGTCAACATCGCGGCGGTCATGAATGACGAACTGGTCGGTCTGGCCGACCTTTTGCAGGATGTGATGCTCGTCCATGTCGACAACCATTCCGCTGGTGGCCTTGCGCCCGGTTTGCGAGGCTTCGCCAACGCTGGCCGACGGGTTGAGGCCAAGGGCCTTCTGTTCCATGGCCTTGAACGAGTCACTGCGTTGCTGCGCCTGAGGGTCTTGCTGCTGACCCTGTTTGAGATCCTTGGGGACTGGCACAGGTTGCAGGTTCAGGCTGCTGATAAAGCTTTGATCAGGTCGCGAACCTGTCATCGTTTTGGCCATGTCCTGGCTCTGCTGGGTTGCAGCCTCCCGGTACTTGGCCAATTCCTGCTCGAACGAATCTGCCCGTGCTGCCTGCCGCTCGGAACGGCTGCGCGAGCCGAGGTACTCGGACGCACGATCCTTGAGCTGGGAGCCTTTTTCAGCGAACCAGCTTCCAACCGACTCGGCGCCCCGTTGAATGCCACTCTTGCTCAAGGAGTCGTCATTCTCGAAAATGATTCCCCGACCATTCGTCTGGTGATCGAAAGGATGGGCCTGGCGATCAAAGATATTGATCGTGCCACGCTCCATCGGGAAGGGCGTGTTATCGACAGTCTGAAAAGCGCCGTCAGCACCACGGGTGAACGCGTCTTTACCATGGATCAACCGCGAATCGATCAGCGCCTCCTGGACTTTCTCCGGGCTCTTGATCACTTCGTTGTACTGACCGATGCGCTGCAAGTCTTCCTGCTGCATCGGCTTCATCTCGATGCCAGCCGATTGCAGGCGGTCATACATCACCGCCAAGGGGCCAGCCGCCAGTACGTCGTCCTTGTAGCCACCGCCAACCTGCGAGTGCGCACCGGGAAACTTCAATTCCTCGATGCGGGAATTGTCGTCATTGCGCAGGGCGCTGGTCAGGCGAAAGGTGTCACGGTACTCGTTCGCCGCCACCAGGTGCGTAGTCGAGTCGACGTTCTTGCCGATCTCCAGGTTCTTGCCCAGGTGGGTATCCGACATCGCGTTGCCATAGGAAGCCACGGTATCGAAGATGCCCAGCTTGTTCACATGGGCCTGGCCGGGGGGAATCAGGAAATCGCCGGTCGCCTTGCCCTGCTCATCCAGCTTGGGTACGCCGCGCTCGATGAATTCGTTGGCCAGTGCTCGGGACTGTGCGGCCCCACGGCTGAAGCCGACGATATTCACGTCGATCTTCTGGTCTGGGTACTTGTTGTGGAACGCAACGATGGCGTCGTACGCCTGGTCGATACGCTCCTGGCCACCCAACCCAGTGCCGCCCTCCAGGGCTGAGCGCGCCGAGGTCTTGCCTTGACTGCCAACCCCGTCGAAGTAGACCTTTTCCGATTGGCCGGAGCGGTCCTGGGCATCGTATTGCTGCGGGACATGCCCCGAATTCCGCGCCAGATTGGTGCCTTTGGCCGTATCCAGGTCGAATAGCCGGGCTACGTTGGTTTGCGTGCCCTCAGGTGTATTCAGATCTTTGTTGTTGCCGGTGCCGTCGAAATACACCGTGAAGCGCAATGCATCGCCCATGTCATATCCCTATGAAGTGCCACGTGGCTAAAACGTAAATCCACCGGCGCGTCGCCGCGCCGACGTTTCCTCAGGAACTCTTTTTGTTCAGGGTCACGATAAGGTCATGCACGCCATCACCGGCCGCACCAATGTATGCCTTGTAGAAATCCTTGCCCTCGAGCAACAACGGCGAGCCTTTCAGCGAATCGGCTGCCGCGTCGACGGCTGCAGCGCCAAAATCTTCACCCATTTGCTTGACACTACGGGCACGTGCGGACGGGTCGTCATAAGGCTTCTGATACCAGTTGGCTACCTCGTACTCGACGCGTTCCTCCTCGAACTGCGTGGTCAGATGAGACGCCAGAGCGATCAACGACTCCCGCATCAGGGTCGGATCGACACCCTGCTCCTTCATGAATGCCTCCACACGCACCTGGGCTGCCGCGACAAGGTCTGCATTGGTGTAGCCTGGCATGGGCGGAAACATACCATCAGGCAACTTCATGCCCGGGGTGGAGGGTTGATCGTGGCCTTGATTGTCTTGCATGGAAATCTCCTTGGCTTGAAGCGAAGATGAAGTGGCAGGCAGGAGCACACAAGCCCCCAGTGCCAAAGGGATGAGCGAGCCCAGACGCAGCCGCGACCAGATACTCTTGGAGCAGCAACAGACGTTACCCGAACTGGGTGCTTTCGCATCGATGGTTGCACTTTTCACTCTTTATCTCCCTTAAACGTGATTATCGGCGGCTCGGTACCATTAGCTGCCTAAACGCCTTTCATTGGCAGAAGAACACAGAGGTGACAATCAAACGGCACCGCTGGTGGACTAGAACAGCATTTCTGCTTACCCAGGAAACGACCAGGCCTGCGGACATCGCCTTCTGCACCATTGGCTTTTGTACGTATCATCTCGGCCACTCAGCGCCGCATGACATTTGCCAGTGCTGGATCCGGCTCGATTTTTGGCATGAAGGTTCCAGCCAGATCGCCGATGCCTTTGTTATGCACTATCGCAGTACTCCTGCCCACCTGGAAAATGCGGTTCGGGTCGATATCGCGACGGTCATGTATGACGAACTGGTCGGTCTGGCCGACCTTCTGCAGGATGTGATGTTGGTCCATGTCGACGACTACTCCGCTGATGGCCCTGTGGCCACTCTCCGAAGCTTCGTCTATCTTGGCCAACGGATTGAGACCGAGAGCCTTCTGTTCCATAGCCTTGAACGAATCGCTGCGTTTTTGGGTTTGCGAGTCCTTCTGTTGCCCTTGAACGTGCTGCCCAGGGATTGGCACTGTCCGGAGGTTCAAGCTTTCAATAAATTGTGCGCTGGGACGAGAGGACTTGAGCTCGGCGGACAATGCAGCACTTTGCTCTAATGTAACGGCTTTACTATCAGCGAGCTTCTGCTCGGAACGATCCAGCATCTCGTCCAACGCCAGTTTCGGCTCGTCCTTCCCGACGAATCGAGTAACGCTGGATAACACCTGCCGTCCAAGGTCGTTCAACCAACTCCCAAAGTACTCAGCCGTCCTTGCGATCTGGAGGCGGCTAAGGCTGTCATCATTTTCAAAAAGAACCCCCCGACCCGACGTTTGGTGGTCGAATGGCTGGCGCTGTCGTTCCCGGGCATTGAAATAGCCACGCTCCATAGGGAAAGGCGTATTATCGACCTTCTGAAAAGTGCCATCAGCGTTTTGGCTGAAAGCCTTGTCGCCGTATCGCAAACGTGAATCGATTAACGCCTGCTGCACCTTTTCAGGACTATTAATGATGTTGTTGTACTTGTGGATGTTCTGTATGTCAGCTTGCTGCATCTGCCCCATTTGTACACCGGCCATCTGCAGACGGTTGTACATTTCCGCATAAGGACCAGCCGCCAGTACGTCATCGGGATAGCCGCCGCCCACCTGAGAATGCGCCCCAGCAAATTTTAGCTCTTCGATTCGTGAGTTATCGTCCTTACGCAGTGCACTCGTGAGACGGAACGTTTCACGATATTCATTCATTGCCACCATGTGGGTGGTGGAGTCCACGTTCTTGCCTATCTCCAGTTTTTTCCCCAGATGGATATCGGACTTGGCGTAACCATACGAGGCCACCGTGTCGAAAATGGCAAGTTTATTGATGTGAGCATCACCCGGCGGAATCAGAAAGCCACCTGTGGGCTTTCCAAAATCGTCGGTTCTAGGTACGCCGCGCTCGATAAATTGATTGGCCAGGGCACGACTCTGGGCAGCCCCACGGCTGAATCCAACAATATTCACGTCTACTTTCTGATCTGGGTATTTATTATGGAACGCGACAATGGCGTCGTAGGCCTGATCGATACGCGTCTGGCTACCCAAGCCAGTCCCACCTTCAGCCAGGGAGCGCAGAGTAACATTGGGCTGGCTGCCAACCCCATCGAAATAGATTTTTTCGGATCGACCAGAGCGATCACGAGCGTCGTATTGCTGGGGTTCGTGACCCGAATTCTGTGCAAGGTTGGTACCCTTGGCCTGATCCGCCTCGTAGAGCCGGGCAACGTTGCTATGCGCATTCTTGGGCGTATCCACATCCTTGTTGTTTCCAGTGCCATCGAAATACACCGTTAAATGTAACTTTTCGCTCATATCATATCCCTATGAAATCAGCCTTTAGCGAGTAGTAGCGCTTTGGCGTGCCCGTTTGAAGTCCTCAAATGGCAGGATTGTTCAAGGTTTCTATCAGGCTCTGGATACTATTGCCCGCGCTTTCCAGGTAGCTTCGTTTAAAATCCCGGCTCAAATTGTTCAGGGGCGATTTGATCAGCGCGTCACCAGCCGCACGTATGGTGAACGCGTTGAATTCCTTGGCCATCGCCTTGACGCTTTCAGCTCGGGCCGATGGATCATCATATGGTTTTTGGTACCACGTCGAAATCTGGTAATCCACAGCCTTGGACTGATAGGCAGCGGTCAGATGATTAAAAAGGTCGAAAAGGGATTCCCGCGCAAGTGTCGGGTCTAAATTGTTTTCCTTGAACACTCGCTCGACACTCTGGCACGCTGCGGTCGCAAGTTCCGCGTTGGTGTAGCCCTGCATAGGCGGAAACATGCCTTCAGGCAGTTTCATGTCAGTGGTATAGGGTTGGTACTGACCGTTATTTTCTGGCATGGAAATCTCCTTGGCTTGAAGCGCAGATGAAGTGGCAGGTAGAAGCACACACACACCCAGCACCAGAGGTATGAGCGATCCCAGGCGAAGCCGTGACCAAGGATCCTTGATGCGGCAATCGGCGTTAACCAATTCGAGTGCCTTCGCGTCGAAAGTTGCATCGTTCAATCTTGGTCTCCCTGCATTCGCCTCCTGGAGGGTCCCTGTTTGATGCTGAGTCGCAGCTCAAGTCGCCTTGCGTGGGCGAAGAATACCGAGAAAACCGCGGCCAGGGGCCACCAGTTAATTTGGGCCACAGTAACGGCCGCTTCGTGACCGCGCCATGCAGGATTGCGCTCTGTGTCATCCGCCATCACCTGATCCCTCACCTGCTCTCCGTCACCAGCCCACGGGGCACATAAGCAGACGTTGAGGTGGGTTGCGGTATGACCGGCTGCCGCATGGCAGCCGCCTCCAACGGTGCCGTTTCGACAGCCGTAACCGGAGCCTCGCTCGGCACACCGGAGAAGACCGCGCCTTGTGCCACCTGCTGCGTGGCGAATCGCTCATCGAGCCAGTCGGCCCACCAGGCCGCGCGACGCATCACCTGCTGGCGGTAGTGCGCATTGATCGCTGGCGTGCGCGAATGATAGTTGGCCACCCGCGTCCACAGGTCGCCGCGGTCGTTACGCACATGGCCACGCAGGCGCCAGGCCGCCAGGTCGTAGGAGTAGCAGCCACCCTGTTCGACATCCTCGGGGGTGATGCCATAGCGCGAGAGTTCGCGCAGGTACGAGGTATTGAACTGCATGGGCCCCACGTCGTAGGTGCCGTTGCGGTTGCGCACCCACTGGCCAGGCTTGCCGCCCTCCTGGGCGGCCACAGCGAGCACGATGTTCACCGGCAGCTCGTACTTCACGGCGGCCATGATCGAACAGGCGACCGGCTCGCTGAGGGCCGGGGGCGGTGCGTCGGCAACGAAAGGCATCCCGGGCGCGCCTCAGATGACCTTGCCGAACTTGTTGTTGATCGACTTGGTCGCGCTCGGGTCGGCCTTCGGGCAGCTGTCAAGGAAGGACTGGCGGGCGTTGGCCGTCTGGCTCAGCTTGATCTTGCCTTTCTTCCTTTTGACGATGCTGAAGTAGTCGGCGACCGGACCGTCACAGTTTTCCACCACGCCGGCGCCCTTGAGCTTGCCCCACATGCACAACACCGTGGCGCATGGATCGCGGGCTTCGGCGGGGAGGGCGATGGCGAATGTGGCGGTCAGTACAGCTGCCGATAGTAGTTTTGCAACGGCCATGCGAACT
Organism: Pseudomonas sp. SMV7; assembly: GCF_052041995.1. Classification (NCBI taxonomy): domain Bacteria; kingdom Pseudomonadati; phylum Pseudomonadota; class Gammaproteobacteria; order Pseudomonadales; family Pseudomonadaceae; genus Pseudomonas; species Pseudomonas sp. SMV7. Next base: position 250,237 of record NZ_JBKGGT010000003.1, on the reverse strand, counting down.
CCTTGTCTACGCTTTTTCCTGTTTGCTGTCGCGATAGGCTGCCACCTCGGCAGCTGGGTCAAAACTGCGGTTAGATGAAGCAGTGTCCAGCCTGATCGCGTTGCCGGAGCCGGGTTTGGAAATTTCGGCAGCCAGTTTCCCTGCGAAGCTCTTGTCGATGCGCGACTGGGCCATCTGTCCCATGCCGGAAAGCAGACTGGCGCCCATATCGAGAGCGATACGACCAGCAGTACCTGCCTTGCTGGATAGGCCACCGTCGCTCCTTCCAGCGGCACCCTTGGTTTGAGTCGCACCGCTGGATGACCCAACTGTCTCGGCGCGACCGCTCCCGCCAGCCGCTTGAGCCAAAGCCTCGGAACTGCCGGCGGATGCGCTTTCCGTGGATCCTCCTGGACTATCCTGCATCGACCCACCCGCACTGGCCTCGGAGCCAGCGCCAGCAGAACCCTCCGAACCGGCATCAGAGTTTTGCTCACCAGCGGCGGACGCTTCACCTGCCATCGCTGACATCGAAGAGAGCGCAGAGTCCGCCCGCCCCCCAAGGCTCCCAGAAGCTACCGATGCCAACCCCATGACGCCACTCAATGGGGTGGCTCCGCCAGCACTATTATTGGTACCTGCACTATTGCTACCCGCGCTGCTGTTACCGCCAGCACTGCCACCACCGCCCAGCATTCCGGAGATACGCGAAGCGATATCTGTGCCTGCTGCCACACTGGATTGCGAACCTTTGAATGCCGAATACATGGATTGCGCCGCACCGGCCATATTGCTCGCCATGGACACGGCCGTTGAGGCAGCGCCAGCGGCAGCGCCGGCAACGGCGCCTGTGCTGAACGAGCCAACAGAACTTGCTGCGCCGCCACCGCCAGGGATCAAGCCGGCAACCATATTGGGCAAACTGTGAATCAGCATGGCGAGCACAAGGGCCACAACGCAAATGACCAGAAGCTGGCTGATCGACGCACCGTTGGCTATGTCTGCTAAGTGGCCATTAACTACAGACGTAGCAATCCCGATCATCAGGGTCATGGTCAGTAGCTTCATTCCAAGCCCGGCCACGGTACGGAAATAGCCAATGGCGATCTCGGACGTCCAGCGCGAGCCACCGAAGCCAAGCACAAACATGCCGGCGTAGGCCATAATCCACGCGGTTACTAGGACAAGAAGAACATTGGCAGCCACTGTGGCCAAGCACACCAGAATGATCAGGGAAACCAGAATGATCCCAATGCTATCGATAGGGTGGCGCATGCTCAAGCTCTTGAATGACCGCTCCAGAATATCGAAAGCAATATCTACTGGCGTAGAGGGATTGAGCTCCGCCACCCCACCAGCCTTGGCCCCGATGGTCATCATCGAGCGGATAATACTCATGGCATATTCTGGTCCGTTGCGCAGTAACCACAGGTAAAAACCTGTAAAAATGCAGAATCGAAGAAATTCAGCAAAGAACTCACCGATATCTGCTTTACGTAGCGCCATGAAGCCGAAGGTCCAAACAAGGGAAATGGTGGCCAAGGTCCAGAACAACCAGGTTGCATAACCCTGGATGACGCTGGCCCAACCATTGGTAGCTTGCTTGAACTTATCGACCACATCGTTCAGGACCCCTGAGTCGGCTGCCGCTGCCGTTTGCGAAAGCAATAGCAAAGACAGCAAAGCCACCCACCAGAGGACGCGCTGTCTCATGGTGTGTAACCCTTGCTCTTGCTGCGGTCAGTAGGACCGCCCATGTCCCAGAAATCTTTAGACTGCTGTTCTTGCTCCTTGGCCTTCTTTTCAACTTCAGAATCCCAACAGCCGCTCAGCATTACAGCGGACAAGACAACGAGAACGGCGATATTAATAGCGTGTTTCATGGTGTATACCCCTTGCTTTTGCTGCGATTGGTTGCGCCTCCCATGTCCCAGAACTGCTCGCTAGCCGCCTGATGCTGGGCATCCTTGTCGGCTTCAGCTTGCATCTTGGTGGCGAGTGCGTTCTGTTGAGCCATCAGCAAAGCACGTATTTGCAATAACTGGTTGGCTTGTTGACTTGCCAACTGGTTGGCATAGCCGATGGCTTGCATCTGCCCCTTCGCATCTTGCGCATCTCGTTGTAGGTCCTGAAGCCTGTCAGAATCGCGCCGGATATTGGCCTGCTGTTGTTCGAGGCCTTGAAACATAGCGTCATTGGCCTTTTTCTGACTACGGCTAGCCTGTTCCTGGCTCTTTTCCAGATTAGCCCGCTCGGCATCAGAGCAGCCCGATGCAGTGAAGCATGGGCTATTTCTGTAATAGTCGAGGTCTTGGAATTTGCTCAAGTACTGCTCCAGGCTACCGGCCTGTTGCTTGTAGTACTCCAAAGTGTCGGTAGCGGCTGTTAGCTTTTTTATAGTGTCCTGCGCTTGCCCCCAGATGTTCGTCACAGGTGCCGCAGTGTTCTGCAACATGTTGGCGTACTGTTCCTTTTGCGTCGTGAACTGCTGTACCTGAGTCAGAAACTGATCTGACTGCATTTTGTACTCTTCGATCTGCTTCAGTGTCTGAGCGATGCTTTCAGCCATTGTGACCTGATTCAGGGCAACGTTCGCCCCGTCGATAACAGGAATACCGGCTTGAGCCTGTAAGGTGAATCCAATACCGGCCAACAGCGCAATCGCAGGTTTCACTAACGTCGTAGACTTCATGTTCCTCTCCTTGGCGTGTTTCATCAGTAATCGAAGGACTGGTAAGGCTTCGAGAACGTCAGGTCCTTGGTTACCATCACGTTGAAGCGATACCCCGGACGAATCTCCAGCGTGGGCGCAATGTTCAGGTTCTTCGCAATCATCTGCGCGGTGACCTGACCGAGTTGCTGGCCGAGCGCTTCACTCATGGCGCTGCTGGCCGTCTCGCGGTCGGAGCTGTCGCTGCTGGCGCGGTCCTGGCTGAGGCTGATACCGGCAACGATACCGGACATCAACAGGGCCGACCCGAAGATCCGTACGTAGTGGTTATTGACCTTATCTTCGAAACCGGAGTAACCGGCCATGTCTGCGCCAGGCATCGAGCCGATGTCCATCGCCTTGCCATCAGGGAAGATGATGCGCTGCCACGCGACCAGCACGCGTTTCTGGCCGTAAGCGACATCGCTGGAGTAGCTGCCGACCAAGCGCGAGCCTTGCGGAAGCAGCAAGTGCTTGCCGGTGGCCGTGTCGTACACCGCCTGCGATATCTGGGCCATGATCTGCCCAGGCAGATCGGAATTGATACCGGACACCAGCATGGCTGGGATAACAAAGCCTGCACGCAGTTCATAGGGGCTGCGTGGCGCCTCAGGGCTGGCATCCAGTCGCCAGCGATCTTCGCCGGGGTTGCTGCCGAACTGCTTGTAGTCCTTGCCGCTGCTGGCCGAGGCCTGCATCAGGAATGGCGAGTCGCTTTCTGCTCCAGCACCGCCTCCCGCGCCCGCACCAATGCCAGCAGAGCGCAACTCGGCCAGTCGGGCTTTGAAGGCCGCATTCGGATCACTGCGTGATTGTTCATCCAGGCGCTGACGCGCGGCAGCGATACGGGCCAGGGCGTCCTGCTGACTGAGCGGGCCACCACCACCGCCAGCAGCACTCGAGCCCGCGCTGCGTGGCGCCGTGACCTGCACGGTGCTGCGTGCCTGAACGGCTTCCTGGAGCTGCTGCATCTTCATGCGCCGAATGCGCTCGATTTCTTCGGCATTGACGTCTGACAGCATTTCACGCGGTGGCATGGGCGGTGCGTCGAGGTTGGTCGGTCGCACAACCTGCAGGCCGGCCGGCTGGGCTTGCGTGTTGTCCAACGCCGGCATGACCGGCGGCTCAGCCTTGCTCGGGATGATGCCATCCGAATCGATACCGTTGATCTGCTTCGCGAACAGGCTGCTGTTGCCCGCTTTTTCAGCTTCCTTTTCCACTGGCTTGTTCTGATTCTCTGCGCGGTCGGCTGCAACCAGCAACATGATCAGCAAGAAGGTCATGGCGGCACCGCCAATGATGTACATCGGCCAGTTGTTGACCCGGCGCACACCGGCGTTGCGGTTCAGCTTGCCAGGGGACGCATCCGGAGACATGGCGTCGTTCATGTTACTCATCGCTCGTCACTCCTTGCGCACCCAGGCACCTGCGGCCAACAGGCGGCCGTTCTGTACCGCGTAGACGCGGCTCAGGGATTCGCGCCCGACCAGCAGGGTGACGCGGAACAGCTCGCTGTCCTTGGGCGCATCGACGATATAGTTGACTGGCAGCGGCGCAACCGTACCGGCCGGCATTGGCGCAGGCTGGGCCTTGGGGTCGAATTCCTGCACCGAGAAGCCGGCAGCGCGCAGCGTGCTCACCAGCGAGGCGCCATAGCCATCGGGGGTTTCCTGGTTGATCCGCAGGCGCGTGCTGGCCGGTGGGTGAACCACGGCCAGCTGGCGCACGGTGGCACCGGCCAGCTGCTGGTTGATCGCCGGCGTGGTGCGCTCGGCGAAGTTGCCATATGGGCCGCTTGCGCAAGCGGCGAGCCAGAGGGGGGCGAACAGTGCAATCCATGCGCGCATATCATTTACCCCGCTGAATGGTGATACGGTCCTGGGACTTGCCGACACCGGCAATCAGGATGGCCTTGTCAAAGACGGTATCGACGATGTAGCGGTCGCCCTGGATGCGGTAGTTGACCATCACGGTTTCGTCATCGCGGAACCAGCCACCGTCCTTGCGCACCACCAACAGCGATGGCGCTTCGGTCTGGGCCATGCTGCGCGGCATCTGGATGATGGTCTTGCTGCCATCGTTGTAGACCCGCACCGGCTTCCACGAGGTATCGCCGCTGACGGTGTAGTCGAAGTTCAGGTTACCCAGGTACTCACCGGTTTCCGGAATGGTCGCCTTCTTGCGCTCGGTCGCTTCGCGGTTCTTGATCAGGTTCCATTTCGCCAGTGCCTCTTCCGGATAGGTGAAGGCAACTTGCGGCATGTACTGGGTACGGTGCGAGCGCAGCTTGAAGTGGTAGGTGCGGCGGTTGGTAGTGACCACCAGGGAAGTTTCCAGCCCCACGTCCATCGGCTTGATGATCAGGTGCTGGACCTCGCTCTCGCCCATGCCGGTGATGGCCGGCTCGACCGTCCAGCGCGCTGTGTCGCCGAGGTTGATCGAGTTGACCTGCTCACCGGCCTGCAGGGCGATGTCGCAGACCTGCAGCACGGCGCAGACGATACTCGGCTGCTGGGCGCCGTAAATGAAACGGGCGGTGCCGTCGCCGCCGTCCACTGGCTTGATGCCGGTAGCGCTGGCCTGCTGCCAACGCTGGGAAATGGCCAACGCGGCCTTCTCTTGCGGCGTCAGGGTTGGATTGGCGTCGGAGAAGTACAGATCGGCCTGGCTTGTTCCTGGCGCGGCCTGCGCGAACGCGGGCAGGAGTGCCGCGAGGATGGCGCAAAGGTAGCGGTTCATGGTCGGTCCTTCAGAGTTGCTTGGACCAGGAGAAGTCGCGCACGTACGTCCCGATCGGGTTCATCCGTATTTGCTCTTCGCTGGTCTGGGTAGTGGGTTCGGCGGTGTAGGTGGTCACCAGGGCACGCCAGTTGGCCTTGCTCTTGATCAGGCCCTGGCGGTCACGAGTGACTTCTTCCCAATCGACCTGCCAGGTTTCCGGGGTCTGCTGCATGACCGAGCGGATATCCACGCTGACGGTTTCCTCGGCAGCGCGCAGGAACGGGCTTGATTCCTTGGTGCCATTGAGCCACTCGTTCATCTTCTGCGTCGCCGCGTCGTTAGGCGCCAGCAAGGCATACAGGCGGAAGATCGACTTGCGCAGAAGCGCAACGTCCGGGGTAACGGTACGGGCATCCGCAATAAACAAGGCCACCTGCGACTTGACCACCCGCAGGTCGACCGGCTGGGCCACCTGGGCCGGTGCGACTGCCATCGGTTGGCCGAGCTTGTCGACTTCCACGACGTAAGGCACGAACTTGGACTGGCTACCGATATGGATGATGCCGCCGACACCGGCGAGGGCGACCATCATCGAAAGGATGCCTACCACTTGCCAGGACTGGCGCGAGGTCACCACGCTGCCAACGTGGTCGTTCCAGGTACGACGGGCGGTCAGGTACGGGTTGTCCAGCACGGCGCCCTTGGGGCCGGACGTATTGCTTTCACCGTTCGTGGCGGAAGCTTTGGCGGGGCGTTTCTTGACCATCCCCTTGATGCTTTCAGCGAGGCTCATGCGGCCACTCCATAGTCGTTCAATCTGAGGCCCCTGGCTGCCAGCCACTCAGCCACCCAGCCATCACCGTACTTGGCTTCCAGGCGCTTGATGGCGGCCACCGACTCTTTGTCCGAGGAGCCGACGAAAGCCAGCGCCAGCGGGCCCAGGGCCAGGTCGTAGAGACGTCGACCGTTCTCCGACACGTAGTAGTACTGGCGCTTGGGAATTGCCGTGGCGAGGATTTCGATCTGTCGGGCATTCAGCCCCATGCGCCGGTAGAGGGCAGCGGTGTCCTCGTCGCGGGCATAGACGTTGGGCAGGAAGATCTTGGTGGCGGTCGACTCGACGATGACGTCGAGGATCCCCGAGTTGGCCGCGTCCGACAGGCTCTGGGTGGCCATCAGTACCAGGCAGTTGGCCTTACGCAATACCTTGAGCCACTCGCGGATTTTTTCGCGGAAGGCCGGGTGGCCGAGCATCAGCCAGGCTTCGTCGAGGATGATTACCGCGGGCTGGCCCTTGAGTGAGCATTCAATGCGGCGGAACAGGTACAGCAGCACCGGCAAGGCGTACTTGTCGCCCAGGTTCATCAGCTCCTCGATCTCGAACACGGTGAAGTCGGACAGCGCCAGGCCGTCCTCCTCGGCATCGAGCAAGTGGCCCATCGTGCCGTCGACGGTGTACTGACGCAGGGTTTCACGCACGGCCTCGTCCTGCACGATGATGCAGAATTCGGACAGGGTGCGGGAGCCGTCGCGGTACATGGTCATCACCGCATGGCCGATCTCGTTGCGCTGCGCGGCGGTGGTTTCCAGGCCATTGAGCGCAAGCACCGTGTCCAGCCACTCCATCGCCCAGGCGCGGTCACCCTTGGTTTCCAGGAATTGCAACGGGCAGAAGGCCAGGCGCTCGTCGTCCGCCGCCACAGTGAAGTGACGGCCGGACTGACCTCCGCTTTCAGCACGGATACCGGCCGCCAGCGGGTACATGGACATACCCTTGTCGAAGGCGAATATCGACATGCCCTGGTAGCGACGCAGCTGGGCAGCGATCAGTGCCAGGTGCGTCGACTTGCCAGCACCGGTCGGGCCGAACATGAAGGTATGGCCCAGGTCACGCACGTGCAGGTTCAGGCGGAAAGGTGTGGCACCGCTGGTCACGCAGTGCATCAGCGCGGGTGACAGGGGCGGGTAGAGCGGGCAGGGGGCATCGGCACTGCCGGTCCAGATGCTGCTGGTAGGCAGCAGGTCGGCCAGGTTGAGAGTGTTGATCAGCGGCCGCCGCACGTTTTCCACACCGTGCCCAGGCAGGCTGCCGAGGTAGGCGTCGAGCGTGTTGATCGATTCGATGCGGGCGGCGAAGCCCATGCGCTCGATGGCTTTCTCGACCTTGCGGGCAGCTTCTTCCAGCTGGGCACGGTCCTCATTCATGAGCACCACCACACTGGTGTAGTACCCCTGCGCAACCAGGCCGCTATTGACCTCGGCGATCGCGTCAGCGGCGTCCTGCACCATGGCCAGGGCGTCCTGGTCGATGTTGCCATTGTTGGTATTGAATACCTGGTCGAAGAAGCCGCGAACTTTCTGCTTCCACTTCTTGCGGTACTTTTCCAGGTGCTGGACCGCCTCATGGGTGTCCATGAAAATGAAGCGGCTGGACCAGCGGTATTCGCAAGGCAGTTCAGCCAGCGCCGCGAGAATGCCTGGGGCTGACTCCAGCGGGAACCCTTCGATGGCCACTACCTGGACGAAGTTACGACCAATTTTGGGTACTACGCCCCCCCAAAGTTCCTTGCCGCCGATGACAGCATCGAGGTACATCGGATTGCTTGGCAACAGGACCGGCTGGCTTATGCCAGTGACACAGAACTGCACCCAGCTGAGCAGGTCGTCATGGGTGATCTCGGCACCTTCCTCGGTAACCATGCGGTTGCCTTTCAGGCGCGTCAGCTTGAGCACTGAGGAAAGGCTGCCTTCGACACTGAGACAATCACGCTTGAATTGCTCGATCAGGTTACGTGTACGTATCTTGGCGTCTGGTGGCGCGGTGTCGTCGTCGAACATCAGCTCAACGAATTTCTGTTGGGCGAGCATCGGTGGGAAATAGGTGAGGGTCAGTACGAAATAGCCTTCGTACATGGTCCCCAGCGACTCGAAGTACGCTCGACGCTCTTCGTCCATCGCTGCAGTCAGGTTGTCACCGAAGTGCGAGACACCCTTCGCGGAATAGTTCGATGCCGGACGGCGCACTGCATCGACGTGGATCATCCAACCGTTACCCAGGCCAGCCAGGGCCTGGTTGATGCGCAGCGAAACCAGTTCGCGCTGGGCTTCGGTGCTGCTGGCGTTGTCATCACCGCGGTACAGCCAGGCGGCCATGAAAGCGCCGTTCTTGCCCACGATGACGCCGTCGTCGACCATCGCCGCATGGTTCAGCAAGTCGGCAAGGCCGGCATCTTTCGAACGATGCTTTTTCAGCTTGAGTTCGGCATCTACTTGTAGCAGGCGCTGAACCAGCAACAGTACCAGCAAAACACCGAGGGCAGCGATGGCATACGCAATACCTTCGATCATTTGTATTGACTTCCCTGACTTGGAGGATTGTCCCTGAACGGCGTGCTACGCGCCGGGTAATAGGACTTGTAGCGGCGATGGCGCAGGTAGACGTGGCGCATTTTCGGATCGGACTTGGCCATGACGCGGAGCACGAACAAGGCACCGAACCACAACACCAGGCCGACCACGGTCGCCCGCACTTCCTGGGCACTGAAAATCAGCGCGAAGGCGAGCAACCCGGAAAACATCACCAGCTCGCGATCCCCGCCCATGAACAGGTTGTCCCGGTTTCCGGCCCGCCGAATGGGAATCGTGCGCAGGGCCATGATTCAGACCTGACCTTGTACCAAGCCATGCTGCGGCAGCAGCTGTGCCAGTTCGGCACTGGTACCGAAGAAGCTGGTCATGATGTTGTTGGCACCAACGATAAGTGCCATTACCAGCACCAGGAAGATCAGCGTACGGAAGAAGCCATTGAGGTCACCACCAAAGATCAGAACGCCACCGGCAACCACGATGCCGATGATCGACAAAGCAAAAGCTACAGGGCCGGTAACCGATTGACGCAGCGAGGTCAGCCAGCTTTCATAGGGCAGCGAACCGCCGGTGCTGGACGCAGCGAAGGCGTTATCCGGAGCCACCATCACGGCCAGCATGAAGAAGCCGAGGGCCAGATAGCCAAACGATTGAGCGTTGAAACGGAACAGCGAGATGTTGGCTTGCATGTGCGATATTTTCCTTAAAGGTTGCGCATGAGGTAACGGCCGTTCTCATATCCGGAAACCTCGAGGATCTCCTGGATGCGACGGCCTTCAGGTGTTCTGGCGATTGAAATGACGACGTGAACCGCTTCGCCAATCAGCGGCTCGATCTCGGCCGGGGCCGATTTGTTGCGGGAAACAAGGGATTTCAGACGCGTCAGCCCCTCGCTGGCGCTGTTGGCGTGCAAGGTAGCTGCGCCACCAGGATGGCCGGTGTTCCAGGCATCAATCAGGTCGAGTGCCTCTTCGCCACGTACTTCGCCGACCAGGATGCGATCGGGGCGCATGCGCAGCGAAGTTTTGAGCAGGTGGGTCATGCTCACGTCAACGGTGGTGTGGTACTGCACGAAATTCTTGGCCGCGCATTGAATCTCGCCGGTGTCCTCGATGATGAACACGCGCTCGGCGGGAAATTCGACGACCATTTCATTGATGACCGCGTTGACCAGGGTGGTCTTGCCGGTACCGGTACCGCCGATCACCAGGATGTTGCGGTGCTCGCGGATGGCGCGCTTGATCGCATCGCACTGGACAGGCGTCATGATCGACGACTCGACGTACTGGTCCAGGGTATAGATGGCCACTGCCTTTTTGCGGATAGCGAAAGTGGCCGCGCGCACTACCGGCGGGAGCTGGCCTGCGAAGCGCGAGCCGTCAAGCGGCCACTCACCTTCGAGAAGCGGCTTGCTGCGGGTCACTTCCTTGCCATGGAAGCCGGCCACGGTCTTGATGATCGACTCGGCCTGCGCCGGGCGCAGATCGCCGATGTGTTTCATCGGCTGGCCCAACTGCTCAAGCCAGAGTTTGCCGTCGCCATTGCACATCAGCTCGACGGTTTGCGGATCGTTCAGCGCGTCGATGATGAGCGGGCCGGCATCGCGCTCCAGTTTTTTCCTGGCGCGTTCTTTCAGGCTGGCAGTTTCTGCAGTTTCCACACTTAATCGTCCATGAAAATGAGGCCTGCCCTATTCACGGGAAGGACATTCAAGCTCCCTGCGCCTGCAAATCATCAAACTCGGCGCACAGTTGAACTGGCGATACCAGCAAGAACTTTACCGACTGTGAGCGAGGCACCTTGTAAGGGCGCGGAGATTACCCGAGCAACAATTGTTAACGAAATAGTAAATCTCTTACTTCCATGTAAGCTTTCTCCTACAAGAATAGCACTAAAATGCCACTATCCAGGCCTGCTAAAACTGATGTAAACCGCTCTGAATCAGGCTTCCATCACCAGCACGCATCGTGCTGACACATAAATGCCATCACTTTACAGTCATAAACCGTGATGCAATTCACACTCGACCGCGACGCATTCCTACCTGTGCGCGCAAATATTGTTCAGCCATCCGGTAGAAGCAGATTGACGCCCCGTAGCCTATTCAAGACCTGCATCTAAATCAGAACAGCGCCAATTGGCTTCCTGGGGGAGAGAACTTCGTACAATCGAGTGTTTGCACCTCTCTTCCCTCAAAATTCAGCCTACGCATTGCCTTGGCGAAGCGTTGCGCCAGCAACTCGGCAAATACCCCTTCACCACGCATTCGCGTGCCGAAGCGGCTGTCGTACAATTCGCCGCCGCGGCTCTGGCGAATCAGGCTCAGCACGTGGGCGGCCCTCTGCGGGTAATGGTCCTGCAGCCATTGTTCGAACAGCGGCGCCACTTCCAGCGGCAGCCGCAGCATCATATAGGTGGCACTCTGTGCACCTGCCTCCTGGGCCGCTTCCAGCAGGCGCTCCAGTTCACTGTCGTTGATCATCGGAATCATTGGTGAACACAGCACGCCCACCGGCACGCCGGCTTCGCGCAATACGCGGATGGCGCGCAACCTGGCCTTGGGTGAGGCGGCACGGGGCTCGAGTACTCGCTTGAGGTCGTCGTCCAGGGTGGTGAGGCTGATCATTACCCGCGCCAGCCCCTGCCTGGCCATTTCAGCCAGCAGGTCGAGGTCACGCAGAACAAGCGCGCCCTTGGTGACGATGGTCACCGGATGGCGAAAGCGCAGCAGCACTTCGAGCAGGCGCCGGGTCAACATCTGTTCCCGCTCGATCGGCTGGTACGGATCGGTATTGGAGCCCAGATTGATTGGCGCGCACACATAACCCGGCTTGCTCAGTTGTTGCGCAAGTACCTCGGCAGCGTTGGTCTTGGCGATCAGTTTGGTCTCGAAATCCAGGCCGGGCGAAAGGTCCCAGTAGGCATGCGAGGGGCGGGCGTAGCAGTAGATGCACCCGTGCTCGCAACCCCGATAGGGATTGATGGACCGATCGAACGGCAAATCGGGGGAGGTATTACGGCTGATCACCGATTTGGCCGCCTCGACCCGCACTTCGGTGCCCTGGGTTTGCGGCACCTCCTGGTACCAGCCGTCATCCTCCGCCACCGAGTGGCTGGGGGCAAAGCGGTTGTGCGGATTGTGTGCCGTACCGCGGCCCTTTGGCGGTGCTGGGTAAATCATGGCTCTGCCCCGTATACTGTATTTATATACAGTATAGTGCCAGCAATGAACTATCCAGCACCTCTGGTCAGCGGACCTCAGCCCAGGCCGTGCCAGCGCTGGTAAGGCGCATGGCTCGCCGTTTGGCCAAGAAATGCTTCGTTCGATACCTTCGTGCAGCGGCAGCGATGCCCCGGAAGAGAACAACGCCTCCTGCAATTCACGGCCAGTGGCGCGGTCGAGCAGCCCTGGTCGGACCTCCATGGTTTTCTCAAGCGTCCCGCCATCGTTTGGCGTAGGTCCAGGTCGAACAGGGCCATGTTCAGGTCACGTGCAATCTCTTCCGCGCCTTGCTCGTGGAAAAGAGCAGGAGAACTTGCATGGCCGGTGCACGATAGATGGCCTGACGATCTACCAACCGGGCATTGCGCCCGGGCGGCACGAAGGCTTTATTCAGCCGGTTTCTTCAGCTTCGGGTTGGGAAAGAACTGCACGGTCTGGACCTTCGCCGGCGCCGCTTTCGGTGCCTGCTGGTTGACCCGCGTGCCAAGCTCCTTCGGCACTGACAGGCCCTGCTCGTTGAGGGTGTCGGTAAAGCCGCAGGCTACGCACTCGCGGTGCGGTACGCCGTCTTCGTTCCACATCATCAGCTTGTCGGTCTCGCTGCATGCCGGGCACACCGCCCCGGCAATGAAGCGCTTCTTGGTCTTGTTCACGGCTACCTCACTCATGCTGCAGCGTCCTCGCTCAGGCCACTGTGGCGCAGCAAGGCATCGATGGAAGGTTCCCGGCCACGGAAGTCGACGAACAGCACCATCGGCTCGAGCGAACCGCCACGCGCCAGGATCGCCTCGCGGAAGGCGCGACCGGTCTCGGCATTCAGCACGCCCTCTTCCTCGAAGCGCGAGAAGGCATCGGCCGACAGCACTTCGGCCCACTTGTAACTGTAGTAACCGGCCGCATAACCGCCCGCGAAGATGTGAGCAAAGCTGTTCGGGAAGCGGTTGTACGCAGGTGGGCGCATCACCGAAACCTCGTCGCGTACGCCCTCGAGCACCTGCAGCACACTACGACCATCGCCATGGCTGGCGTGCAGTTCGAAGTCGAACAGCGAGAACTCCAGCTGACGTACCATCATCATGCCCGACTGGAAGTTCTTCGCCGCCAGCATCTTGTCCAGCAGGTCTTGCGGCAGCGGCGCACCGGTTTCGAAATGGCCGGAGATCAGCGCCAGGCCTTCAGGCTCCCAGCACCAGTTTTCCATGAACTGGCTGGGCAGCTCGACAGCGTCCCAGGCCACGCCGTTGATGCCGGAAACACCGGCATGCTCGATGCGGGTCAGCAGGTGGTGCAGGCCGTGACCGAATTCGTGGAACAGCGTGGTCACTTCGTCGTGGGTCAACAAGGCCGGCTTGCCCGGGGCTGCCGGAGTGAAGTTGCAGACCAGGTTGGCCACCGGGCTCTGCAACCGGCCATCGGCGGTGCGGCGGCGGTCACGCGCGCCGTCCATCCAGGCACCACCACGCTTGTTGGCGCGCGCGTACAGGTCGAAGAAGAAGCGGCCGACGTGCTGGCCGTTTTCCTTGATCTCGAACAGGCGCACGTCCGGGTGCCAGCTGTCGAAACCCTTGAGTTCAGCGATTTCAATGCCGTACAGGCGCTGCACGATGCTGAACAGGCCACCCAGCACCTTGTCGATCGGGAAGTAGGCGCGCAGGGCTTCCTGCGACACACTGTAGCGCTGCTCGCGCAGTTTTTCGCCGAAGTAACCGGCGTCCCAGCTGGCCAGTTCCGGGCAGCCCTGCTCGGCGGCATAGGCCTTGAGCTGCGCCAGGTCCTGTGCGGCGAACGGCTTGGAACGCTTGGCCAGGTCGCGCAGGAAGCTCAGCACCTGGTCGCTGGACTCGGCCATCTTGGTGGCCAGGCTCAGCTCGGCATAATTCCTGTAGCCCAGCAGTTCGGCCAGCTCCTGGCGCAGGGCGAGGATTTCCTGCATCACCGGGCCATTGTCGAACTGGCCGGCATTCGGGCCCTGGTCCGAGGCACGGGTGCAGTAGGCGGCATACAGCTCTTCGCGCAGGGCGCGGTCGTCGGCGTAGGTCATCACCGCGTAGTAGCTGGGGAACTCGAGGGTGATCAGCCAGCCGTCGAGCCCCTTGGCCTGGGCTGCTGCCGCCATCTGCGCCTTGGCCGAGTCGGTCAGGCCGGCGAGTGCGGCTTCGTCGGTCACGTGCTTGGTCCAGGCCTGGGTGGCGTCGAGCAACTGGTTGGAGAAGCGGCTGCCCAGCTCGCTGAGCTTGCTCTGTACTTCGGCGTAGCGCTGCTGCTTGTCCGCCGGCAGGTCGATACCCGACAGGCGGAAGTCACGCAGGGCATGCTCGAGGATAGTCTTTTGCGCCACGTCGAAGCCGGCGGCCTCCGGGCTGTCGATCAGCGCCTGGTAGGCTTCGAACAGCGCACGGTTCTGCCCGAGTTCGGTAGAGTAGGCGCTGAGCGCCGGCAGGCACGACTCATAGGCCTCGCGCAGCTCCGGGCTGTTGCACACTGCATTGAGGTGGCTGACCGGGCTCCAGGCGGCGCCCAGGCGGTCGTTCAGTTCGTCCATGGCCAGCACCAGGCCGGCCCAGGTGGGGTTCTTGCCTTGCTTTTCGAGGATCTCGGCAATGGCTTTACGGTTGTCGGCCAGGATCGCTTCGATCGCCGGCAATACGTGTTCGGCACGGATTTGCGAGAAGGGCGGCAGATCGTAGGACTGCAGAAGCGGGTTGTTCGCACTCACGGTTTGGATACCTTGGCAGAAGAAACACTCCCCCATCTTAATTACAATCGACGCCGACCGCAGCAGGCAGCCTGCCTATCGGCACAGATGAGAGACGCTATCATGGCCATCCGAAGCTTCCAGCAACACACTCCGAAAGTTGGACCACGGGCCTTCGTCGACCGTTCGGCGGTGGTGCTGGGCGACGTGGAGATCGGCGAGGACAGCTCGGTGTGGCCGCTGACCGTGGTGCGCGGCGACATGCACCGTATCCGCATCGGCGCACGCACCAGCGTGCAGGACGGCAGTGTCCTGCACATCACCCACGCCAGCCCGTTCAACCCTGACGGTTTCCCGCTGATCATCGGCGACGAGGTGACCATCGGCCACAAGGTCATGTTGCATGGCTGCACCCTGGGCAACCGCATCCTGGTCGGCATGGGCAGCACCATCATGGATGGCGCCATCGTCGAGGACGAAGTGATCATTGGCGCCGGCAGCCTGGTACCGCCGGGCAAACGCCTGGTCAGCGGCTACCTGTACATGGGCAGCCCGGCGAAACAGGCCCGGCTGCTGAATGACAAGGAGCATGCGTTCTTTGCCTACAGCGCCAGCAACTATGTGAAGCTCAAGGACCAGCACCTGGCCGAAGGCTTCGATCAACCAGAATGACCGCATTCGCGGGCTTGCCCGCTCCCACAGGTCTAGTGGAGTCTTCAAGGCCAGCGCTGTACCTGTGGGAGCGGGCGAGCCCGCGAAGAAGGCCACGCAGCACTCAAGTGGAACCTATGTAAATGCACCAGCAGAACATCCTCTTCGACCTCGACGGTACGCTGACCGACCCACGCCTGGGCATCACCCGCTCGATCCAGTACGCCCTGGCCAAGCTGGGCATCGACGAGCCGGACCTGGCCCGCCTCGAGCACTTCATCGGTCCGCCCTTGCTGCAGGCGTTCATGCAGTTCTACAGCTTCGACGAGGCCAAGGCCTGGGAAGCGGTGAATTTCTACCGGGAACGCTTCCGCGTCACCGGCCTGTATGAAAACCTGGTGTTCGAAGGTGTGCCGGAACTGCTCGCAGCCCTGAACAAACAAGGGCGCACACTGTATATCGCCACCTCCAAACCTTGGGAATTCGCCCGTGAAATTGCCCGCCACTTCGCCTTCGACCACCATTTCAAGGTGATCTACGGCAGTGAACTGGACGGCACGCGCACCAACAAGGTCGAGCTGATTCGCCATCTGCTGGACGAAGAAGGGCTCGACCCGGCGCAGACGCTGATGATCGGTGACCGCAAGCATGACCTGATCGGTGCACGCAGCAACGGCTTGCAGGCAGTGGCGGTGGGGTATGGGTTTGGCAGCCAGGAGGAGTTGATGGCGGAGGAACCCGCCTATCACTTTGCAACCTTGGCTGAAATGCATCGGGCGTTTCTCCAGGCTTGAGGGCGATGGGGCTGCTGTACAGCCCATCGCGACGCAAGGCCGCTCCTACCAGGACCGCATAGGCTTTGCATCGCGATGGGCCGCAACACCTGATGGGTCAACCATCAACCGCTGCAACGCCGCCTTCCGCTCCTCGATCGGCAGCCTTCCCAACTGCTCCACCCGCTCATAGAACCGCGCCCAGTCCCCACCCACCTCGCGAAACAGCGCCGCGAACGCTGGCACCCACTGGTCATACAACCCGAACGGCAACAGCTTGGCATTGTTCATCGGCCCATACATCCAGGCGTCGTAACGCTTGTCACCGCCCCACTGGCCATCACGCAGCTGCCGATACTCCCGCCTTAGCCGTGCGAACTCAGCCTGCTTGGCCTTTCGCTTGTGCGCATCATCCAACGGCCCGGCATAAATGGCCTGCAATCGCTCGCGGCTGGCCAGCACCAGCCGGGTGAACTGGTCACGTTGCTGCCCCTGGGTCCGATCAACCGCTGCAAGCCCACGCGCCATGCGCCATTGCCGCGTACCTTCCTGCTCGACGAAGGAGGCGAATGACTCGTTGAACGCGGTGTCGTCCTGCACATAGAAGCGCTGGTGTGCCAGTTCATGGAAAATCAGCGTGGCCAGGCGCTCATCACCCCAGCCCACCATCGACGACAGGATCGGGTCATCGAACCAGCCCAGGGTCGAGTAGGCTTCCACGCCACTCACGTAAACATCCATGCCGTCCTGGCGCATCAACGCTGCCGCTCCACGCGCGGCACCGAGCTGGTAGTAGCCGCGATACGCTACACAGCCTGCGATCGGAAAGCAGTGCGTGACCGGCTGCAGTGACAGCTCGGGGGTGGCGAACACATTCCACACCACATAGGGCCGGCCAAGTTCCACATAGACCCGGTAGCTGCGGTTGTCCGGCAGCTTCAGCTGCTGGCTGGCAAACACGCGTGCCTGCTCGGCATGCGTCAGGCGCTCACGCAATTGCGGCGGGGTAGCAGGGTCGGCCACTACCCGCTCCACCGACTGACGGGCGCGCAGCAGTTGCCACTGGCCTTCGGCCAACTGCCCGTAATAGGCCACACTGGCGCAACCGTTCAGCAGGAGCGCGGCAAGCGTGGGAACCAAACGGGTGAAAATGCGGTCGAGTGCCCCATGGCCCGAGCGCTGAACAAGAAAAAATCGAAGCATCCGGTACGTCAGACTCGCTCTAGGCCGTTTCACTCCAAGACTATCTCGCCAAGGGGGAGTTTCGCCATGCGTGCACTGTTGGTCGCCGGCTCACTGTTGCTGATATCCGCCTGCTCGACCCTGCCAGACCCAGACCCGAACCAGGCCTGGATCGACCTCACCCCGTACGACAATACCTCGCTGCATGCGCTGCAAGTCGATGAACGAGACTGGGCCGACAGCCGTTATTTCGAAGTACCGCCTGGCAGCCACGAGCTGACCGTGCGCTACCAGTTTCCGGTCACCCCCAGCAATATCGGCCCGGTCGAAGAGCCGCTGTGGCGCGATTGCCAGGTCAAGCTGACCTTCAAGGACTTCAGCGCCGGCCAGCGCTACCAGCTGCAGGCGGGCAGCATCGGTTTCCGCCCCTGGATCAAGCTCTACGATCACCAGCAAAAGCTGGTCGGGCAGGGCTTGCCTGCGGGCTGCCAGCACAGCTGACACGCATAAATGGCGCTATGCTTGTACCTTGTGAATCGCAAGCGGGAGTCTTGCCATGCGCCAGCCGATGATGCTGATCGCTCTCAGTACCCTGGGGGCCTGCGCCAGCCCCTTGCCGCCCGTCGACCCCAAGCAGGCCTGGGTCGACCTCTACACCATGACCCCAGGCAGGGTAATCATGGCCGACCGCCTCGACGGCAAGCGTCTGGATGATGGCCGTTACTTCCAGGTAACGCCCGGCAAACACGAGCTGGTCGTGCGTTTCGATTACGAGATCTACTCAGGCGGCATCACTACCGACCCCAGAGACCGCACCTGCTACCTGACCGTGCGCTTCGACGACTTCAAGGCCGGTGAACGCTACCGCCTGGAGGCAAGGGCGCCGGTGATGGAGCCGCAGGTGCTGTTGTATGACGGCAACCGCAAGGTGGTGGTCAACGAACCCAGCGAAGTGTTCTGCATCCCCTGAACCTCGGAGCTGCAGCGCAGCCCCGAGGTTGCGAAGCTACTGATCATTCTTCTGGTAGATGATCTTCCTGGTCCCGCCATCGCAGGTCCCGACGACCATGTTCGGGTCCTTGACCTCGCTATTGGGCACGATCTCCAAGGTGTAGGAGGCAACCCCCTGGGCCTGTATCTTGGCCTCGATCTCGGCCTTGAGCTCCTCGCACGGCTTTACCGCCGCCAACGCAGAGGTGGCGACCAGGGAAGCCAACACGGCGATTGCTACGCGTATCATGAAACGGCTCCTCAAAGGGCAGCATGCTGCCGACGCGGTCTAGCCTACAGCAAACTGCCCCCATTGCACCGCTTCAACCCACCAGCGCCGCATCCAGGCTGATCTTGGCGTTCAGCACCTTGGACACTGGGCAGCCGGCCTTGGCCTTGTTGGCGATATCCAGGAACTGCGCCTCGCTTGCCCCGGGCACCTTGGCCCGCAACACCAGGTGTACGGCGGTAATGGCAAAGCCATCAGGTTGCTTGTCGAGTGTCACCTCGGCAGCCGTGTCGATCCGCTCGGCGGTCAGCCCCGCGTCACCCAGCATCATCGACAGCGCCATCGAGAAACAGCCAGCATGTGCCGCTCCGATCAGCTCCTCCGGGTTGGTTCCGGGCGACCCTTCGAAACGGGTATTGAAGCCATAGGGGTTCTGCTTGAGCGCCCCGCTTTCCGTGGAAAGCAGGCCCTTGCCGTCCTTCAGGCCACCTTGCCAGATCGCCGATGCTGTCTTTTTCATGCTCCCTCCTGGTCAATGGGTTACAGACGTCTACCGGTTCAGAGGCCTGTCGCGCCGGGCAAGTTCAGCGCAATCTGACCGCAGGCATTGAATCCAACGAATGCGCCCATACAGAGTCAAAAAGGCCTCTGGCCAACCACTTCTGCGGAGGCTCCATGACACAGCTGCGTGACCTGAAAATATCCACCCTCGACCTGGTGCCGGTGCGCGCCGACGCCGGCCCGGCGCAGTCGCTACGCAACTCGCTGGACCTGGCGCAACACGTCGAACGCTTTGGCTACCACCGCTTCTGGGTGGCTGAGCACCACAACATGGACGGCATCGCCAGCTCGGCTACTGCTGTATTGATCGGCTACCTGGCCGGCGGTACTTCGAGCATTCGCGTGGGTTCCGGCGGGGTCATGCTGCCCAACCATGCACCGCTGGTGATCGCCGAACAGTTCGGCACCCTGGCCAGCCTGTACCCGGGGCGCATCGACCTTGGCCTGGGCCGCGCACCGGGTTCCGACCAGATGACCGCCTACGCCCTGCGCCGCGACCGTGCTGGCGGCCCGGACGACTTCCCGGACGATGTCGAGGAGCTGTCGCGTTATCTCGGCCCGCGTACCGATGACCAGAAAGTCATCGCGGTGCCAGGGCACGATACCGATGTGCCCATGTGGCTGCTTGGCTCCAGCCTGTTCAGTGCCCAGTTGGCCGGCATGCGCGGCATGCCCTACGCCTTCGCCTCGCACTTCGCACCACGCTACATGCACGAGGCGATTCGCGTGTACCGCAACCACTTCAAGCCCTCGACCACGCTGGACAAGCCGTACGTGATGCTGGGCATTCCCATGGTCGTGGCTGAAACCGATGAAAAGGCCGAATACCTGGCCACCTCGGTGTATCAGCGCATCCTGGCGCTGATACGCGGGCAGAGCCTGATGCAGAAGCCGCCGGTGGCAAGCATGGATGGCCTGTGGCTACCGCATGAGCGGGATGCGGTGGGCAGCTTCCTGGGCCTGGCGATGATTGGTAGCCCGCAGAAAGTGCGGGCCAAAGTGGAAGTGCTGCTGGAGCAGACCGGGGCGGACGAGCTGATCTTTACCTGTGACCTGTATGAGCATGCCGACCGGGTGCGGTCCTATGAACTGCTGGCGCAGGCCCTCAGGGCCGAGTGACCTTCGGCGCCGGCAAACCCGGCGCGGTCAGTTGCAGGCGCGGCCCTTCTCGACACACGGCCGCGCCTACACCGAAAGCGCCACGGTCAGCGCCTATCTGGCCGGCGATGACGCCATGCCATCAGCCACGGCGGTACACGATCTCCTTGGTGCCGGCCTCGCAGCTACCAATCACCTTGCCCGCCGGTTCGCCCTTCTCCACGACCTCCAGGGTGTATCCCTGAACCCCCTTGGCATCCAGCTTGGCGGCAATCTCCGCCTTCAGCTCCTCGCAGGGCTTGCCTGCTGCCAACGCACCACTGGCCAGGCCCATCAGCCCCAGCGCCAGAATCAGTTTGTTCATCGATTGCTTCCTTGTGCAGACCCGATCAGAAAGGGCGCCTGCCGAGGCGCCCGCTTCTTGAATATCCCATCCTGCCGGACTCATCCAGCCCGGTAACATTTCAGCTGTTGGCGATACGGAAGCCGACCTTCAGCGTGACCTGGAAGTGCGCCGCCTTGTTGTCGCGAATATGGCCACGGGTGTCGACCACCTCGAACCACTCCAAGTGCTTGATGCTCTTGCCGGCTTCGGCGAGGGCATTGTTGATCGCCTCTTCTATGCTGGTGGTCGAAGACCCTACCAGCTCGATCTTCTTGTACGTGTGATGGTCGGTCATGAGCACTCTCCTTGGATGACGGTGTGATTGAGCCTAGCAGCGCAGGCAGCGTTTACCTGCGAGCCGGCACGAATGTGGAAAGTTCGATCGCACTTTCGCTTCGCTTGGCAGTCGCAACCTCTACAGCCCACAACGCGAAGGAGAGTCAACATGCACCGCAATTCGCTGCGTAAAGCGTCCCTGGAAAGCATGGAAGCCGAGATCGAAAGCCTGCTGAAGAGCCTGGAAAGCCTCAAGCATGACGCTTCGGAAGAGTCCCAGAAGTCGGTCAAGGCCATCCGCAGCAGCGCCGAAAGCGCCCTTCGTCATTCTCGGAGCCTGTTGAGCGATGCCTACGAAGAAGTGAAGCAACGTACCCGCCAGACCGGCATCGCTACCCGTGACTACGCCCAGCAGCACCCCTACACCACGGCAGGCGTCGCCATCGGTGCACTGGGCCTGCTGGCGGCCTACCTGCTGTGCAAGCGCAACTAGGCGCCTTGGCTGGCCAGTTCGGCACGTAGCCACTGCGCCAGCTGCTCGGCGCGCCCGTCCGCGGCGCGCCGGGGCACCCACAACGCCAGCACTGCAGTAGTGGGGGAAAAGCCCCAAGGCGCATTCAGGCGCCCGGCCCGCAGGTCATCGGCGACCAGCGGCTGTGGTGCAATGGCTACGCCCAAGCCTGCCACCGCCGCTTCCAGCAGGTAATACAAATGCTCGAAGGCCTGCCCATGCTGCAGTGCCGCCGGATTCAGCCCTTGTTCCGCCGCCCAGGTCGGCCAAGCCTGCGGGCGCGAGGTGGTGTGCAGCAGGGCTTCGTCGAGCAGGGCGCTGGCAGGCGCCCCCTGCAAGCGCTCGAAACCGGAATAATGCGGGCTGAGCACCGGCCCGATGCGCTCCTCGGCCAGCATGTGCACTTGCATGTCCGCCGGCCATGGCGGTTCGGCGTACACCAACAGCGCATCCAACCCCGGCCGCCGCGGGTCGAGGTCGCCTTCGCCTGCCGACAGGTGCAGGCGCAGCTCGGGCAAATCGGCTTTCAGCCGCCCCAGCCGCGGTATGAACCAGCGCGCCAACAAGCTGCCTGAGCAACCCAGGACGAATGGTGCCTCACTCACGTCTCGGCTGAGTTCGGCACATACGCCGCGCAGCCGGTCGAACGCTTCGCCGCTGGCATCACGCAGACGCACACCGGCATCTGTGAGTTTGATGCCGCGTCCATCCTTGATGAACAGGGCAACGCCCAAGTGCTCCTCAAGCACCTTGAGTTGCCGGCTGACTGCGCCATGGGTAACGTGCAGCGCTTCAGCCGCCTGGCTGACACTATTCAGCCGGGCGGTGGCCTCGAAGGCCCGCAGGGCATTGAGGGGAGGGAGGTCGTGGGCCATGGTACCTGTGAGTTTTCCTGACAAGTTTGCGCAATCTTATCGGTTTTCAGCCGGGCCTGTCGTGGTTAGAGTAAAGCCCATCACTCATCCATTACGCCCTGGAGCGCCCCATGACCCAGTCCCAATACCGCCCCGGCCCCGACGCCAACGGCCTGTTCGGCTCGTTCGGCGGCCGCTACGTGGCCGAAACCCTGATGCCTCTGGTGCTGGACCTGGCCCGCGAATACGAGTCAGCCAAGGCTGACCCGAAATTCCTTGAAGAGCTGGCGTATTTCCAGCGCGACTACATTGGCCGCCCCAACCCGCTGTACTTCGCCGAGCGCCTGACCGAACACTGCGGCGGCGCCAAGATCTTCTTCAAGCGTGAAGAGTTGAACCACACCGGCGCGCACAAGGTGAACAACTGCATCGGCCAGGTACTGCTGGCCAAGCGCATGGGCAAGAAGCGCCTGATCGCCGAAACCGGTGCCGGCATGCACGGCGTGGCGACCGCTACCGTCGCGGCCCGCTTCGGCCTGCCTTGCGTGATCTACATGGGCGCCACCGACATCGAGCGCCAGCAGGCCAACGTATTCCGCATGAAGCTGCTGGGCGCCGAAATTGTTCCGGTCACCGCAGGTACCGGTACCCTGAAAGACGCCATGAACGAGGCCCTGCGCGACTGGGTCACCAACGTCGAAGACACCTTCTACCTGATCGGTACCGTGGCCGGCCCACACCCGTACCCGGCAATGGTCCGCGACTTCCAGTCGATCATCGGCAAGGAAACCCGCGCCCAGTTGCAAGAGAAGGAAGGCCGCCTGCCGGACAGCCTGGTCGCCTGCGTCGGCGGCGGCTCCAACGCCATGGGCCTGTTCCATGAATTCCTTGAAGAACCGAGCGTGCAGATCATCGGCGTCGAAGCTGGTGGCCACGGTGTGCATACCGACAAGCATGCTGCCAGCCTCAACGGCGGCGTCCCAGGCGTGCTGCATGGCAACCGCACCTACCTGCTGCAGGATGCGGATGGCCAGATCACCGACGCCCACTCGATTTCCGCCGGCCTGGACTACCCGGGCATCGGCCCGGAGCACGCCTACCTGCACGAAGTGAAACGTGTGGAATACGTCAGCATCACCGACGATGAGGCGCTGGATGCGTTCCACGCCACCTGCCGCCTCGAAGGCATCATCCCGGCCCTGGAAAGCTCCCATGCGCTGGCCGAAGCGATCAAGCGTGCACCGAAGCTGCCCAAGGACCACCTGATGGTCGTGTGCCTCTCGGGCCGCGGCGACAAAGACATGCAAACCGTCATGAACCACATGGCCGCCCAGGAGAAACAGGCATGAGCCGTCTTGAACAACGCTTCGCCGAGCTGAAGGCCGAAGGCCGCTCGGCACTGGTCACCTTCATTACTGCGGGCGACCCTGGCTATGACGCCTCGCTGCAGATCCTGAAGGGCCTGCCGGCAGCCGGCGCCGACGTGATCGAACTGGGCATGCCATTCACTGACCCGATGGCCGATGGCGTGGCCATCCAGCTGGCCACCCTGCGGGCCCTGGAAGCCGGCCAGACGCTGGCCAAGACCCTGCAGATGGTTCGCGATTTCCGTGTGGAAAACCAGACCACCCCGATCGTATTGATGGGCTACTACAACCCGATCCACCGCTTTGGCGTGGAACAGTTCGTGGCCGAAGCCAGGCAAGCGGGCGTCGATGGCCTGATCATCGTCGACCTGCCGCCAGAGCACGACGCCGAACTGGCCACCCCGGCCCAGGCCGCAGGCATCGACTTCATCCGCCTGACCACCCCGACCACCGACGATGCGCGCCTGCCGCGCGTGCTGGAGCGCAGCTCCGGGTTCGTCTACTACGTGTCGGTGGCCGGTGTGACCGGTGCCGGCTCGGCGACCACCGAACACGTGACCGAGGCCATTGCCCGCCTGCGTCGGCATACCGACCTGCCGATCAGCGTAGGCTTCGGCATTCGTACGCCGGAGCAGGCGGCGAACATCGCCCGCCTGGCGGACGGTGTGGTGGTGGGTTCGGCGCTGGTCGACAAGATCGCCCAGGCCAAGAGTGCCGAGCAGGCAGTGAACGATGTGCTGAGCCTGTGCTCGGCACTGGCTGAAGGGGTGCGCGGCGCTCGCCGCTGATCTGCGTCGCCCTCTTCGCGGGCATACCCGCTCCCACAGGTACAGCGCCGTACTCAGGCCCTGTGATATCCCTGTGGGAGCGGGCGTGCCCGCGAAGAGGCCCTCGTAAGCAACAGAGCCTCAGCCCCCAAAAATAGACAGATCCAAAGGCCTTACAGCCCCCATCCAGATCGCATGGTCCCGATGGTCCGCCAGTTCATCCCCGGTCAGCGGGTGCATGAACACCACCAGCCCCTTGCGATACAACGCCAACCAAGGCAACACCACCCCTACCACCTCCGGCCCGAACGCCAACTGGCAGCTCCAGTCCGGGTGCGGCCCCACCGGCTTCTGATGCATGCGCCCCATGGTCACCGGGAACAGTCGCGCAGCCTCCTCGCACAACTCACGGGCCTGCGCCATGGTCGCTGCGTCGTAATACACGTGGGCGTGGTAACCCTTGATTCTTTGCACGATAACTCCTGATTACGGTCCAAACCTCACCACCTGCAAAGGGAGTGATGCCGTGAAAAACGCCGAAACGCCCGTGTTCAAGCTGGTCCTGTTCGGGCCTGAAAACAGCCTGGGCTATGCCTTGATGGTAGAGCTGCTGTCGCGCCAGCACGAAGTCACGGCCGTGGTGAATGACCTGAACCGCCACGCGCCGCGCCCGGGCCTGCATTTCAAGATAGGCGGGCTGGGCGATGCCGACCAGGCGGAACAGGGTGCGGCAGGCGGTTCGGCGGTGATTGCCCTGTTATCGACACTGGCGCCGGGCGACCTGCCAGGCCAGGCGCGCATGAGCGAGGCGCTGGTGGCTGGGCTCAAGCGCACGACTATACGCCGGCTGTTGCTGGTGGGCGATTTCGATGTGCTGGACAAGCCGGCCAAGCACAGTGAGGCGGAGCAGAAATGCATGGACCAGATGGTCGATGGGTTGCAGCGCAGCGCCTTGCAGTGGACATTGATCAATTCGCCGCCGGAGCTGCCAGGGTTGGGGATGGAGCATTTTCGCAGTACCGAGGGCACGCTGGAGCCTGGGTTGGCAGAACCGTTGCGGCACTTGGCGAGGATCGCGGCGGGAATGGTGGATATGCTGGAACTGGATTTGCACCGGGGCGAGCATCTGAACTTTGTGGTCTAGATTGCCGGGGCTGCTGCGCAGCGGCCTCAAGATCTCAAAGACTGCGCTCCCGCTCCAGCCAATCCACAAATCGCTCTATCAACGCCCCACGCCGCTTGCGCGGCGGCAACACTGCGTAATACCCACGCGCCGAACGCAAACTCCCTTCCAGAGGTCGACACAACAGCCCTTGCTCAACCAACCCGTCCACCAGATGCCCCCAGCCAATCGCCACGCCCTGGCCGGCGATCGCCGCCTGAATCAGCAAGGTATAGTTATCAAACCGCAGCTGCCCCGGCGGCGGCGGGCTGGCCACGCCAAACCCACGAAACACCCCCGCCCAGTCGAACCAGCGGCTGGCCTGCTCGCCCTTCAGGTGCAACAACGGCAATCGTTGCAAAGCCTCGGCTGACAAGGGTTTGCCATGAATCAGCCGCGGGCTGCAGACCGGAAAAACCTCTTCATCGAACAGCCAGCGGCTCTCGCCCTGGTGGAAGCGCCCGTCACCAAACAGCACTGCCACATCAATGTCCGGGCGCAACATGCCCTGGCTGCGTTCACCCGTCACCAGGCTTACATCAACCTGTGGATAAGCCTGGTGAAAGCGCTGCAACCGTGGCATCAGCCAGAACGCCGCAAAAGCGAAGTCGGTCGCTACCTGCAGCACCTCGCGCTGGCCTTTCCCGCAGACTTCAGCGACGCCGTCATCCATGGCCTGCAGGGCCTGATGCACCTGTTCGAACAACACCTGGCCAGCTTCGGTCAGCTCGATGCCCCGGTAAATGCGGTCGAACAAGCGCGTGCCCAACTGAGCCTCCAGCCGTTTGACCTGCTGGCTCACCGCCGGCTGCGTGGTGCCCAGCTCCAGCGCCGCAGCAGTGAAGCCACGCAGCCGCGCAGCGGCCTCGAACACGCGCAAGGTATCCAGCGACAAATCGGCGAGATGGTCAAACATAAGTCTGGCTAATCCTGGTCATTGTTCGCCATGGGCTTTACCCATGTTATCCACAGTCGCATCTTGGTAGGCAAGCGGTTCGCATAACTCTCAACGATGGAAGCCACCATGACGCGCCCGAATATCCTGTTCATCATGGCCGACCAGATGGCCGCGCCCTTGCTGCCGATCTACGCCCCTTCGCCGATCCAGATGCCACATCTGAGCCGCCTGGCCGAGCAGGCGGTGGTGTTCGACGCCGCCTACTGCAACAGCCCATTGTGCGCCCCGTCCCGTTTCACCCTGGTCAGCGGCCAGTTGCCCAGCCGCATCGGCGCCTACGACAACGCCGCCGACTTCCCCGCCGATGTGCCGACCTACGCCCACTACCTGCGCCGCCTGGGCTACCGCACCGCACTGTCGGGCAAGATGCACTTCTGTGGCCCGGACCAGTTGCATGGCTACGAAGAACGTCTGACCAGCGATATCTACCCGGCAGACTACGGCTGGGCGGTGAACTGGGATGAACCGGATGTGCGCCCAAGCTGGTATCACAACATGTCCTCGGTGCTGCAGGCCGGCCCGTGCGTGCGTACCAACCAGCTGGATTTCGACGAAGAAGTGCTGTTCAAGGCGCGCCAGTACCTGTACGACCACGTTCGCGAAAACCATGGCCGACCGTTCTGCCTGACCGTGTCGATGACCCACCCGCACGACCCGTACACCATCCCCAGGCGCTACTGGGATCGCTACGAGGGTGTGGATATCCCCATGCCCCGCGCCGAGTTCGCGCAGGCGGAACTCGACCCCCACTCGCAGCGCCTGCTGAAGGTCTACGACCTGTGGAACAAGCCATTGCCGATGGACAAGATCCGCGATGCTCGCCGCGCCTACTTCGGCGCTTGCAGCTACATCGACGACAACATCGGCCAGCTGCTGCAAACCCTCGAGGAATGCGACCTGGCCAACAACACCGTGATCGTGTTCTCCGGCGACCACGGCGACATGCTCGGTGAGCGGGGCCTCTGGTACAAGATGCACTGGTTCGAGATGTCGGCGCGGGTGCCGCTGCTGATACACGCGCCGAAGCGTTTCGCCGCAGGCCGCGTGGACGCCTCGGTGTCGACCTGCGACTTGCTGCCGACGCTGGTGGAACTGGCTGGCGGGTCTGTGGATAAAAACCTGCACCTGGACGGCCGCTCGCTGCTTGGCCACTTGCAAGGGCAGGGTGGCCACGACGAAGTCATCGGCGAGTACATGGCCGAAGGCACGGTCGGGCCGCTGATGATGATCCGCCGCGGGCCGTACAAGTTCGTGTACAGCGAAGACGACCCATGCCTACTCTATGACCTGAGCCGCGACCCGCACGAGCGGGAGAACCTCACCAGCAGCCCGGATCATCAGGCGCTGCTGCAGGCATTTGTCGATGAAGCACAGCAACGCTGGGATATCCCCAGCCTGCGCCAGCAAGTGCTGGCCAGCCAGCGCCGCCGCCGCCTGGTGGCCGAGGCGCTGGCCATCGGCAAGCTGAAAAGCTGGGACCACCAACCCTGGGTGGACGCCAGCCAACAGTACATGCGCAACCACATCGATCTCGACGACCTCGAGCGCAAGGCACGTTATCCACAGCCCGCACCCTTGGAATGAGTAAAGAGAGGCCGCCATGCATAAGTTCTCCGCCGCCGTGTTCGCCCTGGCCATGAGCCTGGGCGTGGGCACCGCTTACGCCGCCGACAGCGACACGCAATGCACTACCGTTAAATTGGCCGACCCGGGCTGGAGCGACATCGCCTCGACCAACGCCGTGGCCCGCCTGCTGCTGGAAAGCCTGGGTTACCAGGTCAAGATCGACAGCCTGGCTGTACCGATCATCTATGGCGGCCTCAAAGATGGCCGCATCGATGCCTTCCTCGGTAACTGGATGCCTGCGCAACAGGGCTTTCATGACAAGTTCATCGCCAATGGCGACGTAAAGCAGCTGTCGCGCAACCTGGAAGGAACCGAGTTCACCCTGGCAGTGCCCGATTATGTGTGGAATGCCGGAGTGAAGGACTTTGTCGACCTGCAGAAACACGCCGACCAGTTCGACAAGAAGCTTTACGGGATTGGCTCCGGGGCCCCGGCCAACCTGTCGCTGAAGGAAATCATCGACAAGAATGAATTCAACCTTGGCCAGTGGAAACTGGTGGAGTCAAGCGAACAGGCAATGCTGGCGCAGGTCGACCGGGCGGTGAAAAAACAGCAGTTCATCACCTTCCTTGGCTGGACCCCGCACCCGATGAACGTGAAGCTGAAAATGCATTACCTGACCGGTGGGGAACAGTGGTTCGGCAGCAAAGGCGACGTCTATACCTTGACCCGCAAGGGTTATCCACAAGCCTGCCCGAATGCGGCGAAGCTGCTGGAGAACCTGAAGTTCACCCTGGATATGGAGAACACCATCATGGCTGAGGTTGTGGACAAGAAGATCAGCGTCGACGAAGCGGCCAAGGCCTGGGTGAAGGCACATCCCGAAGTGCTGGATCAGTGGTTGGCCGGGGTCAGCAGCAAAGGTGGCGAGGATGCTGCCAAAGCAGTAAAAACCAAGCTCTAAACCGATCCTGTGGGAGCGGGTTCACCCACGGATGCGTTAGAGCATGCGCGGGTAAACCCGCCCCCACGGGGGACAGTGCATCTTCGGAAACCTGGATATCGCATGCATCGCCTCGCCCACCTGCTGCCCTTCCTCACCTGGTTGCCGCGCCAATCGGGCCGCAGCCTGCGTCAGGACCTGCTGGTGGGCCTGAGCGGTGCCATCCTCGCCCTGCCACAATCCATCGCCTATGCCCTGATCGCCGGCCTGCCTGCCGAATACGGCCTGTACGCCGCCATCGTGCCGGTGCTGATCGCCTGCCTGTGGGGCTCGTCCTGGCACCTGATCTGTGGCCCGACCGCCGCCATTTCCATCGTGCTCTACGCCAGCATCAGCCCGCTGGCCGTGGCCGGCAGCGCCGACTACGTAACCCTGGTACTACTGCTGACCTTCCTTGGCGGCCTCTTCCAGTTGCTGCTTGGGCTCTTGCGCTTCGGCGCGCTGGTCAACTTCGTCTCCCATTCCGTGGTGCTTGGCTTCACCCTGGGCGCTGCCATCGTCATTGCCCTGGGCCAGTTACCCAACCTGCTGGGCATGGACCTGCCCAGCCAGGCCACTGCGCTGAAGACCGTGCAGGACCTGGCCAACCACGCCGGTGAGGTAGACTTGCCTTCCTTGGTGCTGGGCCTGGCCACCGTGGTGATCGGCGTGGTGTTCAAGCTCTGGCGCCCACGCTGGCCGAGCCTGTTGCTCAGCCTGATGCTGGTCAGCCTGCTGGCCTGGTTGCTGCCCGGCGTGTTTGGCCATGTGCCGCGCGTGCCAGCGTTCACCGGCCAGCTACCGCCGTTCAGCCCGCTGCCCTTGCTGGATGTGGAGCTGATCCTGCGCCTGCTGCCCAGTGCCGTGGCGGTGGGCATGCTCGGGTTGGTTACCAGTCTGTCGATCGCCCGCTCGTTGTCAGCACGTTCGGAGCAGTTGGTCGATGCAGACCAGGAAATACGCGCACAGGGCCTGTCGAACATCGTCGGTGCGTTTTTCTCCGGTTACCTGTCTTCCGGCTCCTTCACCCGCTCCGGGCTGAGTTATGACGCTGGCGCCCGCTCGCCCCTGGCCGGGGTGTTTTCGGCGCTGTGGGTGGCGCTGTTCGCCGTTGCCGGGGCCGGGCTGATTGCGCATCTGCCGATACCGGCCATGGCCGGCAGCATTCTGCTGATCTGCTGGGGGTTGGTGGACCACCGCGCGATTCGCGCGCTGTTCCGGGTCAGCCGTTCGGAATTCCTGGTCATGGCACTGACGGCGGCAGCGACGTTGTTGCTGGAGCTGCAGACGGCGATCTATGCAGGGGTGCTGGCGTCGCTGTTCTTCTATCTGAAGCGTACCTCGCGGCCACGGGTTCAGCAGAGCCGTGAAGGCGAGGCGGATGTGCTGCGAGTCGGCGGGTCGATATTCTTTGGTGCCGCGCATTACCTGCAGGTGCGCTTGCAGCGCTGCCAGGGGCCGCATGTGGTGATCGACGCGCGGCAAGTGAACTTCATCGATTACTCGGGTGTGGATATGTTGCACCGCGAGGCGCGGCGGCTGCGCCGGGCAGGGGGGAGCCTGACACTGCATCGGGCCAGGCCGCAGGTGATCGAGGAATTGCAGAAGCTGGAAGGGGCGGAGCTGTGTCCGATCCGGTTTGAGGAGTGAGCTTGGGTTGATATTTTGGGGCTGCTACGCAGCCCCGCGATTTCAGCCCCGAGCGAGCTGTCGGCGCAGTTCAGCCAAAACAGGCGCCGTATCCGGACGCACCCCACGCCAGACGAAGAATGCCTCAGCCGCCTGCTCAGCCAGCATCCCCAGCCCATCCAGCACTTTTGCCGCCCCCAGCTTCTGCGCCCACTGACAAAACGGTGTCGGCTCTTTGCCATACATCATGTCGTAGCAAACCGTGCGACCCGCTTCGACCAAGCTGTCGGCAATCGGCGGCAACTCGCCGGCCAGGCTCGCCGAGGTGGCATTGATGATCACATCCACCGGCTCCTGCAACCAGGCGAAACCGCTGGCCACCACCGGCCCTAGCGCATCGAACTCCCGCGCCAACTGCTCGGCCTTTTCCACGGTGCGGTTGGCAATGACCAGCGACTGCGGCTTGTGCGCCAGGAGCGGCTCCAGCACGCCACGCACGGCGCCGCCAGCACCGAGGATCAGGATGCGCTTGCCTGCCAACTCGACCCCGGCATTCACCGTCAGGTCACGCACCAGGCCAGCGCCATCGGTGTTGTCGCCCTGCAGCGTACCGTCGGCCAGCTTGCTCAGCGTATTCACCGCGCCGGCGCGCTGGGCGCGTGGGGTCAGGCTGTCGCACAGGCGGTAGGCCTCTTCCTTGAACGGCACGGTGACATTGGCGCCGCTGCCTTGCTTGAAAAAGCCGCGTGCACAATCGCTGAACTCGTCCAACGGCGCCAGCAGGGTAGCGTATTCCAGGTCCTCACCGGTCTGCTTGGCAAACAGGCGGTGGATCAGCGGCGACTTGCTGTGGCCGACGGGGTTACCGAAAACGACGTACTGGTCCATGGCGGTTCCTTCGTTGTGCACAGGCTTACTGGCCGAGCCAGTCACGGTCCTGCAGGAAATATTCAGTCAGGCGTGCTTCCTCGCTGCCGGGCACGGCCTTCCAGTCGTAGCCCCAGCGGACCTGCGGCGGCAGCGACATGAGAATGGACTCGGTACGCCCGCCCGATTGCAGACCGAACAGGGTGCCACGGTCGTAGACCAGGTTGAACTCCACATAGCGGCCACGGCGGTATTCCTGGAACTCGCGCTGTTGCGGGGTGTATGGCGTGTTCTTGCGACGCTGGACGATCGGCAGGTAGGCGTTGATGTAGGCATCGCCAATGGCGCGCACGAAGGCAAAGCAGGTATCGAAGTCCCATTCGTTCAGGTCATCGAAGAAC
Source organism: Pseudomonas sp. SMV7 (assembly GCF_052041995.1). Classification (NCBI taxonomy): domain Bacteria; kingdom Pseudomonadati; phylum Pseudomonadota; class Gammaproteobacteria; order Pseudomonadales; family Pseudomonadaceae; genus Pseudomonas; species Pseudomonas sp. SMV7. Next base: position 218,334 of record NZ_JBKGGT010000003.1, on the reverse strand, counting down.
AGCCCGCCAATACCGCGCGGCTCGCCACGGTGCTTGAGATGGAAGTAACGGTCGCACCAGGCCTTGTAGCGCGGGTACACGTCGGCACCGAACGGCGCGCAGGCCTGCTCGGCCACGCGGTGCCAGTGGATACAGTCTTCCTCGTTGCCGTAATAGGGGGTCAGGTCGAAACCTCCGCCGAACCACCACACGGCTTCTTCACCTTCCTTTTCGGCAATGAAGAAGCGCACGTTGGCGTGGGAGGTAGGCACATGCGGGTTGTGCGGGTGGATCACCAGCGACACGCCCAGGGCCTCGAAGCCACGCCCCGCCAGTTCGGGGCGATGGGCGCTGGCCGACGGCGGCAGGCCGGCACCGAATACGTGAGAGAAATTGACCCCGCCTTTCTCGATCACCTTGCCGTCGCCGATCACCCGTGTACGGCCGCCGCCACCGGCCTCGCGCACCCAGGCGTCCTCGACGAAGCAGGCACCGCCGTCTTCTGTTTCGAGGGCAGAGCAGATGCGGTCTTGCAGGTCGAGCAGATAGGCTTTCACGGCCTCGGTGCGGCTAGTCATCGGGTCACCAGGAACGGGCAGGGAATAATTCGCCGCGTAGCATACCACCGCCAGCGCGCGTGCCGCAGTTGACGGCGATCAAGCAAAGGCGTCCGATAGAAGGCCTTTCCCGATCCCGACTACAGGAGTGCGAGATGGCCAAGCGTATCCAGTTCAGCCAGCATGGCGGCCCGGAAGTGCTGCAGTTTGTGGAATTCGAACCCGCTCCGCCCGGGCCGCAGCAGGTGCGTGTGCGTAACCATGCGATCGGCCTGAACTTCATCGACACCTACTACCGCAGCGGGCTGTATGCACCGCCATCGCTGCCCTCCGGGCTGGGTACCGAGGCGGCGGGTGTGGTCGAGGCGGTGGGCGAGGGCGTGACCCGCCTGAAGGTCGGCGACCGCGTCGCCCATGCCGGTGGCCCGCTGGGTGCGTACAGCGAAGTGCATACACTGCCGGAGGCCAACCTGGTCAAACTGCCTGACAACATCAGCTTCGAGCAGGCGGCGGCGGTGATGCTCAAGGGATTGACCGTACAGTACCTGTTGAAGCAGACCTACGCGGTGAAGCCAGGCGACGTGATCCTGTTCCATGCAGCGGCCGGCGGCGTGGGTTCGTTGGCGTGCCAGTGGGCCAAGGCGCTGGGGGCCAAGCTGATCGGCACCGTCAGTTCTGCCGAGAAAGCCGCACGGGCCAAGACGCTGGGGGCGTGGGCGACCATCGACTACAGCCATGAGGACGTGGCCAAGCGGGTGTTGGAGCTGACTGACGGCAAGAAATGCCCGGTGGTGTATGACGGGGTGGGCGCCGACACCTGGCTGACCTCGCTGGACTGCCTGCAGCCGCGTGGTTTGATGGTAAGTTTCGGCAATGCCTCGGGCGCGGTGAGCGGGGTGAACCTGGGCATCCTGGCGCAGAAGGGTTCGCTGTACGTGACCCGGCCGACCCTGGCGAGCTATGCCAACAATGCCGAGAACACCCAGGCCATGGCTGATGATCTGTTTGCGATGATTGGCAGTGGCAAGCTGGTTGTGGATATCCAGCAGCGGTACCCGCTGAGCGAGGCGGCCAAGGCGCAGGCGGAGCTGTCGGCGCGCAGGACGGTGGGGTCGACGGTATTGTTGCCTTGATTGGTTGGGAGTGCGTTAGGGCGACGATGTGTACGCCTTGCGGTTTGCAGCGCCTGTGAGACTGAGTGCCGCGCGGACGGCGCTCGGTCTCACAGGCGCTGCAAATCCAAAGGCAAGGCAAGCCCTGGCCAGCGCTATCAGCCCGGACGCACAACCTCGCCAGTTGCCAGGTTACGAATCACGCTCGGGTTCTTCCGCCCACCCAACGCCCCACCCAGCACCAGGTCCAGCTGGCCATGGAAGTACTGCTCCACCCGCAGTCGGGTCTTGGCCGCCGGGCGGCCGCCGGGGTTGCACGAGGTCGAAATCAATGGCCCCACCAATGCACACAGCTCCCGCACCAACGGGTGGTCGCTGACCCGCAGCGCCACCGTGTCATGCTGCCCGGTCACCCACTCTGGCAACAGGTCCTGATGCGGCACCAACCACGTGTTCGGCCCCGGCCAGGTGCTGCCCATGCGGTCTATCCAGTCTTCGGGGAAATCCTCGAACAGGAAGTCGAACTGGCGGATGTTGTCGGCTACCAGGATCAACCCTTTATCTACAGGCCGCGACTTCAGCGCCAGCAGGCGATACACCGCGTCCTCGTTCCACGGGTCGCAGCCCAGGCCCCAGACCGCTTCCGTCGGGTAGGCGATCACCGCGCCCGCCCGGATTTCACGTGCGGCTTGTTGCACTCGAAAACTGCTAACCATTTCTGTCACTCCACCTGTCAAACTTGCTTGCGAGCAGTGTACTTAGCCCGCGCGGGCAAACCAACGTCCGGCTTCATTGCTGACCCGGCCTTCCAGCTCGAGTTCGGTAAGCTGCGCCAGCACATCGGCCAGCGGCTGCTCGCTGCAATGCGCCAGGCTTTCGCTGGTCTGTGGTGCAGCATGCAACAGGGCAAGCAGCGGATGGTCGAACTTGTCCACAACCGCTGGCGGCAGATTTTGCCAGCCCTGCAGGCTCTCCAGAATCTGTTCCACACTTTCCACCAACAGTGCGCCGTCACGGATCAACTGGTGGCAACCCCTGGCCCCTGGGTGGTGAATGGAGCCGGGGATGGCATACACCTCGCGCCCTTGCTCGGCCGCCAGGCGTGCAGTGATCAACGAACCACTGGCCAGGCTTGCCTCGACAACCAGCACCCCCAGCGACAGGCCGCTGATGATGCGATTGCGCCGCGGGAAGTTTCCCGGCAAGGGCTCGGCATCCAGCGGGTATTCGGAGACCAGCGTGCTGCCATTTTCGATCATCGCCTGCGCGAGTGCCTTGTGGCGCTGTGGATAAAGTTTTTGCAGCCCCGTACCGAGCACGCCGATCGTACTTCCTCCGGCCTGCAATGCGGCCCGATGAGCGGCACCATCGATACCCACGGCCAGCCCGCTGGTGATGGTAAAACCGGCTTGCGCCAGGTAACGGGAAAATGCACCAGCGTTGTCGATTGCCGGGGGTGAAGCACGCCTGCTACCCACGATCGCCAACTGCGGGCGCTCGAGCAAGGCCGGCTCACCAGCGACGAAAAGCAACGGCGGAGCATCGTCGATCTCGGCCAGTAACGGCGGGTAGCCAGGGCCGTCCCACATCAACAAATGCTGGCCAGGGCCCTCTAGCCAGGCCATTGCAGCCAATGCGCCGTCCCGTACTTCGGCGCTGCGCCGGGCATCGATGGTGGCCTGCGGTATGCCCAGTGCACGCCAGGCACCGGCCGGTGCGCACAGAGCTGACGAGGCACTGCCAAAGGTTTTCAGCAGGCTGCGAAAACGTCGCAATCCGGTTTCCGGCAGGCGGTGCAGGCGCAATCGGGCCTCCAGTTCCGCAGGAGGAATAGGCGACGAATGGTAATTAGGCATGGGGATCATCCTTGATCGAAACGGGGCCATCGACGTGGCACAAGTTGTGGATAACTTTGTTGATAACACTTTGACAACCTGTCCATCGAACCGGCTATAAGCGGGCCTTGAAAATCCTAGTCGAGCTTTGCCAGGTGCTGAAATCCCCGTTTCCCTTTATTATGTGTGCTCAGTTTTCAACCGAACGCACAGTGACCGCCTGACCTTATGGCCATCTTGAACATTCTCGAATTCCCGGACCCGCGCCTGCGCACCATCGCCAAACCGGTGACGGAGTTCGACGACGCTCTGCACCAGCTGATCGACGACATGTTTGAAACCATGTACGAAGCCCCCGGCATCGGCCTCGCCGCCACCCAGGTGAATGTGCACAAGCAGGTGGTGGTCATGGACCTCAGCGAAGACCGCAGCGAGCCGCGGGTCTTCATCAACCCCACGGTCGAAGAGCTGACCCATGACATGGGCCAGTACCAGGAAGGCTGCCTGTCGGTACCGGGTTTCTATGAGAACGTCGATCGTCCGCTGCGTGTGCGGGTCAAGGCCCAGGACCGCGACGGCAAGCCCTACGAGCTGGAATGCGAAGGCCTGCTGGCGGTGTGCGTGCAGCACGAATTCGATCACCTCAACGGCAAGCTGTTCGTCGATTACCTGTCGCAGCTCAAGCGCGACCGGATCAAGAAGAAGCTGGAAAAGCAGCACCGCCAGCAAGCCTGATCCCGACCTTCCAGAAGGCTTGCTCCGGCAAGCCTTTTTCTTTTTTGAAGCGAGAACTCCATGCGCATCGTCTTTGCAGGCACTCCAGAGTTTGCCGCCGAACACCTCAAGGCCCTGCTCGACAGCCCGTACGAGATCGTGGCCGTCTACACCCAGCCCGACCGCCCCGCCGGCCGTGGCCAGAAGCTCATGCCGAGCGCAGTCAAGGCACTGGCCGTGGCCCATGATATTCCGGTGCTGCAGCCGCCGACGCTGCGCAATGCCGAGGCCCAGGCCGAGCTGGCCGCGCTGAAGCCAGACCTGATGGTGGTGGTGGCCTATGGCCTGATCCTGCCGCAGGCGGTGCTGGATATCCCGCGCCTGGGTTGCATCAACAGCCACGCCTCGCTGTTGCCACGCTGGCGCGGTGCCGCACCGATCCAGCGCGCCGTGGAAGCCGGCGACGCCGAGAGCGGTGTGACCGTGATGCGCATGGAAGCAGGCCTCGACACCGGCCCGATGCTGCTCAAGGTGGTCACCCCGATCAGTGCCGAAGACACCGGCGGCAGCCTGCATGACCGCCTCGCCGCAATGGGCCCGCCCGCCGTGGTGCAGGCCATCGCCGGCCTGGCCGACGGCTCGCTGCAGGGAGAACTGCAGGACGATAGCCTGGCCACCTATGCGCACAAGCTGAACAAGGACGAAGCCCGCATTGACTGGAGCCGCCCGGCGGTCGAGCTGGAGCGCCTGATCCGTGCTTTCAACCCATGGCCGGTTTGCCACAGCACCCTCGATGGCGAGAGCGTGAAAGTACTGGCCGCCAGCCTGGCCGCCGGCCAGGGTGCGCCGGGCGAGATCCTGTCGGCCAGCAAGGACGGCCTGGTGGTCGCCTGCGGTGACCAGGCGCTGAGCCTCACCCGCCTGCAGCTGCCCGGCGGCAAGGCCTTGAACTTCAGCGACCTGTTCAACAGCCGCCGCGAGAAATTCGCCAGTGGCAAGGTGCTGGGCCAATGAACCCACGCCTCGCTGCCGCCCGCGCCCTGGCCGCCGTACTCAGCGGCAAAGCCTCGCTGAACAGCTCGCTGCCGGCGCAGCTGGACAAGGTCGATGAGCGCGACCGTGGCCTGACCCAGGACCTCGCCTTTGGCACCGCACGTTGGCAACCGCGCCTCGATCTGCTGGCCGCGCAGCTGCTGCAGAAGCCGTTCAAAGCCGCTGACGCCGATGTCCAGGCGCTGTTGCTGGTCGGTTTGTATCAGCTGTTCTACAGCCGTATTCCGGCGCATGCCGCCATCGGCGAAACCGTGGGTTGTGCCGACAAGCTGAAGAAACCCTGGGCCAAGGGTTTGCTCAATGCCGTGCTGCGTCGCGCCCAACGCGAGGGCGAGGAACTGCTGGCTGGAATGGAGCGTGACCCGGTGGTGCGCACCGCCCATCCACGCTGGCTGCAAAAATCGCTGAAAGCCTTCTGGCCGGAGCAGTGGGAAGCCATCTGCGCCGCCAATAACGCCCACCCGCCGATGATCCTGCGGGTCAACCGTCGACACCACAGCCGCGACGCCTACCTGGCGCTGCTGGCCGAGGCGGGCATTGGCGCCAGCGCCTGCCAGTACAGCCGTGACGGCATCGTGCTGGCCGAAGCCTGCGATGTGCGTGGCCTGCCGGGCTTTGCAGAAGGCTGGGTGAGCGTGCAGGACGAAGCCGCGCAGCTGTCCGCCGACCTGCTGGAGCTGGCCCCCGGCCAGCGCGTGCTGGATGCCTGCTGCGCACCCGGCGGCAAGACCTGCCACTTGCTGGAGGCCGAAACTGGGCTGGCCCAGGTGGTGGCCATCGACCTCGAAGCCAAGCGCCTGAGCCGGGTGCGCGAGAACCTCGACCGCCTCCAGCTCGACGCTGAGCTGATCGCCTGCGACGCCCGCGACACCGCCAACTGGTGGGATGGCAAGCCGTTCCAGCGCATCCTGCTCGACGCACCGTGCTCGGCCACCGGCGTGATCCGCCGGCACCCGGACATCAAGCTGACCCGCCAGGCCGAAGACATTCCGGCCTTGGCCACGCTGCAGGGCGAACTCCTCGACGCCCTGTGGCCGACCCTGGAAGTCGGCGGCATGCTGCTGTATGCCACTTGCTCCAGCCTGCCTACCGAGAACACCGAAGTGATCGACGCGTTCCTCGCCCGCACGCCTGGCGCCCGCGAGCTGGACCTGGCCACCACGGCCGGCCTGCGTCAGCCCCATGGCCGCCAGCTGCTGGCCCAGGAGGGCGGCCACGACGGCTTCTACTATGCCAAGCTGATCAAGATCGCCGCTTCGCGCGGATAGGAAAACAAGGTAGGGAGTAGCGGATGAAGATCATCATCCTCGGTGCAGGGCAGGTAGGCGGGACGCTGGCAGAGCACTTGGCGAGCGAAGCCAACGACATTACCGTGGTCGACACCGACGGCGACCGCCTGCGCGACCTGGGCGACCGCCTGGATATCCGCACCGTGCAGGGCCGCGGCTCGCTGCCCACGGTGCTGCGCCAGGCTGGCGCCGACGACGCCGACATGCTGGTGGCGGTGACCAATAGCGACGAGACCAACATGGTCGCCTGCCAGGTGGCCTATTCGCTGTTCCACACCCCGACCAAGATCGCCCGGGTGCGCGAATCGGCCTACCTTACCCGCGAAGAGCTGTTCGACAACGACCATATCCCGGTCGACGTGCTGATCAGCCCGGAACAGGTTGTGACCAACTACATCAAGCGCCTGATCGAACACCCCGGCTCGCTGCAGGTGATCGACTTTGCCGAAGGCAAGGCCCAGCTGGTGGCGGTAAAGGCCTACTACGGCGGCCCACTGGTAGGCCAGCAACTGCGCCAGATCCGTGCCCACATGCCCAATGTCGACACCCGCGTGGCGGCCATCTTCCGCCGCGACCGCCCCATCACGCCACGGGGTGACACGCTGATCGAGGCCGACGACGAAGTGTTCTTCATCGCCGCGAAGAAGGACATCCGCGCGGTCATGGGCGAACTGCGCCGCATCGACGAGACCAACAAGCGCGTGGTCATCGCCGGCGGCGGGCAGATCGGCGAGCGCCTGGCCGAAGCCATCGAAAGCCGTTACCAGGTGAAGATCATCGAGATGAGCCCGGCCCGTTGCCGGCACCTTTCCGACACCCTGGAAAGCACCGTGGTGCTGCAGGGCAGCGCCTCGGACAAGGACCTGATGCTCGAGGAGAACATCGCCGACGCCGACATCTTCCTGGCCCTGACCAACGATGACGAAGCCAACATCATGTCGTCGCTGCTGGCCAAGCGCCTGGGTGCGCGCAAGGTGATGACCATCATCAACAACCCGGCCTACGTCGACCTGGTGCAGGGCGGCGAGATCGACATCGCCATCAGCCCGCAGCTGGCCACCATCGGCACCCTGCTGGCGCATGTACGCCGGGGCGACATCGTCAGCGTGCACTCCCTGCGCCGCGGGGCGGCGGAAGCCATCGAGGCAGTGGCGCACGGGGATGCGAAGTCGAGCAAGGTGGTCGGCAAGGCCATCGAAGACATCGCCCTGCCGCCGGGCACCACCATCGGCGCGATCATTCGCGCCGAAGAGGTGATCATCGCCCACGACGACACCCGCATCGAATCAGGCGACCACGTGATCCTGTTCGTTGTGGATAAAAAGCATATCCGCGATGTGGAGAAGCTGTTCCACGTCGGCTTGAGTTTCTTCTAGGAAGACAAGGCATGCGCGAATCGCTGGAAAAGATGCTGGCCAAGGGTGTGGATAACCCTTTGCTGAGGTTTGGCCTGGGCAAGGCCTGGCTGGACGAGGGCAATGGCGCAGAAGCAGCCGTGCACCTGGCGCAGTGCGTGGAGCAGGACCCGAAATACTCGGCGGCGTGGAAGCTGCTGGGCAAGGCGTATCTGTTGCAGGGCGACCTGGCAGCGGCGCGCAAGGCCTGGGAGGAGGGGATCGTGGCGGCACAGGCGCACGGCGACAAACAGGCCGAGAAAGAGATGGCCGTGTTCCTCAAGAAGCTGAACAAGGCTTGAGGTAGCCGGGGCTGCCCTGCAGCCCATCGCGAAAGGGGGCGCGGAGCGCCCCCAGGATCTCAATACCAGCGCGGCTCCCCAGCCGGGCGCTTCTTGAAGCGTTTCATGCTCCACATGTACTGGCTCGGGTACTCGCGCACGTAACGCTCCACCACTTTGCTCATCGCCGCCGCCGATACCGTCACATCGGTGCTGTACATTTCCTCAGGTGCCGCTTCGAGGAACACCTTGAAGCCCGAACCGTCCGGCAAGCGCAGGGCATGCAGGAACACTCCCACCGCCTTGCCACCGGCCAGCATGTTCGGCACGAACTTGCTGGTCAGCGCCTGGGTCCCGAGAAACGGCACGAACACGCCAGCCGACTCCGCCGGTTCCGGGTCGGCAGGAATGCCCACCTGACCGCCACGGCGCACTTCTTTGATGACACTGAGAATGCCTTCCTTGGTCGAAGGCGCCACGCGGTTGCCCATCTGCACCCGCTGCTCACGCAGCAGGTCGTCCACCGCCTTGAGCTTCGGCGGGCGGTAGAAGATGATCGGTTTGCACTGGTTGCAGTAGAAGTGATTCAGCACTTCCCAGTTGCCCAGGTGGCTGGTGATGCCGACCACCCCCTTGCCCGAAGCCAGGGCCTGCTCCAGCACTTCCAGGCCATGCACTTCCTTGACCAGCGCCAGCGAGCGTTGCGGCGGCCAGATCCAGGCACAGGCACTTTCGACGAAGGATTTGCCGATATCTTTCAGCGCACGGCCGACCAGCTGCTCACGCTCGGCCGGGTCCATCTCGGGAAAACACTTGGCCAGGTTGATGCGCACGACATTGCGCGAGCCATTGGGGATTTTCCACATCAGCCAGCCGATACCCGCGCCAACGCGCTGCACAGCGCCCCAGGGCAGCTTGGCAAACAGACGCAGCACCCCGACCATCAGGGCGCCCTTGAACTTTTCCACAGGCGAATTCCTTATTTCAGCAAGGCGCGCATTGTAACCCCTCAGCGCAACAAGGCGGCGTAGCGATCGCAATCGGTGGTGTGGTCCATGACCATGCCGGTGGCCTGCATGAAGGCGTAGCAGATGGTCGGGCCGACGAAGGTGAAGCCGGCCTTCTGCAGGGCCTTGCTCATGGCCTTGGCCTCCTCGGTTACCGCTGGCACCTCGCTGCGGCTGGTGAAATGGTTGATCTTCGGTTGCCCGCCGACGAACGACCAGAGCCATTGCGCAGGGTTATCCACAGCCAGCCAGGCCTGGGCATTGCGCCGCGCGGCCTTGAGCTTGAGGCGGTTGCGGATGATGCCGGCGTCCTGCATCAGCGCTTCGATCCGCTCGTCGCTCATGGCCGCCAGTTGCACGGGATCGAAGCCATACAGCACCTCGCGATAACGCTCGCGTTTGCGCAAAACGGTGATCCAGGAAAGCCCGGCCTGGAACCCTTCGAGCAAAAGCATCTCGAACAGCAACGCCGGGTCGCGCTGGGGCGTTCCCCATTCCTGGTCATGGTAGGCCTGGTACAACGGATCGTCGGTACACCAAAAGCAGCGTGGCATAAGGCTCCAATGAGTAGAGGGCGAGGCGAATCAGGTTATACTCCCGCTCTTTACATCCGCATCCCCAGATACAGGTGAATTTCGTGAGCCAGCCTACGCCAGCCGTGCGTACCTTCCAAGACCTGATCCTCGCCCTGCAGAACTACTGGGCCGAGCAAGGTTGTGTGGTGCTTCAGCCCTACGATATGGAAGTAGGCGCCGGCACGTTCCACACCGCTACATTCCTGCGCGCAGTGGGTCCAGAAACCTGGAACGCCGCCTATGTGCAGCCTAGCCGTCGCCCTGCCGACGGGCGGTATGGCGAAAACCCCAACCGCCTGCAGCACTACTACCAGTTCCAGGTAGTACTGAAGCCGAACCCGGCCAACTTCCAGGAGCTGTACCTCGGCTCGCTGAAAGCCATTGGCCTGGACCCGCTGGTGCACGACATTCGCTTCGTCGAAGACAACTGGGAATCGCCGACCCTGGGCGCCTGGGGCCTGGGCTGGGAAATCTGGCTCAACGGCATGGAAGTCACCCAGTTCACCTATTTCCAGCAGGTGGGCGGCATCGAGTGCTACCCAGTCACCGGTGAAATCACCTACGGCCTGGAGCGCCTGGCCATGTACATCCAGGGCGTCGACTCGGTGTACGACCTGGTGTGGGCCGACGGCCCGTTCGGCAAGGTCACCTACGGCGACGTGTTCCACCAGAACGAAGTGGAGCAGTCGACCTACAACTTCGAACACGCCAACGTCGAGAAACTGTTCGAGCTGTTCGATTTCTACGAAAGCGAAGCCAACCGCCTGATCAAGCTGGAGCTGCCGCTGCCGACCTATGAAATGGTCCTGAAGGCCTCGCACACCTTCAACCTGCTGGACGCCCGCCGCGCCATCTCGGTAACCGAGCGCCAGCGCTACATCCTGCGTGTACGTACCCTGGCCCGGGACGTGGCGCAAAGCTATCTGCAAGCCCGTGCACGCCTGGGCTTCCCGATGGCCACCCCTGAACTGCGTGACGAAGTGTTGGCGAAGCTGGAGGCTGCACAATGAGTGCTCAAGATTTCCTGGTAGAACTGGGCACCGAAGAGCTGCCACCGAAAGCCCTGGCCAGCCTCGGCGAAGCCTTCCTGGCCGGCATCGAGAAAGGCCTGCAGGCCGCCGGCCTGAACTACACCGGCAAGCAGGTCTATGCCGCGCCGCGCCGCCTGGCCGTGCTGATCCGCCAGCTGGACGTGCAGCAGCCTGACCGCAGCATCAACATTGACGGCCCGCCCGTGCAGGCGGCATTCAACGCCGAAGGCGAGCCAACCCAGGCGGCCTTGGGCTTTGCCAAGAAGTGCGGCGTGGACCTGGCCGAAATCGACCAGAGCGGCCCCAAGCTGCGCTTCTCCCAGCACATTCCAGGCAAGGCCACTGCCGGCCTGCTGCCGACCATCGTCGAAGACTCGTTGAACGACCTGCCGATTCCCAAGCGCATGCGCTGGGCGGCCAGCCGTGAAGAGTTCGTACGCCCGACCCAATGGCTGGTGATGCTGCTGGGTGACCAGGTGGTCGACTGCACCATCCTGTCGCAGAAGGCTGGCCGCGAATCCCGTGGCCACCGCTTCCACCACCCGGAAAACGTGCTCATCACCACTCCGGGCAACTACGTCGAAGACCTGCGCAAAGCCTACGTGCTGGCCGACTTCGCCGAGCGCCGCGAGCTGATCAGCAAGCGTACCGCCGAGCTGGCCATGCAACAGGAAGGTACCGCCATCGTGCCGCCGGCGCTACTGGACGAAGTGACCGCCCTGGTCGAGTGGCCGGTACCGCTGGTGTGCTCGTTCGAGGAGCGTTTCCTCGAAGTGCCGCAAGAAGCCCTGATCACCACCATGCAGGACAACCAGAAGTACTTCTGCCTGCTGGACAGCGAAGGCAAGCTGTTGCCGCGCTTCATCACCGTGGCCAACGTCGAGAGCCGTGACCCGAAGCAGATCGTGCAGGGTAACGAGAAGGTCGTGCGTCCACGCCTGACCGACGCCGAGTTCTTCTTCAAGCAGGACAAGAAGCAGCCGCTGGAAACCTTCAACGAGCGCCTGAAGAACGTGGTCTTCCAGGCTCAGCTGGGTACCGTGTACGACAAGGCCGAGCGCGTTTCCAAGCTGTCTGCCTTCATCGCCCCGCTGATCGGCGGCAACGCCCAGCGCGCCGGGCGCGCCGGCCTGTTGTCGAAATGCGACCTGGCCACCGAGATGGTTGGCGAATTCCCTGAAATGCAGGGTGTCGCCGGTTACTACTACGCGCTCAACGACGGTGAGCCGGAAGACGTCGCCCTGGCCCTGAACGAGCAGTACATGCCGCGCGGTGCTGGCGCCGAGCTGCCGCAGACCCTCACCGGCGCTGCCGTGGCCATTGCCGACAAGCTCGATACCCTGGTCGGCATCTTCGGTATTGGCATGCTGCCCACCGGTAGCAAGGACCCGTACGCCCTGCGCCGTGCCGCCCTGGGTGTGCTGCGCATCCTGATCGAGAAGCAGCTGGACCTGGACCTGACCGCTGCGGTCGACTTCGCGGTCAAGCAGTACGGCGCCAAGGTCAAGGCTGCCGGCCTGGCCGAACAGGTGCTGGAGTTCATCTTCGACCGCCTGCGTGCGCGCTACGAAGACGAAGGCATCGACGTTGCTACCTACCTGTCGGTACGGGCCCTGCAGCCACGCTCGGCGCTGGACTTCGACCAGCGCGTGCAGGCTGTGCAGGCATTCCGCAAGCTGCCGGAAGCCGAGGCCCTGGCTGCGGTGAACAAGCGTGTTTCGAACTTGCTGAGCAAGGCCGAAGGCGCCATCGCCGAGCAGGTCGAGCCGAAGTACTTCGACAACGCCAACGAGTTCTCCCTGTACTCGGCCATCCAGCAGGCCGACCAGGCCGTGCAACCGATGGCAGCTGCACGCCAGTACAGCGAATCGCTGGCCCGCCTGGCAGCCCTGCGTGATCCGGTCGACGCCTTCTTCGAGGCGGTGATGGTCAACGCCGAGGATGCCAAGGTCCGTGCCAACCGTTATGCCCTGCTCAGCCGCCTGCGCGGCCTGTTCCTGGGCGTGGCCGACATCTCGCTGCTGGGGTAAGCCTTGAAACTGCTGATTCTCGACCGTGACGGGGTGATCAACCATGACTCCGACGCCTACATCAAGACGCTGGAAGAATGGGTTCCGATCCCTGGCTCGGTCGCAGCGATCGCGCAGTTGAGCAAGGCGGGCTGGACGGTGGCTGTCGCCACCAACCAGTCCGGCATTGCCCGCGGCTACTACCCGCTGGCCACCCTCGAGGCCATGCACACGCGCCTGCGCGAACTGGTGGCCGAGCAAGGTGGCGAGGTGGGCCTCATCGTGTATTGCCCGCACGGGCCGGACGAAGGCTGCGATTGCCGTAAACCCAAGCCTGGCATGCTGCGGGCAATTGCCGAGCATTACCAGGTCGGCCTTGAAGGCGTCTGGTTCGTCGGCGACAGCAAGGGTGACCTGGAGGCTGCCTTGGCTGTCGGTGCCCAACCGGTGTTGGTGAAAACCGGCAAGGGCGAGCGGACCCTGGAAAAAGGTGTCCCGGAAACTACACTGATTTTCGACGATCTGGCAGCTATCGCCAGAGAACTAATTTAAACAGTGCGCCTTCGGGCGCATTTTTCTCAGGCGGGCATGCCCCGCAATGGTACAAGCCACTATGTCGATCCTGCAGGCGATCAGAATCTTTCTTTTTTACCTGCTGCTGGGCACCAGTTCGCTGCTGTGGTGCTCGCTGAGCTTCTTCGTCGCGCCGTTCCTGTCCTTCCCCAAGCGCTACACGTTCATCAACGTGTACTGGTGCCGCTGCGCCTTGTTCCTGGTGCGCACCATCCTGGGCATCGATTACAAGGTCACCGGCGCCGAAAACGTGCCGGATGAGCCTTGCGTGATCCTGTCCAACCACCAGAGCACCTGGGAAACCTTCTTCCTTTCCCAGTACTTCTCGCCGCTGAGCCAGGTGCTCAAGCGCGAGCTGTTGTACGTGCCGTTCTTCGGCTGGGCCATGGCCATGCTGCGGCCGATCGCGATCAATCGTGACAACCCCAAGGAAGCCCTGCGCCAGGTGGCGAGCAAGGGCGATGAGTTGCTCAAGCAGAAAACCTGGGTGCTGATCTTCCCCGAAGGTACCCGCGTACCGTTCGGTACCATTGGCAAGTTCTCCCGTGGGGGTACTGCGCTGGCGGTGAATGCCGGGCTGCCGGTGCTGCCGATCGCGCACAACGCGGGTAAATTCTGGCCAAAGACGGGTTGGGGCAAACGTTCGGGAACCATCGAGGTGGTGATTGGCGAACCCATGTACGCCAATGGTACCGGGCCTCGTGCAATCGCCGAGCTCAACGACCGCGCCGCAGCATGGAATGAAGCAACCCAGCGGGCAATGGGTTCGCTGCCGCCAGCGGAAGAAAACCCTCAGGAACAAATCGCCTGATCATCTGTGGATAACTTGTGTGCAATTTTTGGATGAGATGCCTGAAGTAATAGCTAAATCGTTGAATTAGTTACTTATTTTTCTGTATGACGTTTTTCTGAAAATCGTGCATAAGTTTTTTCGGGGCATAAAAAAACCGGCTTTTACAGCCGGTTTTTTTATAGGGATTGAGAAGGGGCGCCCTTGCGCGTTTGCCGTCAGACCTTGTCGATATCCACGTCCTTGGTTTCTTTAAGGCAGAAGATTCCCACCACCAGGCTGACCCCGGTCACCAGCACCGGGTACCACAGCCCATAGAAAATATCCCCGGTATACACCACCAGCGCGAACGACACCGTCGGCAGGAAGCCACCAAACCAGCCGTTACCGATGTGGTAGGGCAGCGACATGGAGGTGTAGCGGATGCGGGTCGGGAACAGTTCGACCATTACCGCCGCCAGCGGGCCGTAGGTCATGGTGGCGATCAGGATCATCGCCACGATCAGCACCACCACCATCACCTGGTTGACCTGCGACGGGTCGGCCTTGGCCGGGTAGCCGGCCTGCTCCACCGCCGCGCGCATGGCCGCTTCGTCAAAGCCGTTGATGGTCTTGTCACCGATGTTGACCACCACATCGCTGCCGGCAACATCCACCGAGCTGTAGGGCAGGCCCTGCTTGACCAGGAAAGTCTTGACCTTGTCACACGGGCTGTCGAAACGCGCCTTGCCTACCGGGTCGAACTGGAAGGTACAGCCTTGCGGGTCGGCAGTGACCACGATCGGCGCCTGACGGCTGGCGGCGTCGATCTGTGGGTTGGCGTAATGGCTGAGCGCCTTGAACAGCGGGAAATACAGTACGGTGGCCAGCAGCAGCCCAAGCATCAGGATTGGCTTGCGGCCTATACGGTCCGACAACCAGCCGAAGAACACGAAGAACGGTGCGCCGATCACCACGCTGATGATCAACAGGGTGTTGGCCTGGGCCGGGTCCATCTTCAGCATCTGGGTCATGAAGAACAGTACATAGAACTGCGCCGTGTAGAAGGTCACCGCTTGCCCGGCGTTGATGCTGAACAAGGCGGTAAGCACCACCTTGAGGTTAGGCCAGGAGGTGAACGACTCACGGATCGGCGATTTGCTGACCTTGCCCTGGGCCTTCATTTTCACGAAGGCCGGCGACTCGTGCATGCTCAGGCGGATCCAGGTGGAAATGCCCAGCAGCACGATCGACAACAGAAATGGCAGGCGCCAGCCCCAGGTTTCGAACTCATTGCCACTGATATAGCGGCTGCCGAGCACGACCACCAGCGACAGCAACAGGCCGAGCGTGGCAGTGGACTGGATGAAACCGGTATGGAAGCCACGCCTGCCCGGCGGAGCGTGTTCGGCAACGTAAGTCGCCGCACCGCCGTACTCACCGCCCAGCGCCAGCCCCTGCAGCATGCGCAGGACCACCAGGATGATCGGTGCGGCAATGCCGATGCTGGCGTAGGTGGGCAACAGCCCGACGGCGAAGGTGGACAGGCCCATCAGCACGATAGTGACCAGGAAGGTGTACTTGCGTCCGATCATGTCGCCCAGACGGCCGAACACCAATGCACCGAACGGCCGGACCAGGAAGCCGGCGGCGAAGGCCATCAAGGCCAGGATGAACGCAGTGGTGTCGTTTACCCCAGCAAAGAACTGCTTGCTGATGACCGCAGCCAGCGCGCCATAGAGAAAAAAGTCATACCACTCGAAAACCGTCCCGAGGGATGACGCGAAAATGATCTTGCGTTCTTCACGACGGCTGGGGCTGCTGGCCGTCGCACTCTGCTCGTGGATGTAATCCGACATCGTTGCTGTCCTCGGCCCGCAGGCCACAGTGATTATTGTTGTTGTTCCACTGTCGGCGGCTTTCGACCGCAAGCCGCCGGTTCTTGCACGCACCCTGGTCAGGGCGTCGGTATTGCGTCTTCGTTCAGACAGGTCTGGGTAGCCGCTCCTTTGAGGATCAGTTGCGCCGCCTTTTCGGCGATCATCAGGGTGGGTGAACAGGTATTGCCGGACGTGATCTGCGGCATGATTGAGGCATCTGCGACGCGCAGGCCGGGGATGCCATGTACCCGCAGCTGGTTATCCACAACGTCCATTGCACCGTTGCCCATGCGGCAGGTGCCGACCGGATGGAAGATGGTAGTACCGATCTTGCCGGCAGCTTCGTACAGCTCTTCCTCGGTTTGCAGGGCTGGGCCTGGCAGATATTCCTTCGGCTCGAAGGCCGCCAGGGCAGGGGACTGGACAATGCGTCGGGTCAGGCGAATGGCATCGACGGCGACGCGCAGGTCCTCCGGGGCACTGAGGTAGTTGGGGTCGATCAGCGGCGTGCTGGTCATGTCGGCGCTACGGATATCGATACGCCCACGGCTGGCCGGGCGCAGGTTGCACACCGATGCGGTAAAAGCCGGAAACTGGTGCAATGGTTCCCCGAAGCGCTCCAACGACAAGGGCTGCACGTGGTACTGCAGGTTGGCAGTGGGCTGCTCCGGGCCAGAGCGCACGAACGCGCCCAATTGGCTCGGGGCCATGGCCAACGGGCCGCTGCGGTCATACAGATAGCGCAAGCCCATGCCCATCTTGCCCAACAGGGTGTTGGCCATCTGGTTGAGGGTGCGGGTATTACGCACTTGGTAGATCAGGCGCAGTTGCAGGTGATCCTGCAAGTTGCCACCCACACCTGGCATGTCGTGACGCACGCCGATGCCCAGGCGTTCCAGCAACGGGCGCGGGCCGATGCCGGAGCGCTGCAGAATGCCGGGTGACCCGACTGCCCCCGCGCACAGCACGATCTCGCGACGTGCCGCAAACTCGTGCCAGGCGCCTTGCCACAGCGTTTTCACTGCCCGTGCACGGGTGTTGTTGAGCAGCACCTGGTCAACCTGGACGCCGGTCAGCACGGTGAGGTTGGGGCGGTTCCGGACAGGCTTCAGGAAAGCCTTGGACGCGTTCCAGCGCACACCGCTGCGCTGGTTGACCTGAAAGTATCCACAACCTTGATTGTCGCCAGTGTTGAAGTCATCGACCCTGCCGATGCCACTCTGCTCGGCGGCATCGCGAAAAGCATCGAGAATCGGCCAGCTGTAGCGCTGGCGTTCAACCCGCCATTCACCGTCACCGCCATGGTGTTCGCTGGCACCGGCGAAGTGGTTCTCGCTGGCTTTGAACAGCGGCAGCACATCCTTCCATGCCCAGCCGTCGTTACCTTGCTCGGCCCAACGGTCATAGTCGGCGGCCTGGCCGCGCATGTAGATCATGCCGTTGATCGAGGAGCAGCCACCCAGCACCTTGCCTCGCGGGTAACCCAGTGCGCGGCCGCCCAGCCCGGGCTGTGCCTCGGTCTTGAAGCACCAATCGGTACGTGGGTTGCCAATACAGTAGAGGTAGCCGACGGGAATGTGGATCCAGGGATAGTTGTCGCGGCCACCGGCTTCGAGCAGCAACACGCGGCAGGAGGGGTCGGCGGACAAACGATTGGCCAACAGACATCCGGCGGGACCGGCGCCCACAATCACGTAATCGAAAACAGAATCGGCTGATGGCATAGGCAACCTCGCGCCTGTTTTTTATTCTTGTCCCGAACCATCTTAGTGAGTAATTTCGTGGAGGAAACACGAGATTTCGCGCAGCCGCTGTGCGTTTTTTGGCACAGCGACCATCACTGCAACGGTGCGCTCCTACAAAAATACGCGCCTGGAGCATAGGGACTAGCATGTTCGACTGGAACGATCTGCGGTTTTTCCTCGAGTTGCAGCGCAGTGGCCGCCTGCTTACCGCCGCCAAGCGCCTCAACACCACCCACAGCACCGTGGCCCGGCATATCGAGAGCATCGAGCAGAGCCTGGGCACTGCGCTATTCGTGCAGCATGCCCAAGGCTACGAGCTGACCCCCTCGGGCCAGGCCCTGCTCAAACACGCCGAAGCCATGGAAAATGTCGCCCTGCTGGCGCAGGAAGAAATCACCCAGGCCATCACCCCGCTGGGCAAGATTCGCCTCGGGGTAACCGAAGGCATCGGCATCATGTTCTTCACCCCGCGCATGAATGCGTTGTTCGAACGCTACCCCGGCCTGGAAGTGGAACTGGTGGCAGTGCCGCGCTTCGTCAGCATCCTCAACCGCGAAGCGGAGATCAGCATCCATCTGGAACGCCCCAACGCCGACCTGCTGATCACCCGTAAGCTCACCGACTACCGCCTGGCCCTGTACGCCAGCCAGGCCTACCTCGACCGTGCGCCAGCGCTGCGCAACCGCGAAGACCTGGCCCGTCACAGCTGGATCGGCTACGTCGATGACTTGCTGTTCAGCCAGGAGCTGTTATTCCTCAACAGCTTTTGCCGCACACCCAACGTGGTGTTTCGCAGCACCAGCGTGATCGCTCAACAGGCCGCCGCCCGCGCCGGGCTGGGCATTGCCGTGCTACCCAACTACATGGCCCGCCACGATCCGACACTGGTGCGCGTACTGCCTGGCGAGACCATCCAGCGCAGCTACTGGATCTGCACCCGTCGCGAGCTGCACAAGTCGGTGCGCCTGCGGGTCGTATGGGACTACCTGCTGGCGCTGTGTGCGGCTGAACAGAGCGAACTGCTAGCCCAGTAGCGCCTTGCCGGCAAGCAGCGCCGCCGCCACCCACCCCGCCACAGCGAACATCTGCTGCAGACGCGGCCCGGCCAGCCTGGCCGCCAAAGGCCGCGCCAGCAGCAAGCCGAGCACCGCGCCAACGGCAAACGGCGCACCGACCTGCCAGTGCATGACCCCGGCCAGGCTGGCACTGACCACACTGCCGGTAGACACCAGGGCAATCACCGCCAACGAGGTGGAGACGATGCTGGCCATGCGCAGGTTGGTATAGCGGTTCAGCGCCGGGATGATGACAAAGCCACCACCCACACCGAGCAGCCCGGACAGCAAGCCGGACAATGCCCCGGTAAATGCCAGGGCACGCGCGCAGGGTAGGGTCCAGCGCAAACGGCCCTGCAGCGGGTTGAGCACACAGGGTTCGATGTAGCGATGGGCATCATTGGCTTCGCCACGCAATTCCTTGGTCGCCTTGCGCCAGATGCGCACGCAGGCGTAAACCAGCACCCCGGCGAAGGCCAACTGCAAGGGTGAATCCGGCACGCGGTGCGCCAGCATCAGTCCGAACGGCGCCGCGGCCACACCCACCAAGGCGATGAACAACGCCGCCCGATAGCGCACCAGCCCCTGGCGCAAGCCCAGCACAGCCCCCACTGCCGCCGCCAGGCCGACGGCCAGCAGGCCAACCGGTGCCGCCTCGACCATCGACAACCCCAGGCCGAAGACCAGCAACGGCACAGCCAGGATGCCACCGCCGGCACCCGTCAACGCCAGCACCGCGCCAATGAGTGCGCCCAGGCCTGCGCCCAACAGTTGATGTTCGATCACTGGCCACCTTCGGCTACCAGCGGCTGCGGTCGCGCCAACCACTCGCGTCCCTTGAGCATGCCTTGCCAGTACAAGGGGGGCAGCACTTGCGCCTTGAGCAACCAGGCCAGGCGCGTCGGCTTGCGACCATCCAGCAGCCAGCTGGGGAAACTCGGCGCCAGCTTGCCGCCATAAGTGAACTCGGCCAGGACGATCTTGCCGCGCTCAACTGTCAGCGGGCAGGAGCCATACCCGTCGTAGCGGGCCAGGGTCGGCAGCCTGCCCAGTGTCACCAGCACGTTGTTGGCCACTACCGGCGCCTGCTTGCGAGCAGCCGCAGCGGTCTTGGCATTGCTGGTGTTGGCCACGTCACCCAGGGCATGGACATTGGCGAACTGCCGGTGGCGCAGCGTGTGCGGGTCGACATCAACCCAACCGGCAGCGTCGGCCAAGGGGCTTTCGCGGATGAAATCCGGCGCCACTTGTGGCGGTACCACATGCAGCATGTCGAAAGCCTCGGTGCGGGTTTCGCTGCTGCCATCAGCCAAGGTCCGCACAAAGGTGGCGCGCTTGCTGGCGCCGTCCACGGCGACCAGGCGGCAAGCAAAGTTGAGGTCCACTGCGTACTTTTCGATGTACTTCATCAGCGCGGGTACGTAGTCCGGCACGCCGAACAACACCGCACCGGCATTGAAGAAACTGGCTTTCACTGCACCCAGCCGGCCATGGCGCAGCCAGTGGTCGCAAGACAGGTAAAGCGCCTTCTGCGGAGCCCCCGCGCATTTGATCGGCATGGGCGGCTGGCAGAACAGGGCGCGGCCTTGCTTGAGCTTCTGCACCAGCTCCCAGGTATAGGGGGCCAAGTCATGGCGATAGTTGGAAGTGACGCCATTGCGCCCCAGGGTCTCGCTGAGCCCCTCGATGGCAGCCCAGTCCAGCTTGAGCCCAGGGCAAACCACCAGCTGTTGGTAACCGATGGCGCGCCCATCATCGAGGATGACCTGTTGGCCGTGCGGGTCGAACCCTTCCACCCGTGCCTTTATCCAGCGCACACCGCGCGGAATGGTCGAGGCCATGGTGCGGGCCGTGCTCGGTGCGGTGAACACGCCGGCACCGACCATGGTCCAGCCGGGCTGGTAGTAATGCACCTCGGCAGGGTCGATCAACGCCACGTCCAGCGACGGGTCACGGCTGATCAGGCTGGAGGCGGTGGCAATACCGGCGGCACCGGCACCGACGATGACCACTTGGTGATGGTCGCTATTGGCAGGGGACAACAAGGCAGGCATGGCGGTAAATCCTGGAAATCTGGTTATGGGGCAGGGCGCTCACAGCGTGTTCAGCGGAATCTTCAGGTAGCTGACACCGTTCTCTTCTGGCGCGGGCAACTGGCCGCTGCGCATGTTCACCTGCACCGACGGCAAGATCAGCAGGGGCATGTCGAGGGTCTTGTCGCGGGCTTCGCGCATGGCGACAAAGCTGTCCTCGTCGATGCCCTGGTGGATGTGGATGTTGCTGGCGCGCTGCTCGGCCACGGTGGTGACGTACTGCATGTCGCGGCCACCGGGCAGGTAGTCGTGGCACATGAACAGCAGCGTCTGGTCGGGGAAGGCCAGCAGGCGGCGGATCGAGCGGTACAGGGTGCGGGCGTCGGCACCAGGGAAGTCACAACGCGCGGTGCCGTAGTCGGGCATGAACAGCGTATCGCCGACAAATACAGCGGTCTCGCCGGCGTCCTCGATCATGAAGCTCATGCATGCGGGTGTATGCCCTGGGGTGTGCAAGGCACGGGCATGCAGGTTGCCGATGCGAAACCCTTCTTCGTCCTCGAACAACACATCGAACTGGCTGCCATCGCGAGCGAAGCCGGGCTCGGCGTTGAACAACGCCCCAAACACTTTCTGCACCTGGGTGATGCGTGCACCGATGGCAGTGTGGCCACCCAGTTTCGCCTTCAGGTAAGCCGCTGCCGAAAGGTGGTCGGCGTGGACATGGGTTTCCAGTATCCATTGCACACTGGCTTCAAGCTCGGCCACGCGCTGGGCCAGGCGGTCTGCCGAAGCCGTGCAGGTGCGTCCGGACTTCGGGTCGTAATCCAGCACACTGTCGATCAATGCGCACTGGCGGGTTTCACGGTCCATGACCAGGTAGCTGATGGTCGAGGTCGCCTGGTCATAGAAGGCGTCCACGTGCAGGTTGTTGCCGATGATCATCACGTTCTCCAAATTTTCCGCCCAGTCTTGTACAGGCGTAGGCAGCGACAGGAGCTTTATCAAGATGCATGCCAGGCATTTTCCTACGAGCGGACCAAGGAAATCGGCCTGTTGCAGCGAGCCATCAGCGATATTGGCAGCACGGGCTGGCAGTCGACTGGCAGCCGATGGCAGTGTTTGGCAGTCCTTGCTACCCTGCGTCGGTAACCCTATCGGTGTCCTCATGCCTGAAGCCCATCCTCTCATCCTAGCCCTGGTTTCCTACCTTGAGCACGATGCCCTGCCAACCATCGTGCTGGACACCGACTACAACATCCTTGCTGCCAATGCCGCCTATCGACGCCAGTTCGGCCATCACGACCAGGCGCCGTTGGGGGAAAAATGCCACAAAGTCTCGCATCACTATGCCGTGCCTTGTGACCAGGCCGGCGAGCACTGTCCGATGCGCAAGGCATGGCACAGCAAGGTGCCAGAGCGGGTATTGCACATTCATCACACGCCACGCGGCCCCGAGCATGTGGATGTCGAGCTGCGTCCGATCGTGGATGAACAGGGCAGGGTGGTGGCCTTCGTCGAACGCCTGACCAGCATTACCCTGGCATCGGCACAGCCTCAGGAACAAGGGTTGGTAGGCCGCGCACCTGCGTTCAAAGCTGCCCTGGCCAGCCTGCAACGTGCGGCGCCGGCGCAAATCCCGGTGTTGCTGCAGGGTGAGTCGGGGACCGGCAAGGAATTGTTCGCCCGCGCTGTGCACATGGGCAGCCCCAGGGCCAACGGCCCGCTGGTAGTGGTCGACTGTACCGGCTTGACCGAATCACTGTTCGAGAGCGAGTTGTTCGGCTACGAGAAAGGGGCATTCACCGGAGCCAACCAACGCAAGATCGGCCTTGCTGAAGCGGCCCATGGCGGGACCCTGTTCCTCGATGAAATTGGTGAAGTGCCGCTGGCGATGCAGGTGAAGCTGCTGCGCCTGATCGAGTCTGGTAGCTTCCGACCGGTAGGTAGCCTGCGCACGGTACATTCGGACTTCCGCCTGGTGTCGGCCACCCACAAACCGCTCAGGCAAATGGTTGCAAATGGCAGCTTTCGCGAAGACCTGTACTACCGCATCAGCGGCTTCCCGATCCGCCTGCCAGCCCTGCGCGAGCGAGTGGAAGATCTGCCCTTGCTTGCGCAGAGCCTGCTTCAGCGCATGGCAGGCAAGCCGACACCCAGGTTGAGCGACGATGCCTTGCAGCAGCTTCGGCTGCATCCTTTCCCGGGCAATATCCGCGAACTGCGCAACATCCTTGAAAGGGCACGGCTGTTCGCCGATGACGGGTTGATTCGGCCGGAGCATCTGCCGGAGGATATCGGGCCGGCTGCAGCGGTTCCAAGCGGCGGTCGGCGTAGTCACCTGGGTGAGCTGGCGCAGGCGCTGGAGCAGTTCAAGGGGTCGCGCAGTGAACTGGCCCGTCACCTTGGCTTGAGCGAGCGCACGCTGTACCGGCGCTTGAAGGAGCTGGGCCTGAATTGACCGAGCATTCGGGATGGGACGTCGACAAAGAAAAGGCCCGCTGATGCGGGCCTTTTCTTCGAACCTACACCTGATCAGAAGTCCAGGTTCGATACCGACAATGCGTTGCTTTCGATGAAGTCACGACGTGGTTCGACCGCATCACCCATCAGGGTGTTGAAGATCTGGTCGGCGGCAATCGCGTCTTCAATGGTGACCTTGAGCATGCGTCGAACGGCTGGATCCATGGTGGTTTCCCACAGCTGATCCGGGTTCATTTCACCCAGCCCTTTGTATCGCTGGATGGTATGACGCTTGGTGGTCTCATTCATCAGCCAGTCCAGGCCTTCCTTGAACTCGACGATCGCTTTGCGGCGCTCACCACGCTGCACGTAGGCGCCTTCACCCAATAGACTCGACAGCTTGGCACCGATGTTGACCACGGTCCGGTAGTCATTGCTGCCAAAGAAGTCGCGGTTGAAGGTGACATAGCTGGCCAAGCCGTGAGAAGTGATTTCCACTTCTGGCAGCCATACGTTGCGTTCCTTGTCCTCGCGCAGGCTGGCTTTGTAGACCAGGCCAGACTTCTGGCTGTTGCTCAGGCGCTCCTGGAACTTGGCCAGCCAGGCTTGCATCACCGCGTGGTCACCCAACTGCTCCAGGGCCACCTCTGGCAGGTAGATGAAGTGCTCGGTCAGTTCTTCCGGGTACAAGCGCGACAGACGCTTGAGGGTCTTCATGACGCTACGGAACTCGTTGACCAACGCTTCCAGCTGCACACCGGAAACCGCTGGCGCCGACTCGTCCAGGTGCAAGCTGGCATCTTCCAGGGCCGACTGGGTCATGTATTCTTCCATGGCCTCGTCGTCCTTGATGTACTGCTCCTGCTTGCCCTTCTTCACTTTGTACAGCGGCGGCTGGGCAATGTAGATGTAGCCACGCTCGACCAGCTCCGGCAACTGACGGAAGAAGAAGGTCAGCAACAGGGTACGGATGTGCGAACCGTCGACGTCAGCATCGGTCATGATGATGATGTTGTGATAACGCAGCTTGTCGATGTTGTACTCTTCGCGGCCGATACCACAGCCCAGCGCAGTGATCAGCGTGCCCACTTCCTGGGACGAGATCATCTTGTCGAAGCGTGCTTTCTCGACGTTGAGGATCTTGCCCTTCAACGGCAGGATCGCCTGAGTACGACGGTTGCGGCCCTGCTTGGCCGAACCACCCGCAGAGTCACCCTCCACCAGGTACAGTTCGGAAAGGGCAGGGTCCTTCTCCTGGCAGTCCGCCAATTTTCCCGGCAAGCCGGCGATATCCAGCGCACCTTTGCGACGAGTCATTTCGCGGGCTTTACGGGCGGCTTCACGGGCACGCGCCGCGTCGATCATCTTGCCGACGACAGCCTTGGCCTCGTTCGGGTTCTCCAGGAGGAAGTCGGCGAAGTACTTGTTCATCTCCTGTTCCACGGCGGTTTTAACCTCCGAGGAGACCAACTTGTCCTTGGTCTGCGAACTGAACTTCGGGTCTGGCACCTTCACCGAGATGATCGCGGTCAAACCCTCACGAGCGTCATCGCCAGTGGTTGCCACCTTGTTCTTCTTGGCCAGGCCTTCCTGCTCGATGTAGCTGTTAAGGCTACGGGTCAGAGAGGAACGGAAGCCCACCAGGTGCGTACCACCGTCACGCTGCGGAATGTTGTTGGTGAAGCACAGCAGGTTTTCGTTGAAGCTGTCATTCCACTGCAGGGCAACTTCCACGCCTACGCCATCATCGCGCTGGACATTGAAGTGGAACACCTGCGAGTTCACCGGGGTCTTGTTGGTGTTCAGGTACTCGACGAATGCACGCAGGCCGCCTTCGTACTTGAAGAACTCTTCCTTGCCGCTGCGCTCATCCTTCAGCAGGATGCCCACACCCGAGTTGAGGAAAGACAACTCACGGATACGCTTGGCCAGGATGTCCCAGCTGAAGTGAATGTTCTTGAAGGTTTCGGCTGACGGCTTGAAGTGGATGTGGGTCCCCGTGGTTTCGCTGTCACCAACCACCGCCATCGGCGCCTGGGGAACCCCATGGACATAGGTCTGCTCCCAGATCTTGCCGCTACGGCGAACAGTCAGTACCAGTTTCTCGGACAGGGCATTCACCACGGAAACACCTACGCCGTGCAGACCCCCGGATACCTTGTAGGAGTTGTCGTCAAACTTACCGCCGGCGTGCAGTACGGTCATGATGACTTCAGCTGCGGATACGCCTTCTTCTTTATGCACGTCGACCGGAATGCCGCGACCGTTGTCGCGCACACTGATGGATTCGTCCGGGTGGATAATGACGGTGATGTCATCGCAGTGACCGGCGAGGGCTTCGTCGATGGAGTTGTCGACCACCTCGAAGACCATGTGGTGCAGGCCACTACCATCATCGGTGTCGCCAATGTACATGCCGGGACGCTTGCGTACGGCATCCAAACCTTTCAGCACCTTGATGCTGGAGGAGTCGTACGTTTGATTTTCGCTCATGCCTTCACTCCCGATGGTCGTGGGTCTGGGTGATACGGCCTTGTTCCACGTGGAACAAAGCAACTGGCGTTTCCGTCTGCCAGCCTTCCCTCAGTAATTCGTGATCTACACAAGTGATGAACACTTGGCAGCGTAATTCTTCAAGCAAGCGGCACAGCGCGCGGCGATGCTGGTCATCCAGTTCGGACGGCAAGTCATCCACGAGATAAATACAGTGACCGCGGCGAGCCTGACTGACGAGATGGCCTTGGGCAATGCGCAAGGCACACACCACCAGCTTTTGCTGACCACGCGACAGGATGTCCGCTGCATTGTTGGCAGCCAGACGAAGACGCAGATCAGCGCGCTGCGGACCGGCTTGGGTATGGCCCATCTGCTGATCGCGAAGGAGAGAGGAGGCGAGTACTTCTTGCAGTTCCCGGTCCTTATCCCAGCCTCGGTAGTAGCTCAGGGTCAACCCGTCCAGCTCGACCAGTTCGCTCAGGGTTCGCTCGAAGACGGGCTTCAAGGCCTTGATGTAGTTGCGACGGTATTCATCTATTTCCGCGCTGGCCAGGCACAATTCCCGGTCCCAGGCGGCTTGCGAAGCTGGGTCAAGTGTACCATGACGCAACCATGAGTTCCGCTGCCGCAGCGCCTTCTGCAACCGCTGCCAAGCCGGCAGGAAACGAGGTTCCACGTGGAACACTCCCCAATCCAGAAACTGGCGACGAATCTTCGGGGCACCTTCCAGGAGGCGGAAGCTGTCCGGGTTGATGAGCTGTAGCGGCAGTAATTCTGCCAGCTGCGCTGCGCTACGCGCATTTTGCCCATCGATGCGAATAGTGAACTCCCCTTGCCGTTCCCGGGATACACCCAGGTTGCTGCTGCCACCCTCGGCCAACTGCACTTCACCAAACACGGTGCATGCAGCTTGTTCGTACTGGATGACCGGGTTCAAGCGCGTGCTGCGGAAAGACCGCGCCAGCCCGAGCAGGTGCACAGCTTCGAGCACGCTGGTCTTGCCGCTGCCGTTGGCGCCGTAAAGGATGTTGATGCGGGGGGAGGGTAAGAGTGTCACCGGGTGCAAGTTGCGCACCGCGGTGACCATGATACGTCGAAGGGACATTTCGCCTGCTACGGGTTACAGGCGCATCGGCATGACAACGTAGGAAGAATCGTCGTTACCCGCTTCCTGCAGCAGCGCACTGCTGTTGGAGTCGGACAGGATCAGACGAACTTGCTCGGTAGTCATTACGCCCAGCACGTCCAGCAAGTAGCTGACGTTAAAGCCGATTTCCAGCGAGCTACCGTCGTAGTCCACGCTGATTTCTTCTTCAGCTTCTTCCTGCTCAGGGTTGTTGGCCTGGATCTTCAGCTGACCAGCCGCCAACTGCAGGCGAATACCGCGATACTTTTCGTTGGAGAGAATTGCAGTACGGCTGAACGCTTCACGCAGCGACTGGCGATCGCCAACCACAAGCTTGTCACCACCTTTTGGCAGAACCCGCTCGTAGTCCGGGAACTTGCCGTCCACCAGCTTGGAGGTGAAGGTGAATTCGCCGGTGGTGGCGCGGATGTGGTGTTGGCCCAGGACGATACTGACCATGCCTTCCGGGTCGGTGAGCAGGCGCGCCAGTTCGAGGATACCTTTACGCGGCACGATCACCTGATGACGTTCATCCTGCTCGATCGGCGCGCTCATGGAGCACAGCGCCAGGCGGTGGCCGTCGGTCGAAACCGCGCGCAGGGTATTGCGGGACACCTCCAGCAGCATGCCGTTGAGGTAGTAGCGCACATCCTGCTGGGCCATGGCGAAGCTGGTGCGCTCGATCAGGCGGCGCAGCTTGCTTTGTTCCAGGTTGCAGGTCAGCGAGCCCGGGCCTTCTTCGACGGTCGGGAAGTCGTTGGCTGGCAGAGTCGACAGGGTAAAGCGGCTGCGGCCGGCCTTGACCAACAGTTTCTGCTCATCAACCTTGATATCGATCAGGGCGTCGTTCGGCAGGCTTTTGCAGATGTCCATCAGCTTGCGAGCTGGAACAGTGATTTCGCCAGGCTCGGCTGGCTCTTCCAGTTGCACGCGGCCTACCAGTTCGACTTCCAGGTCGGTACCGGTCAACGACAGTTGCTGGCCTTGCACGACCAGCAAAACGTTGGACAGCACCGGCAAGGTCTGACGGCGCTCGACGACACCGGCGACCAGTTGCAGGGGTTTCAACAGGGCTTCGCGTTGAATGGTGAAATGCATGGTCTAGTCCCTTGCCTTCAATTAGCTGCGCAGACGGCCATCAGGTCGTCAGCGTCCGCAGCAGGTTCTTGTAGTCCTCGCGGATGTCCGCGTCGGATTCCTTAAGTTCGTTGATTTTGCGGCAGGCGTGCAGCACGGTCGTATGGTCGCGACCACCGAACATGTCGCCGATTTCGGGCAGACTGTGGTTGGTCAGCTCCTTGGACAGCGCCATGGCCACCTGACGCGGACGCGCGACAGAACGCGAACGCCGCTTGGACAATAGATCGGAGATCTTGATCTTGTAGTACTCGGCGACGGTACGCTGGATGTTATCCACACTGACCAGTTTGTCCTGTAGCGCCAGCAAATCCTTCAGCGACTCACGGATCAGCTCGATGGTGATATCGCGGCCCATGAAGTGCGAGTGAGCGATCACCCGCTTCAATGCGCCTTCCAGCTCACGTACGTTGGAGCGGATACGCTGGGCAATGAAGAAGGCGGCATCATGCGGCAACTCGACCTTGGCCTGGTCGGCCTTCTTCATCAGGATCGCCACGCGGGTTTCCAGTTCGGGTGGCTCGACTGCCACCGTCAGGCCCCAGCCAAAACGCGATTTCAGGCGTTCTTCCAGGCCCTCGATCTCCTTGGGGTAACGGTCGGAGGTGAGAATGACCTGCTGACCGCCCTCGAGCAGGGCGTTGAAGGTGTGGAAAAACTCTTCCTGCGAGCGCTCCTTCCGGGCGAAGAACTGGATATCGTCGATCAGCAACGCATCTACCGAACGGTAGAAACGCTTGAATTCGTTGATGGCGTTGAGCTGCAGCGCCTTGACCATATCCGCGACGAAACGCTCCGAATGCAGGTACACGACCTTGGCGTTCGGGTTCTTTTTCAGCAGGTGGTTACCCACAGCATGCATGAGGTGGGTCTTACCCAGGCCCACGCCCCCATAAAGGAAGAGCGGGTTGTAGCCATGCTTGGGGTTATCGGCCACCTGCCAGGCAGCAGCGCGTGCCAGCTGGTTCGACTTACCTTCGACGAATGTGTCGAAGGTAAAGGTGCGATTCAGGTAGCTGGTGTGCTTGAGCGCGCCTTCGACCTGCACGGTACGTTGTTCGCTCCGGGCGCTGGCGGCTGACGGCGAAGCCGGTTCGGCCATGGAATCGAAGCTGTCACGCAAGGACGGTTCGGCCAACTCATCGACCAGCACAGGCTCAGCCGTTGCCACTGCGACCGGTTCGACCGCTGCCGGCGCTGCCTTCTGGGTCTGGCTCTGTGCCTGGGTATTGGCCAACGATGCCGCCACCGCAGCACTGACTGGCGCGTTAGGTGCAGCACGTGGTGCCGAGCTGCGGCGGCTGCCGATCAACAAGGAAAGGGCAGGCGCGATGCCGCTGCCGTTTTCGCCCAACAGTTCGAGCAAGCGCCCCAGGTACTTTTCATTGACCCAATCGAGAACGAAACGGTTAGGCGCATAGACGCGCAACTCGTCGCCTTCGGCTTCGACCTGTAGCGGACGGATCCAGGTGTTGAATTGCTGGGCAGGCAGTTCATCGCGCAGAAGCTCCACGCACTGCTGCCAAAGTTCCACTGACACGGATTTCCCCTGAGTTTGAAAGCCGGATGAGGCAAAAACAAACCGCCATTGTACCGGTCGAGCGCCCAGTTATCCACATGTGGACACGTTAGGAGCCATGACAAAACAGCCATTTATCGACCAAAACGGCTTTTCCTCAATGTGAATAAGCCCTGTGGATAAATACCCTTGAGGGCTATGCACAACCCTGGGTCTCGCCCTGTTGATAACTCACCTGTGGATAACGAACGTTTTCATCCACAGCTTTCGACCACGAACAAAACAGGCGCAGCACCGGTTGAAAACACGGTTGTGAAATCCTGCACGCTCTGATTTCACTGGGCTAGACCATGTTATCCACAGACGGTTGTCCATCTAAGATCTATAAGTTCTTCAGAAAAGCTTTTTATATGTCTCTTCTTTTTTTCATGTTGTCCCCAATGTCCCTGCCCGATCAAGCACCTTGGCGATGCCGGATTGAGCCACCGTCCATCACACGCTCTATATGGAAAGGCTGGTTGGAAATTGACCTATGGGCTTGCTTTCTCTAGAATCGCCGGTCTCTTAAAAAGGGGGCCATCCCGGCCCGTCGTCGACAAACCAGGTAACACGCCATGAAACGTACTTTCCAACCAAGCACCATCAAGCGCGCGCGCACCCACGGCTTCCGTGCCCGTATGGCTACCAAGAACGGCCGCGCTGTTCTGTCGCGTCGTCGTGCCAAAGGCCGTAAGCGTCTGGCCATTTGATTTTTCGGCACAGGTGGTGAGTCAGGACTTCAGTCGGGAAAAGCGACTGCTTACACCCCGGCATTTCAAAGCGGTCTTCGACTCCCCAACCGGCAAGGTTCCAGGGAAAAACCTGCTGATCCTTGCTCGCGAGAACGGCCTCGATCACCCACGCCTAGGCCTGGTAATCGGAAAGAAGAGCGTCAAGCTCGCCGTTCAACGCAACCGCCTCAAGCGCTTGATGCGCGATTCCTTTCGTCTGAACCAGCATTTGCTTGCCGGGCTGGACATCGTGATCGTCGCGCGCAAGGGATTGGGTGAGATAGAAAACCCGGAATTGCACCAACACTTTGGCAAGCTCTGGAAACGCCTGGCGCGCAGCCGGCCCACTCCAGCAGTAACCGCCGATTCCGCAGGGGTAGACAGCCAAGATGCGTAAACTGGCCCTCGTTCCGATCCAGTTTTACCGTTACGCCATCAGTCCTCTGATGGCCAATCACTGTCGTTTTTTCCCCAGTTGCTCCTGTTACGCTTATGAAGCCATTGAAAACCACGGCCTCTGGCGTGGTGGGTGGCTAGCCGTTCGTCGCCTGGGGCGTTGTCATCCGTGGAACGACGGCGGTTTCGATCCCGTTCCTCCCGCTCCTTCCTCCCGAACTTCTTCGATAGCCGAGTAATCATGGATATTAAACGCACGATCCTGATCGTCGCCCTGGCAATCGTGTCCTACGTCATGGTCCTCAAGTGGAACCAGGACTACGGCCAGGCTGCCCTGCCGACTCAGAATACTGCTGCCAGCACTGTTGCCCCGGGCCTGCCGGATGGCGTACCGGCCGGTAATGCCGGCGCCAGCGCCGATGTGCCGAGCGCCAATGCCGAAACCAGCGCTGCCGAACTGGCGCCGGTCGCGGTAAGCAAGGACCTGATCCGGGTCAAGACCGACGTCCTGGACCTGGCTATCGATCCGGTCGGTGGTGACATCGTCCAGCTGAACCTGCCGAAGTTCCCACGTCGTCAGGACCACCCGGAAATTCCGTTCCAGCTGTTCGACAATGGTGGCGAGCGTGTCTACCTGGCACAAAGCGGCCTGACCGGTGTCAACGGCCCGGACGCCCGCCCAGCCGGCCGCCCGCTGTACGCGACCGAACAGAAGGGCTACCAGCTGGCTGATGGCCAGGACCAACTGGTGGTCGACCTGAAGTTCAGCGACAACGGCGTCAACTACATCAAGCGCTTCAGCTTCAAGCGTGGCGAGTATGACCTGACCGTCAGCTACCTGATCGACAACCAGAGCGGCCAGGCCTGGAGCGGCAACATGTTTGCCCAGCTCAAGCGTGATGCCAGCTCCGACCCGTCGTCGAGTACCGCCACTGGCACCGCGACCTACCTGGGTGCAGCCCTGTGGACAGCTTCCGAGCCTTACAAAAAGGTCTCGATGAAGGACATCGACAAAGGCAGTTTGAAAGAAAATGTGTCCGGCGGCTGGGTCGCCTGGCTGCAGCACTACTTCGTGACCGCCTGGATTCCAGCCAAGTCGGACAGCAACGTTGTTCAGACCCGCAAGGACAGCCAAGGCAACTACATCATCGGCTACACCGGCCCGGCTATCAGCGTACCTGCTGGCGGCAAGGTCGAAACCAGCGCCATGCTGTACGCCGGCCCGAAGATCCAGTCCAAGCTGAAAGAGTTGTCCCCAGGCCTGGAACTGACCGTCGACTATGGCTTCCTGTGGTTCATCGCCCAGCCGATCTTCTGGCTGCTGCAACATATCCACAGCCTGCTGGGTAACTGGGGCTGGTCGATCATCGTCCTGACCATGCTCATCAAGGGCCTGTTCTTCCCGCTGTCGGCAGCCAGCTACCGTTCGATGGCGCGCATGCGTGCCGTTGCGCCGAAACTGGCCGCGCTCAAGGAACGTTTCGGTGATGATCGCCAGAAGATGTCCCAGGCGATGATGGAGCTGTACAAGAAAGAGAAGATCAACCCGCTGGGTGGCTGCCTGCCGATCCTGGTCCAGATGCCGGTGTTCCTGGCCCTGTACTGGGTACTGCTGGAAAGCGTGGAAATGCGCCAGGCCCCGTGGATGCTGTGGATTACCGACCTGTCGATCAAGGATCCGTTCTTCATCCTGCCGATCATCATGGGCGCCACCATGTTCATCCAGCAGCGTCTGAACCCGACTCCACCGGATCCGATGCAGGCCAAGGTGATGAAAATGATGCCGATCATCTTCACCTTCTTCTTCCTGTGGTTCCCGGCTGGCCTGGTGCTGTACTGGGTTGTGAACAACTGCCTGTCGATCGCGCAGCAGTGGTACATCACCCGCAGCATCGAAGCAGCCAGCAAAAAAGCTGCTGCTTGACAGGCTACTGCGCTAGCCTGTGAATAAAAAACGCCCCCTAGTGGGGCGTTTTTGCTATCTGTCGTTTTGTCGTAGAGGCTTTCGAGCATGAACATTGTGCGTGAAACCATCGCCGCCATCGCCACCGCCCAGGGCCGTGGCGGTGTCGGTATTGTCAGGTTGTCCGGGCCTCTGGCTGCCAAGGCCGGGCAGCTGATCACCGGCCGTACGCTGACCCCGCGCCATGCCCACTATGGCCCGTTCCGTGACGAGGAAGGGCTGGTGCTGGACGAAGGGATCGCGCTGTTCTTCCCCGGGCCGAATTCGTTTACCGGCGAAGATGTGCTCGAACTGCAGGGCCACGGTGGCCCGGTGGTCCTGGACATGTTGCTGCAGCGCTGTGTACAAGTTGGCTGCCGCTTGGCCCGCCCGGGCGAATTCAGCGAGCGCGCGTTCCTCAATGACAAACTCGACCTGGCCCAGGCCGAAGCCATCGCTGACCTGATCGAGGCCAGCTCAAGCCAGGCGGCACGCAATGCCCTGCGTTCATTGCAGGGGGAATTCTCCAAACGTGTGCATACCCTGACCGAAGCGTTGATCGCCCTGCGCATCTACGTCGAGGCGGCGATCGACTTCCCTGAAGAGGAAATCGACTTCCTGGCCGATGGCCACGTCCTGTCGATGCTCGATGCGGTACGTCAGGAGTTGTCCACAGTGCAGCGTGAAGCCGGGCAGGGCGCCTTGTTGCGTGACGGCATGACCGTGGTCATCGCCGGGCGACCGAATGCCGGTAAATCGAGCCTGCTGAACCAACTGGCCGGGCGGGAAGCCGCGATCGTCACTGACATCGCCGGTACTACCCGGGACATCCTGCGTGAACATATCCACATCGACGGCATGCCGCTGCATGTTGTCGATACCGCTGGTTTGCGTAATACCGACGACCATGTGGAAAAGATCGGCGTGGAACGCGCGCTCAAAGCCATTGGCGAGGCCGACCGAGTTCTGCTGGTGGTGGACTCGACGGCGCCCGAAGCCAGCGATCCTTTCGCCCTGTGGCCAGAATTTCTCGACCAGCGGCCAGACCCGGCCAAGGTCACGCTGATACGCAACAAGGCCGACCTGAGTGGTGAGCGGGTAGCGCTGGAACAATGCGATGACGGCCATGTGACGATAACCCTCAGCGCCAAAGGCGACGACGCCGGGCTGCAACTGTTGCGTGACCACCTGAAGGCCTGCATGGGCTATGAGCAGACCGCCGAGAGTGGTTTCAGCGCCCGTAGGCGCCATTTGGAGGCCCTGCGCCAGGCCAGCGAACATCTTGAGCATGGCCGTGCCCAGCTGACCCTGGCGGGTGCAGGTGAGCTGCTGGCAGAAGACCTGCGCCAGGCGCAGCAGGCCTTGGGCGAGATTACCGGGGCATTCAGCTCGGACGACTTGCTTGGGCGGATCTTCTCCAGTTTCTGCATCGGCAAGTAATCCACAGCCGGGCGAGGCCAAGGGCCGCTCCTTCGGGAGCGGCTTTTTTTTGTCTGGGAGAAGGCATGTCCGCGAAGAGAACCTCGGCAAGCCTGGCATTTCTCGGGCTGTAACGACGTTTTCGCGGGCTCGCCCGCTTGACCTTGTCCGGATCTGGTCGCTTCCCCGTCTATTTTCCCAATTTCAGCCCAAAATACCTGCTCAGGAGGTCTGTGGAAAACTTACCTTCAGCTCCGTTGATAAGCAGGCTTTTTTTCTGAGGACAACCCGCCCTGTGGGTAAACAGCCTTTTAATCCACAGGCTAAATCACGTTATCCATAGCCCTCAGGGCACTCCAGCCACAGGGTTTATTTTCGCTACACCTATTGTGAATAAAGGGCTGCAGCGGTTTATCCACAGACAAGGCTGTGCATAAGAATAAACATAAAAACAAAGCTTTTTTAAATTTTTCCTCTTTGATTTCTGTTGTCTGCCATTCATCCACAGCCTGGTCAAAATTTGCTCAGACGGTTTCTTTAACGGGGGTGAAGTCCCTATACTTGTCCGCTTACTTTCTCTATTCGCAAAAACAGGCACGAGGTGCGTGGTGGATTTCCCTTCCCGTTTTGAAGTGATCGTCATCGGCGGCGGCCATGCCGGTACCGAGGCTGCGCTTGCGTCTGCACGCATGGGGGTGAAGACCCTGCTGCTGACCCATAACGTGGAAACCCTCGGTCACATGAGCTGCAACCCCGCCATTGGCGGCATTGGCAAAAGCCATCTGGTCAAAGAGATCGATGCCCTCGGTGGCGCCATGGCGTTGGCCACCGACAAGAGCGGCATCCAGTTCCGCGTTCTGAACAACCGCAAGGGCCCGGCCGTACGCGCTACCCGTGCACAGGCCGACCGCGCCATCTACAAGGCAGTGGTGCGTGAAATCCTGGAAAACCAGCCAAACCTGTGGATATTCCAGCAGTCCTGCGACGACCTGATCGTCGAACAGGACCAGGTCAAAGGCGTGGTGACCCAGATGGGCCTGCGTTTCTTCGCCGAATCGGTGGTACTGACCACCGGTACCTTCCTCGGCGGCCTTATCCACATTGGTCTGCAGAACCATTCCGGTGGTCGCGCAGGTGATCCGCCTTCGATCGCCCTGGCCCACCGCATGCGTGAACTGCCGCTGCGCGTCGGGCGCCTGAAAACCGGTACGCCGCCACGCATCGATGGCCGTTCGGTGGACTTTTCGGTCATGACCGAACAGCCAGGCGATACGCCGATCCCGGTAATGTCGTTCATGGGCAATGCCGAGATGCATCCGCGCCAGGTGAGCTGCTGGATTACCCACACCAACGCCCGCACCCACGAAATCATTGCCTCGAACCTCGACCGTTCGCCGATGTACTCGGGTGTGATCGAAGGGGTCGGCCCGCGCTACTGCCCGTCGATCGAAGACAAGATCCACCGCTTCGCCGACAAGGAAAGCCACCAGGTGTTCATCGAGCCGGAAGGCCTGAACACCCATGAGCTGTACCCCAACGGTATTTCCACTTCGCTGCCGTTCGACGTACAGCTGGAACTGGTGCGTTCGATTCGCGGTATGGAAAACGCCCACATCGTGCGCCCGGGCTATGCCATCGAGTACGACTACTTCGACCCGCGCGACCTCAAGTACAGCCTCGAAACCAAAGTCATCGGCGGCCTGTTCTTCGCTGGCCAGATCAACGGCACCACCGGTTACGAAGAAGCCGGCGCCCAGGGCCTGCTGGCCGGTACCAACGCCGCCCTGCGGGCGCAGGGCCGTGACAGCTGGTGCCCGCGTCGCGACGAGGCCTACATCGGTGTGCTGGTGGACGACCTGATTACCCTGGGTACCCAGGAGCCGTACCGCATGTTCACGTCACGTGCCGAGTACCGCCTGATCCTGCGCGAAGACAACGCCGATCTGCGTCTGACCGAAAAGGGCCGTGAACTTGGCCTGATCGACGACCAGCGCTGGGCCGCCTTCTGCGCCAAGCGCGAAGGCATCGAGCGCGAGGAACAACGCCTGAAATCGACCTGGGTACGGCCGAACACCGAGCAAGGCCAGGCCATTGTGGATAAGTTCGGTACCCCGCTCAGCCACGAGTACAGCCTGCTCAACCTGCTGGCCCGCCCGGAAATCGACTACGCCGGCCTGATCGAGGCGACCGGCGGCGGAGCGATCGATCCACAGGTCGCCGAACAGGTCGAGATCCGCACCAAGTACGCCGGCTACATCGACCGGCAGCAGGATGAAATCGCTCGCCTGCGGGCCAGCGAAGACACCCGCCTGCCTGTGGATATCGATTACTCGAGCATTTCCGGGTTGTCCAAGGAAATCCAGGGCAAGCTGGGCCAGACCCGTCCGGAAACCCTCGGCCAGGCTTCGCGCATCCCTGGCGTCACTCCGGCGGCGATTTCCCTGTTGCTGATTCACTTGAAGAAACGCGGCGCTGGCCGCGAATTGGAGCAAAGCGCTTGAGTTCCCTGGTCACCCCGCAACACGCTGAAGAGTTGTCCACAGGTGCGCGCCAACTCGGTGTCGAGCTGAGCGCCGAGCAGCACGAAAAGCTGCTCGGCTACTTGGCCCTGTTGATCAAATGGAACAAAGCCTACAACCTGACTGCCGTGCGCGACCCCGACGAGATGGTGTCGCGTCATCTGCTGGACAGCCTCAGCGTCATGCCGTTTATCCACAGCGAACGTGACGACTGGCTGGATGTCGGCAGTGGCGGCGGCATGCCTGGCATCCCATTGGCTATCCTGCATCCGCACAAGCGGGTGACGGTGCTGGATGCCAACGGCAAGAAGACGCGCTTCCTGACCCAGGTGAAAATGGAACTCAAGCTGGACAACCTCACGGTTATCCACAGCCGGGTCGAAGCCTTCCAGCCGGCACAACCGTTCGACGGGATCATCTCCCGCGCTTTCAGCAGCATGGAAAATTTCACCAACTGGACCCGCCACCTGGGCGACACCGGGACGCAATGGCTTGCAATGAAGGGGCTGCATCCTGCCGATGAACTGGTAGCATTGCCCGCAGACTTCACAGTGGAAAGCGAGCAGGCCCTGACCGTTCCGGGTTGCCAGGGCCAGCGCCATCTGCTGATACTGCGCCGCAAGGCATGACTGGGAACACACGCAACAATGGCTAAGGTATTCGCAATCGCGAACCAGAAAGGTGGTGTGGGCAAGACCACCACCTGTATCAATCTCGCTGCCTCGCTGGTCGCAACCAAGCGTCGTGTACTGCTGATCGACCTCGATCCGCAAGGCAACGCCACCATGGGTAGCGGTGTGGACAAGCACGAGCTCGAGCACTCGGTCTACGATCTGTTGATCGGGGAATGCGACCTGGCCCAGGCCATGCATTACTCCGAACACGGTGGTTTCCAGTTGCTGCCGGCAAACCGTGACCTGACCGCCGCCGAAGTGGTGCTGCTGGAAATGCAGGTCAAGGAAAGCCGCCTGCGCAACGCCCTGGCACCTATCCGCGACAACTACGACTACATCCTCATCGACTGCCCGCCGTCGCTGTCGATGCTGACGCTCAACGCCCTGGTCGCCTCGGATGGCGTGATCATTCCGATGCAATGCGAATACTATGCGCTGGAAGGTCTCAGCGACCTTGTGGATAACATCAAGCGCATCGCTGCCCGGCTGAATCCCGAACTGAAGATCGAAGGCCTGTTGCGGACCATGTACGACCCGCGCCTGAGCCTGAACAACGATGTCTCGGCGCAGCTGAAGGAACACTTTGGCCCGCAGCTGTACGACACGGTCATTCCGCGCAATATTCGCCTGGCCGAAGCCCCCAGCTTCGGCATGCCGGCCCTGGCCTACGACAAGCAATCGCGCGGCGCGCTGGCGTATCTGGCCCTGGCCGGGGAACTGGTCCGTCGCCAACGCCGTCAATCCCGCACTGCACAAACAACTTAAGGAATCCGTATGGCCGTCAAGAAACGGGGTCTCGGACGTGGGTTGGATGCACTGCTCAGTGGTCCTTCCGTCAGCGCGCTCGAAGAGCAGGCTGTGAAGATCGACCAGAAAGAACTGCAACACCTGCCGGTCGAGCTGATCCAGCGTGGCAAGTACCAGCCGCGCCGGGACATGGACCCTGAGGCGCTGGAAGAGCTTGCGCATTCGATTCGCAACCATGGCGTGATGCAGCCGATCGTGGTGCGCCCGATTGGCGACGACCGCTACGAGATCATCGCCGGTGAGCGTCGCTGGCGTGCCACCCAGCAGGCTGGCCTGGACAAGATCCCGGCCATGGTCCGCGAAGTGCCCGACGAAGCTGCCATCGCCATGGCGCTGATCGAGAACATCCAGCGTGAAGACCTCAACCCCCTGGAAGAAGCCCTGGCACTGCAGCGCCTGCAGCAGGAATTCGAGCTCACTCAGCAACAGGTGGCCGACGCCGTGGGCAAGTCGCGGGTAACCGTGGCCAACCTGCTGCGCCTGATCACCCTGCCTGATGCGATCAAGACCATGCTCGCCCATGGCGACCTGGAGATGGGCCACGCACGTGCATTGCTCGGCTTGGAAGAACATCGTCAGGAAGAGGGGGCGCGTCATGTTGTCGCACGTGGCCTCACCGTGCGCCAAACCGAGGCACTGGTTCGCCAGTGGCTCAGCGACAAACCTGATCCGGTCGAGCCGAGCAAACCTGATCCGGATATCGCGCGCCTTGAACAGCGTCTCGCAGAGCGCCTGGGCTCGGCCGTACAGATTCGCCATGGCAACAAGGGCAAAGGCCAGCTGGTTATTCGCTACAACTCGCTTGACGAGTTGCAAGGCGTGCTTGCTCACATCCGCTGAAACAATTCCTGTTGTAGCGTGCAGTCGGAAATCACTACGAAGAGTTGAATAGGGGTTAATCCACCCCTATACTCTGCGCGCATTTTGTCGGCACAAATTATGCCAAGTCATAGCTGACTTGTTGGTCGACTTCCGAGGAGCAGTTGTGATGGAAATCCGCACGCCAAACCGCCTGCCTTTCCATCGCTGGGCGGTTTTTCCGGTACTGCTGGCTCAATTTGTCGTACTGCTGCTGGCGACCTTGGTGTTGTGGCAGTGGAAAGGGGCGGTCAGTGGATATTCAGGCCTTTGCGGAGGCTTGATTGCCTGGCTACCCAATGTGTATTTCGCCTGGAAGGCTTTTCGCTTCAGCGGAGCACGGGCGGCACAAGCCATCGTCAAGTCGTTTTACGCTGGCGAGGCAGGCAAGATGATTTTGACGGCAGTGCTTTTTGCACTGACCTTCGCAGGAGTGAAGCCATTGGCGCCGTTAGCAGTATTCGGCGTCTTCGTGCTGACCCTTTTGGTCAGCTGGTTCGCGCCCCTGCTGATGAATAAAAGACTTTCGAGACCTTAGGGCGTTTGAGGCAACCATGGCAGCAGAAACCGCTTCGGGCTATATCCAGCACCACTTGCAGAACCTGACCTACGGTCAACTACCAGACGGCAGCTGGGGCTTCGCCCATTCGGCTGCAGAAGCCAAGGCAATGGGCTTCTGGGCGTTCCACCTGGACACCCTGGGTTGGTCCGTCGCGCTGGGTCTGATCTTCCTGTTCATCTTCCGCATGGCGGCCAGGAAGGCGACTTCCGGCCAACCTGGCGGCCTGCAGAACTTCGTTGAAGTGCTGGTGGACTTCGTCAACGGCAGCGTGAAGGACTCCTTCCACGGCCG
Organism: Pseudomonas sp. SMV7; assembly: GCF_052041995.1. Taxonomy (NCBI): domain Bacteria; kingdom Pseudomonadati; phylum Pseudomonadota; class Gammaproteobacteria; order Pseudomonadales; family Pseudomonadaceae; genus Pseudomonas; species Pseudomonas sp. SMV7. The sequence goes on along the minus strand of NZ_JBKGGT010000003.1, from coordinate 178,464 downwards.
TAGCCCGGTAATCGCCCCGCTGGCGCTGACCATTTTCGTCTGGGTGTTCCTGATGAACGCTATCGACCTGGTACCGGTCGACTGGATTCCTCAGCTGGCCATCCTGATCTCCGGTGACCCGCACATTCCGTTCCGCGCCGTGTCGACCACCGACCCGAACGCAACCCTGGCCATGGCCTTCTGCGTGTTCGCCCTGATCATCTTCTACAGCATCAAGGTCAAGGGCCTGGGTGGCTTCATCGGTGAGCTGACCCTGCACCCGTTCGGCAGCAAGAACATCTTCGTGCAGATCCTGCTGATTCCGGTCAACTTCCTGCTGGAATTCGTCACCCTGATCGCCAAGCCGATCTCGCTGGCACTGCGTCTGTTCGGCAACATGTACGCCGGCGAACTGGTGTTCATCCTGATCGCCGTGATGTTCGGCGCCGGCATCCTGTGGCTCAGCGGCCTGGGTGTGGTGCTGCAGTGGGCGTGGGCTGTGTTCCACATCCTGATCATCACCCTGCAAGCCTTCATCTTCATGATGCTTACCATCGTCTACCTGTCGATGGCTCACGAAGATAACCATTAAGACCGCCTGGCGTGTCTGATAGCCTTCCCCGCTCGTTTGGGGGGAGGGCTTAAAAAGTCCGCAAGGGCATGCTGTACCAAACGATTTGTTTTACCGCTTCAAACTAAAAACCTAACCAATACGACGTAAAAGTCGGGAGGAAAGATGGAAACTGTAGTTGGTCTGACCGCTATCGCTGTTGCTCTGCTGATCGGCCTGGGTGCTCTGGGTACCGCCATTGGTTTCGGCCTGCTGGGCGGCAAGTTCCTGGAAGGCGCTGCTCGTCAGCCTGAGATGGTTCCGATGCTGCAGGTCAAAATGTTCATCGTTGCCGGTCTGCTCGACGCCGTAACCATGATCGGTGTTGGTATCGCCCTGTTCTTCACCTTCGCGAACCCCTTCGTTGGTCAGATCGCCGGCTAATCACTCGTTTCCACGAGTTGATTGGTGTGATGGACAAAGACCGAGCGAGGTGTTGGCGTGAACATTAATGCAACCCTGATTGGCCAATCCGTTGCTTTTCTGATTTTTGTACTCTTCTGCATGAAGTATGTATGGCCTCCGGTCATCACTGCCCTGCAAGAGCGCCAAAAGAAGATTGCCGACGGCTTGGACGCTGCCAACCGCGCAGCTCGCGACCTGGAGCTGGCCCAAGAGAAAGCGGGTCAGCAACTGCGTGAAGCAAAGGCACAGGCAGCCGAAATCATTGAGCAAAGCAAGAAACGCGCTGCTCAGCTTGTCGAGGAAGCCCGTGAACAGGCTCGCGTCGAAGCTGACCGTGTGAAGGCTCAGGCTCAAGCCGAGATCGAACAGGAACTGAACAGCGTCAAAGACGCCCTGCGTGCCCAAGTGGGTGCCCTGGCTGTTGGCGGTGCTGAAAAGATCCTTGGCGCCACAATCGATCAAAACGCGCATGCGGAGCTGGTTAACAAACTGGCCGCTGAAATTTAAGCGAGGGCGATCATGGCAGAACTGACCACGTTGGCCCGACCTTACGCTAAGGCTGCCTTTGAGCATGCCCAGGCCCATCAGCAACTGGCCAATTGGTCAGCCATGCTCGGCCTGGCTGCTGCGGTGTCGGAAGACGACACCATGCAGCGCCTGCTCAAGGCCCCGCGACTGACAAGCGCAGAAAAGGCCGCCGCATTCATTGAAGTGTGCGGTGACAAGTTCGATGCACAGGCACAGAATTTCATTCATGTTGCCGCGGAAAACGACCGTCTCCTGCTTCTGCCGGAGATTGCCGCCCTGTTCGACCTGTACAAGGCCGAGCAAGAGAAATCCGTGGACGTGGAAGTCACCAGTGCTTTTGCGTTGAACCAAGAACAGCAAGACAAACTCGCCAAGGTTCTCAGTGCACGGCTCAGCCGGGAAGTGCGCCTGCACGCGTCGGAGGATGCCAGCCTGATCGGCGGCGTCGTCATCCGCGCCGGCGACCTGGTAATCGATGGCTCGGTTCGCGGCAAGATCGCGAAACTGGCCGAAGCATTGAAATCTTGAGTTTGAAGGGGCAGCAGAGCAATGCAGCAACTCAATCCTTCCGAAATTAGTGAAATCATCAAGGGTCGCATCGAGAAGCTCGATGTCGGCTCCCAAGCCCGTAACGAAGGTACCGTCGTAAGCGTTTCCGACGGTATCGTACGGATCCACGGTCTGGCCGACGCTATGTACGGCGAAATGATCGAGTTCCCGGGCGGCGTATACGGTATGGCACTGAACCTGGAGCAAGACTCCGTTGGTGCGGTGGTACTGGGTGCGTACACCTCCCTCGCCGAGGGCATGAGCGCCAAGTGCACCGGTCGCATCCTGGAAGTTCCGGTCGGCAAAGGCCTGCTGGGCCGCGTCGTCGACGCTCTGGGTAACCCGATCGATGGCAAAGGTCCTCTGGCCACCACCGAAACCGACGCGGTCGAAAAGGTCGCACCGGGCGTGATCTGGCGTAAGTCGGTAGACCAGCCTGTACAGACTGGCTACAAGTCGGTTGACGCCATGATCCCGGTTGGCCGTGGCCAGCGCGAGCTGATCATCGGTGACCGTCAGATCGGTAAGACTGCCATGGCGGTCGACGCGATCATCAACCAGAAAAACAGCGGCATCTTCTGCGTATACGTGGCCGTAGGCCAGAAGCAGTCGACCATCGCCAACGTTGTGCGCAAGCTGGAAGAAGCCGGCGCCCTGGCCAACACCATCGTTGTTGCCGCCAGCGCCTCGGAATCGGCCGCGCTGCAGTTCCTGGCGCCTTACGCCGGCTGCACCATGGGCGAATACTTCCGTGACCGCGGTGAAGACGCCCTGATCGTTTACGATGACCTGTCCAAGCAGGCCGTTGCCTACCGTCAGATCTCCCTGCTGCTGCGCCGTCCGCCAGGACGTGAAGCGTACCCAGGTGACGTGTTCTATCTCCACTCCCGTCTGCTGGAGCGTGCATCGCGCGTTTCGGAAGAATACGTCGAGAAGTTCACCAACGGTGCAGTCACTGGCAAGACCGGTTCCCTGACCGCCCTGCCGATCATCGAAACCCAGGCTGGCGACGTTTCCGCGTTCGTTCCGACCAACGTGATTTCCATCACCGACGGTCAGATCTTCCTGGAATCGGCCATGTTCAACTCGGGCATCCGCCCTGCAGTTAACGCCGGTGTTTCGGTATCCCGCGTAGGTGGTGCCGCTCAGACCAAGATCATCAAGAAGCTGTCCGGTGGTATCCGTACCGCTCTGGCTCAGTACCGTGAACTGGCTGCATTCGCCCAGTTCGCTTCCGATCTGGACGAAGCGACCCGCAAGCAGCTGGAGCATGGTCAGCGCGTTACCGAGCTGATGAAGCAGAAGCAGTACGCGCCAATGTCCATCGCGGACATGGCCCTGTCGCTGTACGCCGCTGAGCGTGGCTTCCTGACCGACGTAGAAGTTTCCAAGGTCGGCAGCTTCGAGCAAGCTCTGATCGCCTACTTCAACCGTGATCACGCCGAACTGATGGCCAAGATCAACGTGAAGGGTGACTTCAACGACGAAATCGACGCTGGCATGAAAGCTGGCATCGAGAAGTTCAAGGCCACCCAGACCTGGTAAGCCGCAGCGGGGGCCCTGGCCCCCGCTTGCTAACCTGATAGGTGATACATGGCAGGCGCAAAAGAGATTCGCAGTAAGATTGCGAGCATCAAAAGCACGCAAAAAATTACCAGCGCCATGGAAAAAGTGGCGGTCAGCAAAATGCGCAAGGCACAACTGCGCATGGCTGCTAGCCGTCCCTACGCGGAGCGTATCCGCCAGGTGATCGGTCATCTGGCCAACGCCAACCCGGAATACCGCCACCCGTTCATGATCGAGCGCCCTGTAAAGCGCGCCGGTTATATCGTGGTGAGCAGTGACCGTGGTCTGTGCGGTGGCTTGAACACCAACCTGTTCAAGGCCCTGGTCAAGGACATGAACGAAAACCGCGAACAGGGCGTGGAAATCGACCTGTGCGTGATCGGCAGCAAGGGTGCGGCATTCTTCCGCAACTTTGGCGGCAACGTCGTAGCCGCGATTAGCCATTTGGGCGAAGAGCCATCGATCAACGATCTGATCGGCTCCGTCAAAGTGATGCTGGACGCCTACCTGGACGGCCGCATCGATCGCCTCTCGGTGGTTTCGAACAAGTTCATCAACACCATGACCCAAAAACCGACGGTCGAGCAATTGGTACCGTTGGTGGCAACCCCGGATCAGGATCTCAAGCATCACTGGGACTACCTGTACGAACCCGACGCAAAAGAGCTGCTGGACGGCTTGATGGTGCGTTACGTGGAGTCGCAGGTGTACCAGGCGGTGGTCGAGAACAACGCTGCTGAACAAGCGGCCCGGATGATCGCCATGAAGAACGCCACAGACAACGCCGGTGATTTGATCAGCGAACTCCAGCTGATCTACAACAAGGCGCGTCAGGCTGCGATCACCCAGGAGATCTCGGAAATCGTCGGCGGCGCTGCCGCGGTTTAACGGTTCAAATATTCAGAGGATCCAGCTATGAGTAGCGGACGTATCGTTCAAATCATCGGCGCCGTCATCGACGTGGAATTCCCACGTGACGTCGTGCCGAGTGTTTACAACGCGCTGAAAGTACAAGGCGCGGACACCACCCTGGAAGTTCAGCAGCAGCTGGGCGACGGCGTGGTTCGTACCATTGCGATGGGCTCGACCGAAGGCCTGAAGCGCGGTCTGGATGTCGTCGACACCGGCGCTGCCATCTCCGTTCCTGTTGGTAAGGCCACCCTGGGCCGTATCATGGACGTTCTGGGCAACCCGATCGACGAAGCCGGCCCGATCGGCGAAGAAGAGCGTCGTGGTATCCACCAGAAGGCACCTTCCTTCGCTGACCAGGCAGGCGGCAACGACCTGCTGGAAACCGGCATCAAGGTTATCGACCTGGTTTGCCCGTTCGCCAAGGGTGGTAAGGTTGGTCTGTTCGGTGGTGCCGGTGTTGGCAAGACCGTTAACATGATGGAACTGATCCGTAACATCGCCATCGAGCACAGCGGTTATTCCGTGTTCGCCGGTGTGGGTGAGCGTACTCGTGAGGGTAACGACTTCTACCACGAGATGAAGGACTCCAACGTTCTCGACAAAGTAGCACTGGTCTACGGTCAGATGAACGAGCCACCAGGAAACCGTCTGCGCGTAGCGCTGACCGGCCTGACCATGGCTGAGAAGTTCCGTGACGAAGGTAACGACGTTCTGCTGTTCGTCGACAACATCTACCGTTACACCCTGGCCGGTACCGAAGTATCCGCACTGCTGGGCCGTATGCCTTCCGCAGTAGGTTACCAGCCGACCCTGGCCGAAGAGATGGGCGTTCTGCAAGAGCGTATCACTTCGACCAAAGAAGGTTCGATCACCTCGATCCAGGCCGTATACGTACCTGCGGACGACCTGACCGACCCGTCGCCAGCCACCACCTTCGCCCACCTCGACGCCACCGTCGTTCTGTCCCGTGACATTGCTTCCCTGGGTATCTACCCGGCGGTTGACCCACTGGACTCGACTTCGCGCCAGCTGGACCCGAACGTGATCGGCAACGAGCACTACGAAACTGCCCGCCAGGTTCAGTATGTTCTGCAGCGCTACAAAGAGCTGAAGGACATCATCGCGATCCTGGGTATGGACGAACTGTCCGAAGCCGACAAGCAACTGGTAGCCCGCGCTCGTAAGATCCAGCGCTTCCTGTCGCAGCCGTTCTTCGTGGCCGAAGTCTTCACCGGTTCGCCAGGCAAGTACGTTTCCCTGAAAGACACCATCGCTGGCTTCAGCGGCATCCTCAAAGGTGACTACGACCACCTGCCAGAACAAGCGTTCTACATGGTCGGCAGCATCGACGAAGCGATCGAGAAAGCCAAGAAACTGTAATCCCGGCGCCCCGAAAGGGGCGCTAATCAGGTTGAGGCAAGCAGATGGCTATGACAGTCCATTGCGATATCGTCAGCGCGGAAGGAGAAATCTTCTCCGGTCTGGTCGAGATGGTGGTTGCGCACGGCAACCTGGGCGATCTGGGTATCGCTCCAGGCCACGCGCCGCTGATCACCAATCTGAAGCCAGGTCCGATCACGCTGACCAAGCAGGGCGGCGAGCGCGAGGTGTTCTACATCTCCGGTGGCTTCCTGGAAGTGCAGCCGAACATGGTCAAGGTACTCGCCGATACCGTGCAACGTGCAGCCGACCTGGACGAAGCCTCCGCTCAGGATGCCGTCAAGGCAGCTGAGAAGGCCCTGCATGAGAAAGGCGCGGATTTCGACTACAGTGCCGCATCCGCACGTCTGGCCGAGGCCGCAGCCCAGCTGCGTACCGTCCAGCAGATCCGCAAGAAGTTCGGCGGTTAATTCCGCAGGCTTCATGTAGATTGAGAACAAGGGTAGCCATCGGCTACCCTTTTTCTTTTTGTAAACCATAGAACCGGTCATTCCACTGACCGCCCAGGATTGGTAGCCAGTAATGTCACTCGATATCGTTATTCTCGCTGCCGGCCAAGGCACCCGCATGCGCTCGGCGCTGCCCAAGGTGCTGCACCCGGTCGCCGGCAACTCCATGCTCGGCCATGTTATCCACAGCGCGCGCCAGCTTCAGCCGCAAGGTATCCACGTGGTCATTGGCCATGGAGCCGAGCTGGTACGCGAGCGCCTGGCCGCTGACGACCTGAACTTCGTCATGCAGGACAAGCAGCTGGGCACCGGCCACGCGGTGGCCCAGGCATTGCCGGCCCTGACTGCCGACACCGTGCTGGTGCTATATGGCGACGTGCCTCTGATCGAGGTGGAAACCCTGCAGCGCCTGCTGGCCAAGGCCAATCCCCAGCAGCTGGGCCTGCTCACGGTAACCCTCGATGACCCGACCGGTTATGGCCGTATTGTGCGGGACGAGCAGGGCAAGGTGACCGCTATCGTTGAGCACAAGGACGCCAACGATGCGCAGAAAGCGATCAAGGAAGGCAACACCGGCATTCTGGCCCTGCCGGCCGCCCGGCTGGCGGACTGGATGGGGCGTCTGTCGAACAACAATGCCCAGGGCGAGTACTACCTGACCGATGTCATCGCCATGGCAGTGGCCGATGGCCTGGTGGTGGCTACCGAACAGCCGCACGACCCGATGGAAGTGCAAGGCGCCAATGACCGTCGCCAGCTGTCCGAGCTGGAACGTCACTACCAGTTGCGCGAAGGCCGTCGCTTGATGGCCCAGGGGGTGACCCTGCGCGACCCGGCACGCTTCGATGTCCGTGGTGAAGTGACCGTCGGTCGCGACGTGCTGATCGATATCAACGTGGTTCTCGAAGGCAAGGTCGTCATCGAGGATGACGTACAGATCGGCCCGAACTGCGTGATCAAGAATACGACCCTGCGCAAAGGCGCGGTGGTCAAGGCCAACAGCCACCTTGAAGGCGCCGTGATGGGTGAGGGCAGCGATGCCGGCCCGTTCGCCCGCCTGCGCCCGGGCAGCGTGCTGGATGCCAAGGCTCATGTGGGTAACTTCGTCGAACTGAAAAACGCCCATCTGGGCGAAGGGGCCAAGGCCGGACACCTGACCTACCTGGGCGATGCCGAAATCGGCGCGCGTACCAACATTGGTGCCGGCACGATCACCTGCAACTACGATGGCGCCAACAAGTTCAAGACCGTTATGGGCGAAGACGTCTTCATCGGCTCGAACAACTCGCTGGTCGCGCCGGTGGATATCCAGGCAGGCGCTACCACTGCAGCCGGTTCGACCATCACCCAGACCGTTGAGGCTGGCGACCTGGCGGTGGCCCGGGCGCGCCAACGCAACATCGCGGGCTGGAAGCGACCAGAGAAGATCAAGAAAAGCTGAGTTATACACAGCAGTTTCGATCGAAAGCCGACTTATGTGTATAAGTCGGCTTTTTTTTCAAGCGATACACCTTCGCTAGCGTTTATCGCGGCACCCGCGTGCCCCGTTTATCCCTGAGCTTTATCCACAGCTTGACGAATCGTTCGTCTTAGGTTTTGATTGCCATCGTTATCTTTCGAATCGAAACTTAAGCGCGCATGTCGAAACGAAATACTCCACAGCGGCGGCACAATATCCTGGCGTTGCTCAGTGAGCAGGGCGAGGTGAGTGTGGACGCGTTGGCCAAGCGTTTCGCCACCTCGGAAGTTACCATCCGCAAGGACCTCGCCGCCCTCGAGGCCAACGGTCTGCTGCTGCGCCGCTACGGTGGCGCAGTTCCGGTGCCGCAAGAGCTGCTCGGTGAACCTGCCCAGCCTGTGTCTTCCTATAAAAAGGCAATTGCACGTGCCGCCGTCGCGCGCATTCGCGAACATGCGCGGATCATCATCGACAGCGGCAGCACCACCGCAGCCATGATCCCCGAACTGGGGCGCCAGCCTGGCCTGGTAGTGATGACCAATTCGCTGAACGTCGCACGTGCCATCTGCGACCTCGAACACGAACCGGTGCTGCTGATGACGGGCGGAACCTGGGATCCCCATTCCGAATCGTTCCAGGGCCAGGTGGCCGAGCAGGTGTTGCGTTCCTACGATTTCGACCAGCTGTTCATCGGTGCCGACGGCATCGATCTCGGCCGCGGTACGACCACGTTCAACGAGTTGCTCGGGCTGAGCCGGGTCATGGCCGAAGTTGCCCGTGAAGTGATCGTGATGGTCGAGTCGGACAAGGTCGGGCGCAAGATCCCCAACCTCGAGCTGCCCTGGGGCAGCGTGCACACCCTTATTACTGACGAACGCCTGCCCGCAGCGGCACGCGAACAAATTCAAGCCCGCGGCATCAACCTGATCTGCGCCGCGATCAGCCAGGAGCAATAAACCATGTGTGGAATCGTTGGTGCCGTCGCCGAACGCAACATCACAGCCATCCTGATCGAAGGCCTCAAGCGTCTTGAGTACCGCGGGTACGACAGCGCCGGTCTGGCCGTCCTCACTTCGAGTGGTGCACTGCAGCGCCGCCGCCGTATCGGCAAGGTCAGCGAACTGGAGGCTGCGGTTGCCGCCGAGCCGCTGTCTGGCCAACTGGGCATCGCGCACACCCGCTGGGCTACCCACGGTGCGCCGACCGAGGGCAATGCCCACCCGCACTTCTCGAACAATGAAGTGGCCGTGGTGCACAACGGCATCATCGAGAACCATGAAGAACTGCGCGAAAAGCTGAAGGGCCTTGGCTACGTCTTCACTTCGCAGACCGATACCGAAGTTATCGTCCACCTGATCCACCATACCCTGAAGACCACCCCGGACCTGACCGACGCGCTGAAGGCCGCTGTGAAGCGCCTGCATGGTGCCTATGGCCTGGCGCTGATCAGTGCCAGCCAGCCTGACCGCCTGGTAGCAGCCCGTAGCGGCAGTCCGCTGGTCATCGGCCTGGGCCTGGGTGAAAACTTCCTGGCCTCCGACCAACTGGCCCTGCGCCAGGTCACCGACCGCTTCATGTACCTGGAAGAGGGCGACATCGCCGAGATCCGCCGTGACCAGGTTTCCATCTGGGACCAGGAAGGCCGCAAGGTTCAGCGCGAAACCGTGCAGTACCACGAAGGCGCCGAAGCCGCCGACAAGGGGACCTACCGTCACTTCATGCTCAAGGAAATCCACGAGCAGCCAAGCGTGGTGCAGCGTACCCTGGAAGGCCGCCTGGGCAAGGACAGCGTGATGGTGCAGGCCTTCGGCCCACAAGCTGCCGACCTGTTCGCCAAGGTGCGCAACGTGCAGATCGTTGCCTGCGGCACCAGCTATCACGCTGGCATGGTCGCCCGTTACTGGCTGGAAAGCCTGGCCGGCATCCCGTGCCAGGTCGAAGTGGCCAGCGAGTTCCGCTACCGCAAGGTAGTGGTGCAGCCAGACACGCTGTTCGTCTCCATCTCGCAATCCGGTGAAACCGCCGATACCCTGGCCGCGCTGCGTAACGCCAAGGAGCTGGGCTTCCTCGGCAGCCTGGCAATCTGCAACGTGGGCATCAGCTCGCTGGTACGTGAGTCGGACCTGACCCTGCTGACCCTGGCCGGCCCGGAAATCGGCGTGGCGTCGACCAAGGCCTTCACCACCCAGCTGGTCTCGCTGATGCTGCTGACCCTGGCCCTGGGCCAGGTGCGCGGTACCCTGGAAGCCGGCGTCGAAGCCGGGCTGGTAGAGGAGCTGCGCCGCCTGCCGGCCCGCCTGGGTGAAGCCTTGGCCATGGATGCAACCGTCGAGAAAATCGCCGAACTGTTCGCCGACAAGCACCACACCTTGTTCCTCGGCCGCGGTGCGCAGTACCCGGTAGCCATGGAAGGTGCGCTCAAGCTCAAGGAAATCTCCTACATCCACGCTGAAGCCTACCCGGCTGGCGAGCTGAAGCACGGCCCACTGGCGCTGGTGGATAATGACATGCCCGTGGTCACCGTGGCGCCGAACAATGAACTGCTGGAAAAGCTGAAATCCAACCTGCAGGAAGTGCGTGCGCGTGGTGGTGAGCTGGTGGTGTTCGCTGACGAACAGGCTGGCATGACCAACGGCGAAGGTACCCACGTGATCAAGGTGCCGCACATTGCGGACGCCCTGGCACCGATTCTTTACACCATTCCGCTGCAGCTGCTGTCTTACTATGTGGCCGTGCTCAAGGGCACCGACGTGGATCAGCCGCGGAACCTGGCGAAGTCGGTTACGGTCGAGTAAGGCGCAAGCCGGGGCGAGCAACGCTCTGGTTGCCCCGGTCACCCCAAGCCACAACGCCGTTCAGGCCAACCACGGCCATAGCGGCCTTGTGTCGCGAAAGGGCTGCAATGCAGCCCTTCGCAGTCCCGCCTCAGATCTGCATGGCCATGCCATCCACATTCATCGCTGCCTGGCGCAAGGCCTCGGAGCGGGTCGGGTGGGGGTGGCAGGTGAGGGCGATGTCCTCTGCCGAGGCCGAGAACTCCATGGCCACGCAGAACTCACCAATCATCTCGCTGACACTCGGGCCCACCAGGTGCACACCCAGTACTTCATCGGTCTGGGCATCAGCGATGACCTTGGCGAAACCTTCGGTCTCATGGTTGATCTTGGCACGGCTGTTCGCCGTGAAGGGGAACTTGCCGACCTTGTAGGCACGGCCTTCGGCCTTGAGTTGCTCTTCGGTCTTGCCCACGCTGGCCAGCTCCGGGCGCGTGTAGATCACACCTGGGATGAGGTTGTAGTTGACCTCGTGGGGCTTGCCGGCGATGCGTTCGATGCAGGCCACCGCTTCGTCTTCGGCCTTGTGCGCCAGCATCGGGCCAGAAGTGACGTCGCCAATCACCCAGATGCCCGGCACAGACGTGCGGTGGTGGTCGTTGCCGAGCATGCCGCGCTTGTCGGTCGCCAGGCCCACGCTTTCCAGGTTCAGCCCTTGGGTATAAGGACGGCGGCCGATGGCGACCAGTACGTAGTCGGCCTGCAGCGTTTCTGCGTTGCCGCCGGCGGCGGGCTCCAGGGTCAGGCTGACGCCTTCGGCGCTGGCGTTGGCCTGGGTCACCTTGCTGCCCAGCTTGAACACCATGCCTTGCTTGGCCAGTGCCTTCTGCAGGGTCTTGGCGGTTTCTTCGTCGGTGCCCGGGCAGATGCGGTCGAGGTATTCGATGACCGTGACCTGGCTGCCCAGGCGTCGCCATACCGAGCCCAGCTCGAGGCCGATGACGCCGGCACCGATGACGACCAGGTGCTTGGGTACCTGTGGTAGCGACAGCGCGCCGGTCGAGTCGATGATGCGCTGGTTGTCGATGGTCACGCCTGGCAGCGGGGTCGGCTCGGAGCCAGTGGCAATGACGATGTCCTTGGCCTGTAATGCAGTTTCGCTGCCGTCTTCGGCCTTGACCACGACCTTGCCAACGCCATCCAGGCGACCCCAGCCCTTGATCCAGTCGACCTTGTTCTTGCGGAACAGGTACTCGATGCCCTTGGTCAGGCCGGTCACGCTCTCGTCCTTCTGTTTCATCATCTGGGCGAGGTTGAGATTAGGTTTCACCTCGATACCGAGGTGAGCAAATTCGCCACCACTGGCGGCTTCGTAGAGCTCAGACGCATGCAGCAGTGCCTTGGAAGGCATGCAGCCCACGTTAAGGCAGGTGCCGCCGAGGGTCGAGCGGCCTTCCACGCAGGCAACGCTCAGGCCCAGCTGGCCGGCACGGATGGCTGCGTTGTAGCCGCCAGGGCCACCGCCAATGATCACCACGTCATAGGATTTCATGGGTTCAACTCCAGGATGAAGAAGCGCGAGAGGGGCACAAGGTTAAGCTGAGATGCAATAATTGTATACAATCTGCAGGCTGGGTAAGATCAGTTGGTTCTAGACCATGGTCGCGTGTAAAGGAAACATCCCACGAATGAACTACTCTGTTCCGGCGACGCTCGAAATTTCAGGCGTCGTGGCCAAATACGGACAGGAGGGTCGTTCATGCTTGCGCAACTTCCACCGGCACTGCAGAGCCTGCATCTGCCGCTGCGGCTGAAACTGTGGGACGGTAACCAGTTCGATCTGGGGCCCAGCCCGCAGGTCACCATTCTGGTCAAGGAGCCACAGCTGATCAGCCAGTTGAGCCACCCAAGCATGGACCAGCTGGGCACGGCATTCGTCGAGGGCAAGCTGGAGCTGGAAGGGGATATCGGTGAAGCCATACGCGTGTGCGATGAGCTGAGCGAAGCGTTGCTGACCGAGGCGGACGAGGCGCCGCCGCAACGGCAAGCCCACGACAAGAGCACTGACGCCGAAGCCATTTCCTACCACTATGACGTTTCCAACGCGTTCTACCAGTTGTGGCTGGATCAGGACATGGCCTATTCGTGCGCCTACTTCCGCGAGCCGGACAACACGCTCGATCAGGCGCAGCAGGACAAGTTCGATCACTTGTGTCGCAAGCTGCGCCTGGACGCCGGTGACTATCTGCTCGACGTGGGCTGTGGCTGGGGTGGGCTGGCGCGTTTCGCTGCCCGTGAATATGGCGCCAAGGTGTTCGGCATCACCTTGAGCAAGGAGCAACTGAAGCTCGGCCAGGAGCGTGTCAAGGCAGAGGGCCTCGACGGCAAGGTCGAACTGAAGATTCTCGACTACCGTGACCTGCCGCAGGACGGCCGCTTCGACAAGGTGGTCAGCGTTGGCATGTTCGAGCATGTTGGCCACGCCAACCTGGCGCTGTATTGCCAGAAGCTGTTCGGTGCCGTGAGGGAAGGGGGCCTGGTGATGAACCACGGCATCACCGCCAAGCACGTCGATGGCCGTCCGGTCGGGCGCGGCGCTGGCGAATTCATCGACCGCTACGTGTTCCCTCATGGAGAACTGCCACACCTGTCGATGATCAGTGCCAGCATCTGTGAAGCGGGGTTGGAAGTGGTAGACGTGGAAAGCTTGCGTCTGCACTACGCCAAGACCTTGCACCACTGGAGCGAGAACCTGGAAAACCAGTTGCACAAGGCAGCGGACCTGGTGCCTGAGAAGACCTTGCGCATCTGGCGCTTGTACCTGGCCGGGTGTGCCTACGCCTTTGAAAAGGGCTGGATCAACCTGCACCAGATTCTGGCAGTGAAGCCATACGCCGATGGGCATCACGACCTGCCGTGGACGCGTGAAGACCTTTATCGCTGACTTTACCTATTCACTGTGGGGCGGGTTTACCCGTGAATGCGCCAGCGATGGTACCGGCGCAATGATGGGTAAACCCGTTCCCCCAAGCCCCGCGACGCGCAGCGGAAACTGCGCCCACTCCTTACAGAATCGGCGAAATCAGCCGTGCAATCCGCATCCCCAGTTGCTGTAGCCGATGAGTGTCACGGCTGTCCTCTGCAGTGATTTCCCGAGCCTGTTCAAAGTCATTGATCAACATGTTCTCCACCTGGTCGGCGAAGCTGCGGTCTACCGTCAACAGCGTGATTTCGAAGTTCAGGCGGAACGAGCGGTTGTCCAGGTTGGCACTGCCGATTGCGCTGATCTCGTCATCCACCAGCACCACCTTCTGGTGCAGGAAGCCGGGTTGGTAGCGGAACATGCGCACCCCCGCACGCACCGCTTCGAAGGCAAACAGGCTGGAGGCGGCATAGACGATGCGGTGATCGGGGCGTGACGGTATCAACACGCGTACATCGACCCCACGCAGTACCGCCAGGCGCAACGCGGCGAATACCGCTTCGTCGGGGATAAAGTACGGGCTGGTGATCCACACTCGCCGGGTGGCTGAATGAATCGCTTCGATGAAGAACAGCGAGCAGGTTTCCTGTGGGTCGGCCGGACCGCTTGCCAAGGCTTGGCAGAGCACGCCGTCGTCCGGGTAGGCGTCCGGCAGGATCAGTGGAGGCAGCTGGCGCGTGGCCCAATACCAGTCCTCGGCGAACGACTCTTGCAGGCATGCCAGCACCGGCCCGGTGATCTGTACATGGGTATCGCGCCAGGGCGAGAGCTGCGGGTGCGCGCCCAGGTATTCGTCGCCCACGTTATGGCCGCCGACGAAACCGAGCAGGCCATCCACCACCACGATCTTGCGGTGGTTGCGAAAGTTCACCTGGAAGCGATTGAACCAGCCTCGGCGAGTGGCGAAGGCGTGGATCTGTACGCCGCCTTCGCGCAGGACCTGACTGTAGCTGGCCGGCAGGGCGTGGCTGCCGACCCGGTCGTACAGGACGAATATCTGCACGCCTTCGGCAGCCTTGCGCAGCAGCAATTGTTGCAGCGCCTTACCAAGGCTGTCGTCATGAATGATGAAGAACTGGACCAGCACCACGTCGTGGGCGTTGTCGATGGCGGCGAATATGGCATCGAACGTCGCTTTCCCATCAATTAGCAGCTGCACCTGGTTGTTGGCCAGGCAGGGCATGCGGCCAAGCTTGGGCATGGCACGCAAGGCTGCGTAGCTTTCCGACTCGCGGGCGGTGAGGGCCTCTTCTACCCATGGCCGCCAGTTGAGGTTTGCCATGGCAACGTGCATTTCCTGGTTGGCCTGCCGCCTGGCCTTGATGTAGGCATAGAACGAGCGCGCACCGAAAACCAGGTAGGGAATCAAGGTGAGGTAGGGAATGAAGAACAATGGCATGGCCCAGGCAATTGCACCTTGGGCAGTGCGCACGGTGAACAGTGCATGCAGTGCGGCGACGATACCCAGCAGGTGGATCAGGCCGAGTAGATAACCGAAGAAGTAGGGGCTGTGGTAATCCATATGCATCCTGCTTGCCGAGTACACTTGTGTAACAGAACACGTTCCCGCTCCGCCTTGCAACCTGAAGGTGGATTTGGCGTCTAAGGCTCAGCCCGGTCCGGTTGGCCGGCTTTTTTCCAGGAGCGTTCGTCCATGAAGATTCGTCTGCCACTGTTGGCGTTGGCCCTAGCTATGAGCAGCCCGTTGGTGCATGCGCAAATGCTGCAGCCAGGATTGTGGGAGCTGACCACCAGCAACATGCAGGTCGATGGCAAGCCGTTACCCGACATGGAATTCATGCTCGGCCAGTTGAAGAACTTGCCGCCGGAACAACGCGCGATGATGGAAGGCGTGCTGGCCAAGCAAGGTGTCACTGTCGGCGGCAAGGGGGTGCGTTCTTGCCTGACCCCAGAGCAGGTAGCCACCAACGACATTCCGTTGCAGGACCCCAAGTCAGGTTGCACCCAGAAGATTACCGACCGCACCGGCAACGTGTGGAAGTTCCAGTTCAGTTGCCCGCGAGCACAGGGCACTGGCCAGGCGACGTTCCTCAGCGACCGCGAGTTCACTACCCAGGTGAACGGCACATTCAACGCTTCGGGTGTGCAGCAGCAAGGCAGTATGAATACCCGTGCCGTGTGGTTGGGGAGCGACTGCGGTTCGGTCAAGCCGCGTAGCTGATATCCCACTGCCACTGGCTGGACGCGACAGCATCGTGGGCATGCAGGCTTTCTGCATGTTCCACACGCAGTTTGAAGGCTGTGCTCCATTCAACTTGTCGCAACGCCTTATGCAAACGCCGAGCAGCATCTTCACAGAACATCAGGTTCTGGCCATTGGCCAAGGCGAACGCTTGTTCATCGGCACGCTTGACTGCGGTCTGTACCGCTGTCCCCAGGCTCGCTTCCATGCGATCGATCAATTCGGTGATTGGCAGATGCTGCTGATCACTGCGTAGCCTCACCTGGATATGCGCGTTACTGCGTTGGCTGTGGGGTGTCGCGACGATGCCCTCGGCGCTGCCTAGCCACTGCAACACCGCAGCCTTGTCGATGTGCGCAGTAGGGAAGTCCGCCTGGAACTGATGCTGGATCAGCTGCCGTGCGAGCGCAGCCGAGCAAGGGCAGGTCGAAGAGTAAGGGATGGAAACGGATAGTTCCACGTGGAACATTTCTTTCTCGATCCTTGCATCGACTGTTACGGGATAGGCTTTCCAGCCGTGCAAAGGGCTGACCAGCGCAGGCCTTTTCAACAGATGCTCGAAGCGCAGGCGCAGATAGGCTGCTGCGGACAGCCCTTCATGGCTGTCCAGGAAACCAGACAGTAGCTGCCGAATGGCGAGCGTTGTAAGGGGCTGGTGTTCCAGGGTTTCCAGGGCAAGGTATAGCCGTGACATGTGGATACCACGTGAGCTGCCGTCTACCAGGCTTACGCCGGCATCAACGGTAGCCGCCGTTTGGTGTCCGTCGAAGAGGACCGGCAAGGCGATCCCGCACATTCCCACCCAGTCCAAAGGCGAGGCGTAGTCCTGGGTCTGGGTAGCAATGTCGGGGAGCTTGAGCTGAGTCATCTGGCCTTCCAAACAATAGGGTTTCAACGGCAGCCGGCGATCAAGCTGCAATGCAGGTTGAAGCGTTGCCCACTGGAACTGGAAACGCGGTTAACGGTGGTCCAGCCGATGCGTCGGCTGTAACCCACCCAGGCTTCGCCATCGCTGGCCAGGCCGGTAAAAAAGGTCAACGTGCCATAGCGGCTATTGGTCTGTGCCCAAAGGCGGCGGCTGTCTAAGTCATAACCCCGCAGGTAAAAGATGCTGCCTTCGCTGCGAACGCTATAGAAACCGCCCTTGCCATCCTGACAGGCGAGCAGTGTCGCGCTGCGCGTACACAGCGCCAACGAGCCGCCCTGCGGCAGGGCGGCGAGCAGCGAGGTGGGCGCCGCAAGCAATAACAGCGCCGAGGCGCGTAACAGTTTCATTTCCATCCTTTGTCAGCACATGTCGTCGAGAACGGCTTGGCGAAATTGTATTGTTACTTTATAACATTGTGCAATGCATCGTTTCGAATGCGCTTCGCCTGAAGAGGTTTGCCATGTCCAATCGTCTCCCTGTTACCGTGCTGTCCGGCTTCCTTGGCGCCGGCAAGAGCACATTGCTCAACCATGTGCTGCGCAACCGTGACAACCTGCGTGTCGCGGTCATCGTCAATGACATGAGCGAAATCAACATCGACGCCAGCGAGGTACAGCGCAATGTCAGCCTCAACCGTGCTGAAGAAAAGCTGGTGGAGATGAGCAATGGCTGTATCTGCTGCACGTTGCGTGAAGACCTGCTCGAGGAGGTGGCGCGGCTCGCCGGCGAAGGTCGGTTCGATTATCTGCTGATCGAGTCCACTGGGATCTCCGAGCCGCTGCCTGTGGCCGAGACCTTTACCTTTCGCGACGAACAGGGCCGGAGCCTCTCCGACATGGCGCGGCTGGACACCATGGTCACTGTGGTCGATGGCCTGAACTTCATGCGTGATTACCAGGCCGCCGACAGCCTGGCCAGCCGCGGCGAGACCTTGGGTGAAGAGGACGAGCGTTCGATCAGCGACCTGCTGATCGAGCAGGTCGAGTTCGCCGATGTGTTGTTGCTGAGCAAGATCGACCTGATCAGCCAGCACCAGCGCGAAGAACTCATGGCGATCCTGCGTAGCCTTAACGCGCGAGCGCAGATCATACCGATGGTCATGGGTCAGGTCCCGCTGGCGCGTATCCTCGATACCGGCCTGTTCGACTTCGACCAGGCCGCCCAGGCTCCTGGCTGGTTGCAGGAACTACGCGGCGAACATGTACCTGAAACGGAAGAGTACGGTATCGCGGCCACCACCTGGCAGGCTCGGCGGCCGCTTCATCCACAGCGCTTTTTCGACTTTATCCACACGCCCTGGAGCAATGGCCGGCTGCTACGTTCAAAAGGCTTTTTCTGGTTGGCCAGCAAGTTCCAGGAGGCCGGTAGCTGGTCGCAAGCCGGTGGCATGATGCGTCACGGGCTGGCGGGCCGCTGGTGGCGCTTCGTACCCCGCGAACAGTGGCCGCAGGACGTGGATAACACCGCTGCGATCCTTGAGCACTGGACCGCCGAAAGCGGTGATTGCCGCCAGGAGCTGGTGTTCATCGGGCAGAATATCGATTTCGCTGAATTATCCACAGCACTCGATGCATGCTTGTTGACCGACGAGGAGATGGCCCTGGGTCCGATGGGCTGGTTGCGCCTGCCCGACCCGTTCGGTCCTTGGCAGGAGGAGGTTGCCGCGTGATCCCGGTACGCAAATCTGTGGATATCTTTCAGGCATTCGGTGAGACGCCCCAGGTGCTGACCGACGTGCTGCAGGACGGCGTCAACCTGGCTGTATGGCGTCGACGCTTGCCGGCGCAGTTGGAGGACTTTGCCGCTCTTGCCGTCAGCCTTGGCGTGTCTTTGGCAGACCAGCGGGTAATTGACGTCGACGAGCAGCACAAGCCGGTATTGCCCGAGCTGTTGCGTGAAACAGCGGATCTGCACGGCTATGCAGCATTCGTCGCCGATGTGAGCTGGCTGGTCGCGGCCTACACCTGCCTGGTTGGCGCGCGGCGGGTGGGATTGCGCCTCCGTGTATTGGCGGGGCCCATGTGCCCACGCTTCCATGTGGATAACGTACCGCTGCGCTTGCTTACCACCTACGCTGGGCCGGGTACCGAATGGTTGCCCCGGCAGGCGAGTGAGGGCCTGGATTTAGCCACCGCGCAGCCGCCTGTGGATAACATTCAGCGTCTGCAACCAGGCGACGTAGGGCTGCTCAAGGGCGAGAAGTGGCAGGGCAACGAAGGCGCTGGCCTGGTGCATCGTTCGCCGGCGGGGCAGCAGGGGCGACTGCTGCTCAGCCTTGACTGGCTGGCCTGACGGCGCATAGTGAGGATTCACCATCGCCTGAAGTCCTCCATGCTGCAGAATATTCCTACCCATGTGATTGCCGGCCCGCTCGGTGCCGGCAAGACCACCCTGATCCGCCATCTGTTGGCCCAACGTCCGCGCAATGAGCGCTGGGCAGTGCTGATCAACGAGTTCGGCCTGGTCGGGCTTGATGCGGCCTTGCTCAGCCGTGACGAGGACGGGATCGCCATCGGCGAGGTCGCGGGTGGCTGCCTGTGCTGCGTCAACGGCATGCCGTTCCAGGTGGGCCTGGGCCGGCTGCTGCGCAAGTCCCGGCCTGATCGGTTGTTCATAGAGCCATCCGGGTTGGGCCATCCGTTGCAGCTGCTTGCTCAGTTGCAACAGGCACCTTGGGCTGGGGTGCTGGCGGTACAGCCGTTGCTGATGGTCGTGGATGCGCAGTCGATGGTTCGTGACGAGCGGCTGGCGGAGGCTCAACAGCAGGCGCTCGATGCAGCGGAAGGTGTTGTCTTCAACAAGGCTGAGTCGCTGGCTGATGCTTGCAAGGCATCGATAATGGACAGGTTTCCCACCAGGAAAGTGTTCTGGACGATCGAAGGGCAGCTGTCCGTATCGGACCTTCCCACCATACCCACCAGTACCGCTGCCAACCCCCTTGTGGATAACCTTGTTCCTGACAACAGGCTGATGCCCCCGGCGCTCTGGGCAGACCCTGGCCAACCGATCTGTCTCGCCCAGCAAGGCGAGGGTGGCTGGAGCATCGGCTGGCGCTGGCATCCCGACCAACAGTTTTATCCACAACGCCTGCAGGCGTTCCTGCGGGCCTGGCCATGGCGGCGTGCGAAAGGGGTTATCCACACAGTGGAAGGCTGGCAATCGTTCAATGGCCTGGACGGCGACATACCCATCTGGCAGCCCAGCGACTGGCGCCGGGATACCCGCATCGAGCTGATTTTCGACCAGCCACAGCCGCAACCGGCGTTACAAGCCGGTTTGAGCGAATGTCGCGTCTGCTGATCAGTTGCGCCAACGGTTGTGCTCCTGGCGCCATTGCTGCATCTCGATGACGTTGTCGGCGCGTGGCGGGGTCTTGATTTCGAACGGGTAGGGCGCCAGTTCGATCTGCACGCTGTGTGCGCCGAACTGGGTTATGGTACCGGGATGGCGTTGCTCGCCGGTAACCGTGAATTCGAAGGCATAGACACGCGCCAGACGCTTGCGGCCGTTGGCATCCCGTACAAAGGCGATGCGCTTGAGCGCGACGGCATCATCGAGCAACTCGAGGTCGAGCTTGGCGCAGTGCTGTTTGACCCGCTCCAGGGCTTTTTCACGCAAACCGTGGTTGTGCCACAGCCAGGCGCCTGCCGTGGCTACCAGCATCAGGATGAAGAGGTTTTCCAGGGTCAACATTTACATCTGCTCCAAACAGGTCAATCCAGCTTAACTGCGTCCCTGGCCTGTCGTACAGGTGGCAATCGAGTCCATACTGCGATGCGCACAATTCCTTGAAACTGCTCTGGAAATCTTTCGCATGAAACGTACCCCGCACCTGCTCGCCATCCAGTCCCACGTGGTGTTCGGCCACGCCGGCAACAGCGCGGCGGTGTTTCCCATGCAACGTATCGGGGTCAATGTCTGGCCACTCAATACCGTGCAGTTCTCCAATCACACACAGTATGGCCAGTGGGCAGGTGAAGTGCTTGCTCCGGCGCAAATTCCTGCGTTGGTGGAAGGCATTTCCAACATTGGCGAGCTGGGCCACTGCGATGCGGTGCTGTCAGGCTATCTGGGCAGTGCCGAGCAAGGCCGGGCGATTCTGGCTGGTGTCGCGCGGATCAGGGCGGTGAACCCAAAGGCCCTGTACTTGTGCGACCCGGTCATGGGGCACCCGGAAAAGGGCTGTATCGTGCCGGCGGAAGTCAGCGAGTTCCTGCTCGACGAGGCGGCCGCCGCAGCTGACATACTGTGCCCCAACCAGCTGGAACTGGACAGTTTCTGCGGGCGCCGTGCGCAGTCGCTGGAGGACTGTGTGCGCATGGCACGCAGCCTGCTGCAGCGCGGGCCGCAGGTGGTGCTGGTCAAGCACCTGGCCTACCCCGGGCGTGCCGAAGACCAGTTCGAAATGTTGCTGGTGACTGCCGAGCACAGCTGGCACCTGCGCCGCCCGCTGCTGGCGTTCCCGCGGCAGCCGGTGGGGGTAGGGGACCTGACATCAGGCCTGTTCCTCGCCCGTGTACTGCTCGGTGACAGTTGGGTACAGGCGTTCGAATATACCGCTGCGGCCGTGCACGAAGTGCTGCTGGAAACCCAGGCCTGCGCCAGCTACGAATTGCAGCTGGTGCGGGCCCAGGACCGCATCGCGCACCCACGGGTGCGCTTCGAGGCACAGCCGCTGGCGCTTTAAATGGCGTCGGTTTTCAGGTCCTGGTAGCGCTTTTCCAGCTCTTGGCGGATCTGCCGGCGCTGCTGGCCCTGCAGGAAACGGCGCTTTTCCTCGCTGCTCTGCGGCTGGCGCGGGGGTACCGGTACCGGGCGACGGTTGTCGTCTACCGCGACCATGGTGAAGAAGCAGCTGTTGGAATGGCGCACCGAGCGTTCGCGGATATTCTCGGTGACCACCTTGATGCCCACCTCCATCGAGGTGTTGCCGGTGTAGTTGACCGACGCCAGGAAGGTCACCAGTTCCCCCACGTGTACCGGCTCGCGGAAAATCACCTGGTCGACCGAGAGGGTCACCACATAGCTGCCGGCATAGCGGCTCGCGCACGCATAGGCCACTTCGTCGAGGTACTTGAGCAGGGTGCCGCCATGTACGTTGCCAGAAAAGTTGGCCATGTCCGGGGTCATCAGGACGGTCATGCTCAGCTGGGCGTTTCCAGGTTCCATAGTGTGCTCACGGTGAGATTGCGCTGAATCGGGCGAATGGGGTCGTTGGGGATGGTTATCTGAAGACACTTCTGTTTCCCCGCTTTGAGTTGACCTTCCTGATACGGGACGTTGGCCGACGTTCCATCGTCACGCTGATCATGCCACTGACGGCGCCTTTCCTGCCGATCTGTTTCTGCATATTGCACCGCCTTTTTGCGGCAGGGTGCGATGTTAACCTGACGAAGCCCATGCGACATGGGCAACAAAGGACGAAAAGGAGGATCGCGCCATGCATGCCATCAGCTTCATCCAGGACCTGGCTGTAATCATGCTGGTCGCTGGCATGGTCACCATTCTCTTTCATCGATTCAGGCAACCCGTCGTGCTGGGCTATATCGTCGCCGGCTTCATCATCGGCCCGCACACGCCGCCTTTCGGCCTGATTCACGATGAAGAGACCATCAAGACCCTGGCTGAACTGGGTGTGATCTTCCTGATGTTCTGCCTGGGGCTGGAATTCAGCCTGCGCAAGCTGTTCAAGGTCGGCGCCACAGCCTTCATCGCGGCGTTTATGGAAATCGTGCTGATGATCTGGATCGGTTTCGAGATTGGCCGCTGGTTTGGCTGGACCACCATGGACTCGCTGTTCCTCGGCGCCATTCTGGCGATTTCCTCGACCACCATCATCGTCAAGGCGCTGAACGACCTGAAGATGAAGAACGAGCGCTTCGCCCAGCTTATCTTCGGTGTACTGATCGTCGAGGATATTCTCGGCATCGGCATCATTGCCCTGCTGTCGGGTATCGCCGTCAGCGGTACGGTCAGTTCGGGTGAGGTTTTCTCCACCGTTGGCAAGCTGTCGCTGTTCATGATCGTCGCGCTGGTCATCGGCATTCTGTTGGTACCGCGGCTGCTGGCCTATGTGGCCAAGTTCGAGAGCAACGAGATGTTGCTTATTACCGTGCTAGGCCTGTGTTTCGGCTTCTGTCTGCTGGTGGTGAAGCTCGAATACAGCATGGTGCTGGGCGCCTTCCTGATTGGCGCGATCATGGCGGAGTCGCGCCAATTGTTGAAGATAGAGCGCTTGATCGAACCGGTGCGCGACCTGTTCAGTGCCATCTTTTTCGTCGCCATCGGCCTGATGATCGACCCTCAGGTGCTCGTAGACTACGCATGGCCGATCGTGGTGATTACCCTGGCGGTGGTCCTGGGCAAGATGCTGTCGTGTGGCATGGGCGCGTTCATCGCCGGAAATGACGGCGGCACATCATTGCGGGTTGGCATGGGGCTTTCGCAGATTGGCGAATTCTCCTTCATCATCGCCGCACTCGGCATGACACTGCAGGTGACCAGCGACTTCCTGTACCCGGTGGCTGTGGCTGTCTCGGCCATTACCACACTCATGACACCGTACCTGATCCGTGCGGCCGACCCGCTGTCGCACAAGCTCGGCAAGGCAGTGCCCAGCCGCCTGGCGCGGGTGTTGTCGTTGTACGGCGAATGGTTGCGCAGCATCCAGCCCCAGGGTGAGGGCGCCATGCTGGCGGCAATGATCCGGCGCATCCTGTTGCAGGTGGCGGTCAACCTGGCGCTGGTGATCGCGATATTTTTCAGTGGTGGCTATTTCGCTGGGCCTATCGGTGACTGGCTCAGTGAGTGGGTCAGCGATGCCAGCCAGCAGAAGGCGTTGATCTGGGGGGCAGCCTTGTTGCTGTCGCTGCCGTTCCTGATTGCTGCCTATCGCAAGCTCAAAGCGCTATCGATGGTGCTGGCGGAAATGAGTGTAAAACCAGAGATGGCTGGGCGGCATACCCAGCGCGTGCGTCGTGTGGTGGCCGAGGTGATCCCGCTGCTGTCGCTGCTGGTGATCTTCCTGCTGTTGTCAGCGCTGTCGGCAAGCATTCTGCCGACCAGCGAACTGCTGCTGGTGATTGCCGTAGTGGCGGCGTCAGTGGTGGCGTTGCTGTGGCGATGGTTTATCCGCGTACACACGCGGATGCAGATTGCCTTGCTGGAGACGCTGGAGAATAGCCACGAGAACTCGCATTGAACCGTCATCGCTCTCTGCGCCAGATTTCACCGCCGTCCGAGGGGATGGAGCGGTAGCGATGTCGCCAGGCGCAGAAAGCCCCGGCGATGGTAACTGCATTAATGGCACCGGGCCACTGATTTACCGAAGCGCTGGTATCAGCTCTCCAGCCAGACATCTCGCGCCCAGTGCCACACCGACTCCCAACTCTCCTCACCGACAATTTCCTCTTCTGCGTCCCACAGCACCACGGTGCCGTCTTCTTCGACGCAGTAGTAGTTATCGCCGTCCTGGCACAGTGGGATGAGGTCGCGTGGTACACCGGCATCCCAGGCATTGGCGGCAACATCGGGCAGGTAGGTATGCGATTGTGGGTCGGTGACAGTCACCGGCTCCAACGAACCGTACACCACATCGCTGACGGTCAGCAGAAACTCCTTGAACACGAACGGAATGTTGATGAACAGCTCTTCTTCGATTTCGACCAGCAGGTCCTCGTCGGGAAGCTCAAGCGGCACCGGCACTGGCTCATTGGCTTCACGGAGTTGTTCGATCACTTCTTCCACGGTTCACTTCCTCTGACCTAGATGACAACGCTGCGCGTTATACCCTAGTAGCCCAGTCTGGCAAAAGCAAAAACCCCGGGGAAGCCCCGGGGTTTTGGTACAGCGTGCAGCAGTTAGCCGTTTTGACGGATACCGGCCACCAGCCAAGGCTGGTTCTCGCCCTGGGCGCGGACCATGTGCCAGCTTTCGCTGAACACTTCGCCCTGGTCGAAGCGCGAGGTCTTCGACACGCCACGGAAGGTCAAGGTAGCGTCGGTGCGGTCGGCACGGTCGTCGACACCGTCCAGCTGCACATCGAGGTTGTCGATGTAGGTGGACTGGAAGCCGTCACCCAGGTCAGCCCGCTCGCGCTTGAGGAATTCGAGCATCTGCGGGGTAACGAATTCGGCGATCTTGTCCATTTCGTTGGCGTCCCAGTGTTGCTGCAGCGCCTGGAAGTGGTTGCGGGCGGCGGCCAGGAAGCTTTGCTCGTTGAACCACGCCGGGGCGTTGATCACTGGCGCTGCTGTGGCTGCAGGTGCGGCCGAACCACCGAAGATCGAAGGCTGGGCCGGTTGGGCGTGAGCCTCACGCTGCATGGGTGCGTGGCCTGGCATGGCCATTTGCGGCTGCTGTTGGCGACGGCGCGCGGCGATGAAGCGGAACACCAGGAAGGCGATGAGCGCCACGATCAGGAAGTCCATGATCTGGAAGCCTTCGAAACCGTCACCCATGAACATGGAGGCCAGCAGACCACCGGCGGCGAGGCCGGCCAGTGGGCCCAGCCAGCGCGAAGCACCGCTGGCGGCCGGTGCGGCGCGGCCAGGTGCGGTCGGCGCGGCAGCAGGCGCAGTTGGCGTGGTTGGCGTGGCTTGACGGGTCTGGTGGATAGGCGCGGAGCCCGAGCTCTTGCCGCCGCCGAAACGCTTGGCGTTGGCATCCAGGCTCAGCGTCAGGCCGACGCAGAGCGCCAGAGCGATGCTAAGAAAACGTTGCATAAATGGGATATCCCCTGTTGTGGATTGCACGCGCGTCATGGTGCACAGGTTCCCAGGCACATGACCAGCGACATAATGTTTCTAGCTTTTGCCTGGCTATTACCAAGCTGGCAGGGCCGGCCGCCCCTACGACAGGGCGGCGCAGGTTTCAGATGGCTTCGAGCTTGGCATAGCCCAGCATCAGCCACTTGCTGCCTTCGGCAAAATTCACCTGCACCCGTGCCTGTGCGCCGGAGCCCTCGAAATTGAGGATCACGCCTTCGCCAAACACCGCATGCTGCACGCGTTGGCCCAGGTTGAATGCGGTCTGCGGGATGCTGGCATTGGCGAACAGGTTGCTGTTGGTGGTGGCCTTGGCCCCGCCGAACGGGCGACTGACACTGTTGGACAAGCGCACTTCCTGAACCAGACCTGCCGGAATTTCACGTACGAAACGTGACACCTTGTTGTAGGTTTCACTGCCATACAGACGGCGCGTTTCGGCATAGGTCATGACCAGTTGGCGCATGGCGCGGGTGATGCCGACGTAGGCCAGGCGGCGTTCCTCTTCCAGACGACCGGGCTCTTCCAGGCTCATCTTGTGCGGGAACAGGCCTTCCTCCATGCCCACCAGGAATACATAGGGGAACTCCAGGCCCTTGGCGCTGTGCAAGGTCATCAGTTGGATGCTGTCTTCATGCTCGTCGGCCTGGGCATCGCCTGCCTCGAGCGAAGCGTGGCCGAGGAATGCAGACAATGGCGAGAGCTCGGCATCTTCTTCGGTGGACTCGAAGTTGCGCGCCGCGCTGACCAGTTCCTCAAGGTTTTCTACCCGTGCCTGGCCCTTCTCACCTTTTTCTTCCTGGTGGTAGATGATCAGCCCGGACTGCTCGATGGTGGTCTGGGTCATGGTATGCAGCGGCATGTCCACAACTTTGGCAGCCAACCCCTCGATCAGCTCGATGAACGCACCCAGGGCGCTGGCGGCGCGGCCTTTCAGCGCCTTCGCTGCCAGCAGCTGGCACATGGCCTCCCACATCGACAACTGGCTGTGGCGGGCATGCTCGCGGATGGCTTCGACGGTTTTCTCGCCAATCCCGCGTGGTGGTACGTTGATCACCCGCTCGAGGGCGGCATCGTTGCCCCGGCCTTCGATCAGGCGCAGGTAGGCCATGGCGTTCTTGATCTCGGCGCGCTCGAAGAAGCGTTGGCCACCGTAGATACGGTAGGGAATACGCTCGCGCAGCAGGGCTTCTTCCAACACCCGCGACTGGGCGTTGGAGCGGTACAGAATGGCGATTTCGTTACGCGCATTGCCCTGCTTGACCAGGCTCTCGATGGTTTCCACCACGTAGCGCGCCTCGTCGTGCTCGTTGTAGGCCGCGTACAGGGTCAGCGGTTCGCCTTCGCCCATGTCGGTCCACAGCTCCTTGCCCAGGCGCCCGCTGTTGTTGGCGATCAGCGCGTTGGCGGCCTTGAGGATGCCACCCGTGGAGCGGTAGTTCTGCTCCAGGCGGATCATTTCGGCATCAGGGAAGTCGGCAGTGTATTGATGGATGTTCTCGATCTTGGCCCCGCGCCAGCCGTAGATCGACTGGTCGTCATCGCCGACCGCCATCAGGCTGTCACCGCCGCGCGCCAACAGGCGTAGCCAGGCATACTGCACGGCGTTGGTGTCCTGGAACTCGTCCACCAGCACGTGGCGGAAACGCCGCTGGTAATGTTCCAGCAGGCCAGGATGGTCACGCCACAGGTCCAGGGCGCGCAGCAGCAGCTCGGAGAAGTCGATGACCCCGGCGCGCTCGCAGGCTTGTTCGTAGGCGCTGTAGACGTCGCGCATGGTCGACAGGAACAGGTCGCCGCCGGCCTGGATATGCTGTGGTCGCAGCCCCTCGTCCTTCTGCCCGTTGATGAACCACTGGGCCTGGCGTGCCGGCCATTTCTGTTCGTCCAGGCCCAGCTCGCGCATCACCCGCTTGATCAGGCGCTGCTGGTCGTCGCTGTCGAGGATCTGGAAGTTCTGTACCAGCCGCGCTTCCTGCCAGTGGGCCCGCAACAGGCGGTGGGCCAGGCCGTGGAAGGTGCCGACCCACATGCCCGCCGGGTTGATCCCCAGCAGTTGCTCGATCCGCTGGCGCATTTCCGCCGCAGCCTTGTTGGTGAAGGTCACCGACAGGATCGAGTGCGGCGATGCCTGCTCCACCTGGATCAGCCAGGCGATGCGGTGCACCAGCACGCGGGTTTTACCGGAACCGGCGCCGGCAAGCACCAGTTGACGCCCGAGCGTGGCCGCTACGGCCTGGCGTTGGGCATCGTTGAGGGAATTCAGCAGGAGGGAGAGGTCGTCTGTGTGCATCGGGCCATTCTAGGGCGCGGCAGGGGAACGGGCAAACCTCTACTGTATAAATATTCACCTTGCCAGCGGCCGTTCATCGACCTGATGGCAGGCGCCAGGCCGCCACTCGGGCGGCCCGCTCAACCAGGGATCAGTCGATCATCTCTACGGTGCGTATTTCGCAGCGCTGCTGCGAACCGGCGTGAATGACCTCCAGCATTTTCCAGTGGGTGCCACCCGCGCGTTCGAACGTCACGGTTTTTTCCGTCAGCACTTGCGGGGCAATCGCGCCGCTGTCCTGCAGCTGGAGCTCCAGCACCTCCCAGCCACCCCGGTGGCGTATCTTGGGTTCGACCAGCACCGGTTCGATAGCGGGGGAAGCGACCGTAACGGTGCAATTGACCTTGAAGGTCTGCTCGCCGTTGGCGATGTCATTGATTGCAACGAGATTGGCGATGGTAGCCATTAATTTGCTCCTGTATCGGGTTGAAAGTAGCGTCAGCGTCACTGTCGTCCCTTTCACCCAGCACAGGAGCCAGGCAATGCTTCAGCTATGCCAATGCCTGCCATGCCTGGCGAGCAGGCTGTTGGCCTGCTCCGGCCCATTAGTGCCTGCCGGGTACGGTCGCGGCGCCTGGAAGTGTTCCTCGCAACCCTTGATGATCGGGTCGATCCACGCCCAGGCTGCCTCCACTTCATCACGGCGCATGAACAGCGTCGAGTCGCCTTCCAGTACATCAAGCAGCAAGCGCTCGTAGGCCTCCCAGCGGCGGGTCTGGCTGAATACCTGGGCCAGGTTCAGGTCCAGGTCCACCGGCTCCAGGCGCATGCCCTTGCCCGGGCTCTTGGTCATCATGCGCAGGCTGATGCGTTCGTCAGGTTGCAACTGGATCAGCAACTGGTTGACCTGGCCACCCATGAACAGCTCGTGTGGCACCGGCTTGAACTGGATCACGATCTGCGACGAGCGTCGGGCCATGCGTTTGCCGGTGCGCAGGTAGAAAGGCACACCCGCCCAGCGCCAATTGTCGATGTGCGCCTCGATGGCGACGAAGGTTTCGGTATCGCTGTCGTTGTCGACGTCCTTTTCGAAGTAATAGGCCGGTACTTCCTGGCCGCCGATGCGCCCGGCGCCATATTGGCCGCGTACGGTCTTGTCCTGCACGTCCTGGCCGGTGATGGGCTTGAGGGCACGAAGGATCTTTACCTTCTCGTCACGCACTGCTTCAGCCTCGAACTGCGCGGGTGGCTCCATTGCCACCAGACACAACAACTGCAGCAGGTGATTCTGCAGCATGTCGCGGATCGCTCCGGCGCGGTCATAGTAGGCACCGCGGTTCTCCACCCCCAAGGTCTCGCAAACACTGATCTGCACGTGGTCGACCTGGCTATTGCGCCACACCGGTTCCAGCAGTGCATTGGCAAAACGCAAGGCCATCAGGTTCTGCACGGTTTCCTTGCCCAGGTAATGGTCGATGCGAAATACCTGGTTTTCCGCCAGCACGGCGCCAATCGCCTCGTTGATGGCGGTAGCCGATTGCAGCGAGTGGCCGATGGGCTTTTCCAGCACGATGCGCGCTTCGGCGTCGGCCAGGCCTGCGTTGCGCAGGTGATTGGCGATAGGCACGAACAGGTTGGGGGCGGTGGCCAGGTAGTAGATCCGCGTCAAGCCGCCGGGCTCGCCGAGGTAGCGCGCCAAGCGGCCGTAATCGGCGCTTTGCGAGGCATCCATGGGGAAATAGTCGACCCGCGCGGAAAATCGTCGCCAGACATCTTCATCGAAGTCGTTGCGGGCGATCTGCGCTCGGCAATGACGCTCGACGAGCTTGAGATATTCGTTACGTGGCAAGTTGCGTCGTGCCAGCGCGATGATCCGCACGGCATTGTTCAAACGGGCCTCGCGAAACAGGTGGTAGAGCGCCGGAAGCAATTTGTGCAGGGCCAGATCGCCAGTGCCGCCGAAAACCAGAATGTCGCAAGGAATAGTCAAACCACCACTCTCCACGTTCGTTTAACTGGGCGGGTTGGCGTCCATGTAGTATAACTACAAGAAAGCTACAACCCGGCCAGCCGATCATAACCGAGTCCAGCCTGTGAATCTGTTGCAACATATCGCCCAATCGCGCCACCTGCTGCGCAAATCGGAACTCAAGGTAGCCGACCACGTGTTACTCGACCCGGCTGCGGTCATGCACAGCTCCATGGCCGACCTGGCGCACAGCGTAGGGATCAGCGAACCGACCATCGTGCGCTTCTGCCGCGCCATCGGCTGCTCGGGCTTCCAGGACCTGAAGCTGAAACTGGCACAGAGCCTGGCTGCCGGGGCCAGTTTCGGTCAGTTCGCCATCCATGAAGACGACTCGGTAGCCGACTACAGCCTGAAGATCTTCGACACCACCTTGCATACCTTGATGGAAGTGCGTGAGCACCTCGACCCCCAGGCGCTGCAGCAAGCGGTAACCGCCATGGCACAGGCGCAGCGTGTGGAATTCTATGGCTTTGGCGCCTCCGGTGCGGTGGCGGCCGATGCCCAGCACAAGTTCTTCCGGCTACTGCTCAGCGCGGCAGCCTACTCCGACCCGCACATGCAGGCGATGTCGGCGGTGACCCTCAAGCCGGGCGATGTGGCGGTATGCATTTCTCAGTCGGGCCGCTCCAAGGACCTGCTGATTACCGCCAATCTGGTGCGTGAGAGCGGCGCCAACCTGATCACCCTGTGCCCCAGCCAGACGCCACTGGCCGAGCTGTCAACGGTCAACCTGGCGATCGACGTGCATGAAGACACCGAAATCTACACGCCGCTGACCTCGCGTATTGCCCATCTTGTGGTGATCGACGTGTTGGCCATGGGCGTGGCCATGGCGCGTGGGCCGAGCCTGGTCAACCACCTCAAGAGCGTGAAGCGCAGCTTGCGCAGCCTGCGTTTGTCGCCCAAGTCGATCAAGGCTACCGACGACTGAAGGCCTGCGCCGGCCTCTTCGCGGGCTTGCCCGCTCCCACAGGTACTGCGCACATTTTGAAATCGGCGTAATCCCTGTGGGAGCGGGCAAGCCCGCGAATGGGACGGTACAGACAGTGAAATTTCACTGTTTTGTCACCATTCCAAAGTCAAACCGTAAACCACCAAGGCCAGTCTGAAACTCCCGCATCCTATCTGGGAGACAGGCAATGGCTCGTGATTACGACGGTACTTACCAACCCAGCGCCAAGGCTCGCAAGCAGCAGGAAAAGGATCAGCGCCGCATGGAATACCGCCGCGCGATCGAAAGCTATTGCGACCAACGCCAATTGCTGCGCGACCTCGTGGACTACCCCGAGTTGCAGGACCTCACGGTGTGGCAGGCGTCTGCGGCAACTTCCCCGAAAAGCGCTCAACCAGGCCGCTGATCAGCGCACGTTCGCCGCGGATGAACGCCAGGAAGGCCAAGGCAACCGGTGATTGCCGTTTGGCCTTGGACTGCACCACGCACCAGCTGCGGTACAGCGGCAGCTCCTCCACCGGAAGCTCCTTCAGCACACCGGTGGCCAGTTCAAGGTTGACGGCATGGCGGGTGAGCAGGGCAATACCCAGGCCGGCGATCACGCATTCACGCTGGGCGTCGGCCGAGGCCACTTCCAAGGTCTGGGTAAAGTGCACGCGCTTGTCCTTGAAGTATTCCTCGCAAGCCTTGCGCGTACCGGAACCTTGTTCGCGAACCAGCAGGGTATGAGGCTCCAGGTCCTGCAGGCGCAGCTGTTCCAGTTTGCACAACGGGTGTTCGGGCGGGGCCACCGCGACGATCGGGTTGTTGAGGAACGGCAGAAACTCCAGGCCCATGTCCTGCGGCACCATGGACATGATGATCAGGTCGTCGCGGTTGTCCGAAAGGCGGCGGATGGCCTGGGCCCGGTTGACCACCGTCAAGGTCAGGTTGACCTCCGGGTGGCGCTGTTTGAAGGCGGCGAACAGGTGTGGCACGAAGTACTTGGCACTGGACTCGATCGCCAGCTTCAGCTGCCCCTGGAGTGAGCCCTGCATGTCCGACAATTGCATGTCCAGGCTCTCCAGACGGCCGAAGATATCGCGGCTGGCGCGTTGCAGGGCTTCGGCCGCTTCGGTCAGGTAGAGCTTCTTGCCAACGTACTCGAACAGCGGCTGACCGATCAGCTCTTCCAGCTGGCGGATCTGTAGACTAACGGCGGGTTGTGTCAGCGCCATCTCTTCCGCAGCACGGCTGTACGAGCGCAAATCACACACCTCGTTGAAGATCTGTAATTGTCGCAATGTCATACGCATCAACGACTTACGCATTTTAACCCGCCCTTCGGCAACACCTTGTTACCGCACTATAAGCTTTTACTAATACAGCCTCTAACAAATATTGATTTTTGTTTATCAACCTACAGCGCTAGGGTGAATGTGCGACTGGCCAGCGACGCCTGGTCACGCGCCGACCGGTAGAACCGGCTCGACTGTTCCTACGGCTTTGGGAAGACTCCAGTGATAAAAAAAATCCTGATCGCCAACCGAGGTGAAATCGCAGTTCGGATCGTGCGCGCCTGCGCCGAGATGGGCATTCGCTCGGTGGCGATCTATTCCGACGCCGACCGGCATGCGTTGCACGTCAAGCGCGCCGACGAAGCCCACAGCATCGGTGCCGAGCCGCTGGCTGGCTACCTGAACCCGCGCAAGCTGGTCAACCTGGCGGTGGAAACTGGCTGTGATGCCTTGCACCCGGGCTATGGTTTCCTGTCGGAAAACGCCGAGCTGGCAGAGATCTGCGCCGAACGCGGGATCAAGTTCATTGGCCCGGCCGCCGACGTCATTCGCCGCATGGGCGACAAGACCGAAGCTCGCCGCACCATGATCGCCGCCGGCGTGCCGGTGACGCCGGGCACCGAAGGTAACGTTGCCGACATCCACGAAGCCTTGAGCGAAGGTGACCGCATCGGTTACCCGGTCATGCTCAAGGCCACCTCTGGCGGTGGTGGGCGTGGTATCCGCCGTTGCAACAGCCGCGAAGAACTGGAACAGAACTTCCCCCGCGTCATCTCCGAGGCCACCAAGGCCTTTGGCTCGGCCGAAGTATTCCTGGAAAAGTGCATCGTCAACCCCAAGCACATCGAGGCGCAGATCCTCGGTGACAGCTTCGGCAACGTGGTGCACCTGTTCGAGCGTGACTGTTCGATCCAGCGCCGTAACCAGAAGCTCATCGAAATTGCCCCAAGCCCGCAGCTCACCCCCGAGCAGCGTGCCTACATCGGTGATCTCGCGGTACGTGCCGCCAAGGCGGTCAACTACGAGAACGCCGGTACCGTGGAGTTCCTGCTCGCCGATGGCGAGGTGTACTTCATGGAAATGAACACCCGGGTGCAGGTGGAGCACACCATCACCGAGGAAATCACCGGTATCGATATCGTCCGTGAGCAGATCCGCATCGCCTCGGGCCTGCCGCTGTCGGTGAAGCAGGAAGACATCCAGCACCGCGGCTACGCGCTGCAGTTCCGGATCAACGCCGAAGACCCGAAAAACAACTTCCTGCCCAGCTTCGGCAAGATCACCCGTTACTACGCCCCCGGTGGCCCGGGCGTGCGTACCGACACGGCGATCTATACCGGCTACACCATTCCACCGTTCTACGACTCCATGTGCCTGAAGCTGGTGGTCTGGGCATTGACCTGGGAAGAAGCCATGGACCGCGGCCTGCGGGCCCTGGACGACATGCGCGTGCAAGGGGTGAAGACCACCGCCGCGTACTATCAGGAAATCCTGCGCAATCCCGAATTCCGTAGCGGCCAGTTCAATACCAGCTTCGTCGAAAGCCACCCCGAACTGACCAACTACTCGATCAAGCGCAAACCCGAAGAGCTGGCCCTGGCCATCGCCGCCGCCATCGCCGCCCACGCAGGCCTGTGAGGAACCCCATAATGTCCAAGAAAATTCACGTAACCGACACGATCCTGCGCGACGCCCACCAGTCCCTGCTGGCCACCCGCATGCGTACCGAAGACATGCTGCCGATCTGCGACAAGCTCGACAAGGTCGGCTACTGGTCGCTGGAAGTCTGGGGCGGTGCCACCTTCGACGCCTGCGTGCGCTTCCTCAAGGAAGACCCGTGGGAGCGCCTGCGCAAGCTGCGTGCAGCGCTGCCCAACACGCGCCTGCAAATGCTGCTGCGCGGCCAGAACCTGCTGGGCTACCGCCACTACAGCGACGATGTGGTCAAGGCTTTCGTCGCCAAGGCCGCGGTCAACGGCATCGACGTGTTCCGCATCTTCGACGCCATGAACGACGTGCGTAACCTGCGCGTGGCCATCGAAGCGGTCAAGGCTGCCGGCAAGCACGCCCAGGGCACCATCGCCTACACCACCAGCCCGGTGCACACCATCGAAGCCTTCGTCAACCAGGCCAAGCAGATGGAAGCCATGGGTTGCGACTCGGTGGCGATCAAGGACATGGCCGGCCTGCTGACCCCCTACGCCACCGGCGAACTGGTCAAGGCGCTGAAGGCCGAGCAGTCGCTGCCGGTGTTCATCCACTCCCACGACACCGCTGGCCTGGCCGCGATGTGCCAACTGAAGGCCGTGGAAAACGGCGCCGACCACATCGACACCGCCATCTCCAGCTTCGCCTGGGGCACCAGCCACCCGGGCACCGAGTCGATGGTTGCCGCGCTCAAGGGCAGCGAGTTCGACACCGGCCTGGACCTGGAACTGCTGCAGGAAATCGGCCTGTACTTCTACGCCGTGCGCAAGAAGTACCACCAGTTCGAGAGCGAGTTCACCGCCGTGGATACCCGCGTGCAGGTCAACCAGGTGCCGGGCGGCATGATTTCCAACCTGGCCAACCAGCTCAAGGAGCAAGGCGCGCTCAACCGCATGAACGAAGTGCTGGCAGAGATCCCGCGGGTGCGTGAAGACCTCGGCTTCCCGCCGCTGGTGACCCCGACCTCGCAGATCGTCGGCACCCAGGCGTTCTTCAACGTGCTGGCTGGCGAGCGTTACAAGACCATCACCAACGAGGTGAAGCTGTACCTGCAAGGCGGCTATGGCAAGGCCCCGGGTGTGGTCAACGAACAGCTGCGGCGCCAGGCGATCGGCAGCGAGGAGGTGATCGACGTACGCCCGGCCGACCTGCTGAAGCCGGAAATGGCCAAGCTGCGTGCCGACATCGGTGCCCTGGCGCGTTGTGAAGAAGATGTGCTGACTTACGCCATGTTCCCTGACATTGGCCGCAAGTTCCTCGAGGAACGCGAAGCTGGCACCCTGACGCCCGAAGTCCTGCTGCCAATTCCCGAGGCGGGCGCAGTCGCGTCTCATGGCGGCGAAGGTGTGCCGACCGAGTTCGTCATCGACGTGCACGGCGAAACTTACCGCGTCGACATCACCGGTGTAGGCGTGAAGGCCGAAGGCAAGCGTCACTTCTACCTGTCGATCGATGGCATGCCGGAAGAGGTGGTGTTCGAGCCGCTCAACGAATTCGTCGGCAGCGGCAGCAGCAAGCGCAAGCAGGCCAGCGCTCCGGGCCACGTCAGCACCACCATGCCGGGCAACATCGTGGATGTGCTGGTCAAGGAAGGCGACATGGTCAAGGTCGGCCAGGCCGTGCTGATCACCGAAGCCATGAAGATGGAAACTGAAGTGCAGGCGGCCATCGCCGGCAAGGTCGTGGCCATTCACGTGGCCAAGGGCGACCGCGTGACGCCGGGCGAGATCCTGATCGAGATCGAAGGCTGAGATAAGCCTTCATCTACAAGTGGTTAACCTCTGGGGAGCGGATGCTCCCCTTTTTTTCGTGTGGGCTCGACCGGCCTCTTTGGGATCGGGTTCATCCGGAAGAGGCCGGTTGCGGCAATACCCCCTCAGCCTTTGCGACATGCCTCAAGGGTCTCGACCTGGCCCGTCGGTAGCTGGTTTTCCTCGCTCAGCCAGCGCTCGAACCCGGCAGCCACTGCTGGCCACTCGTCATCGGTTATCGAATACCAGGCGGTATCGCGGTTGTGCTTCTTCACCACCAGGTGCTTGCGGAAAACCCCTTCGTAGACAAAACCAAACCGCTCCGCCGCTCGCTTGGAACGGGCGTTGGCGTTGTTGCACTTCCATTCCAGCCGGCGGTTGCCCAGGGCAAAGGCCAGTTTGCCCAGCAGGTACACGGCCTCGGTGCCCTTGGGTGTGCGCTGCATGGCGGCGCCGAAGGCGACGTGGCCGATTTCGATGCGGCCATGCTCGGGCACGATCGACATCAGGCTGAGAATGCCCTGGGCCTGCCCGCCAAAGCGGTCGATGATCGTGTAGCACAGTGGGTCGCGGCCGGCGGCGTGGCCTTCCAGCCAACGGTCGAAGGCGCCACGTTCGGCAAACGGGCCGTAGGGCAGGTAGTCCCACAGTGCGGGGTCGGCAGCCGGGCCTTGCAGCACTTCCCAAAGATCATCGCCATGGCGCGCCGGGTCGAGCTTTTCCAGGCGGATGAAACGGCCATCGATGGGGTCGGCGTTGGGCGTGGCGGCGGGTAGCCAGTTCAATGTGTCAGTCATGGCTGGCCTACAACCCTTTGCGGAACTGGATGAAGCCGGATCGCTCGGCAACCTGCTGGTACAGGCTGATGGCGGTGGCGTTGGTCTCGTGGGTCAGCCAGTGCACCTTGCTGCAGCCGGCGGCCTTGGCCGCTGCGTAGACGTGTTCGATCAGCTGGCGACCGATGCCCAGGCCGCGTTGCGTGCTGCCCACGTACAGGTCCTGCAGGTAGCAGGCGTTGGCGATGCTCCAGTTGGTGCGATGGTAGATGTAGTTGACCATGCCTACCGCCTCGCCATCGACCCAGGCCAGCGCTGAACACGTCGGTTCGTTCGGGTCGAGCAGGCGTTGCCAGGTACTGAGGCTGACCTCATCGGCCAGTTCCGTTTCATAAAAGTGCAAATAGGCCTGCCACAAGGCAAGCCAGGCAGCATGGTCCTGGGCAGTGACAGGACGCAGGGTGACGCTGGGCATGGGCTATTCCTTCAGAGTTGGCGCATGTGCGCCGCGAGTTGGTTATCCAGGTAATCAGGGCTGGCACTCAGGCCTTCACGCACCCCGGCAATGTCTTGCCCCGAGCGGTTCTGGCTGAGCTTGCGCGCGCCTTGCAGGCGAGCGATGGGCAAGCGGATGCCGACAATGGCACGGAGCATGCCCTCGATGTAGTCTGCCGGGGCGTCAGAGACTTTCCACGGTTCGCTGCGGCCGTGTTCGTGACGTTCGGTCAGGCGGCTCACGATAGCCAGCAGCGCTGGGCCATCGTGGAGCACTTCGGCGGTGCCATAGGCATGCACGGCCAGGTAGTTCCAGGTCGGCACCACCCTTGGATTGTCAGCTTTGCTCGGATAGTAGCTGGGGCTGACATAGGCGTCGGCGCCAGGAAACACCAGCAGGGCCTCGACACCTTGTGCCAGGTCCTGCCATTGCTGGTTGGCCCGGGCCAGGTGGGCATAGACGGTGCCGAGCTCGCCTTCGCTGGTATCGATCAGCACCGGCAGGTGGGTTGCCAGCAGGCCATGCTCGCCGTGGCTGACCAGCATGGCCAGGCGGGTTTCGTGCATGTGCTGATGCAGGCGACCGAGGTCGTGCTCCTGGTGGGGTTTGCTGTTGTACATGCCGGTTTCCTTGTGCAATGGCTCCATCCTAGGCAGGCTATTGGTTCCGGGTAAGAGCCATTGACTGCTGTTTTTATAGGTCCAATGCCATGAACGAGCAGACCCTTGTGTTGCCTTTTGACCCTGCCGGGATTGTGCTGGACCGACGTCTTGGGCTCAGCCAGCAGTTGTACCAGGCATTGCGTGGGCGGATTCTGGACGGGCGTCTGCGTAGCGGCACGCGGTTGCCGGCTACCCGCGACCTGGCTGGCATGCTGGCGCTGTCACGCAACAGCGTGGTGCGGGCCTATGATCAACTGTATGCCGAGGGCTTCATCGAAAGCCGGGTCGGTGACGGCACTTATGTCAGCCAGCTTCCAAAACTATCCACACAATTGTCCACAGGGTTATCCCGTAGCTTATCAACAGGGTTATCCACATTTTCTGTACAGGTCACTGAGGATACATACAGCCTGACCTGTTCCAGCGAACCGTTGCGACGGCTCGAAAGCCACCATCTGCCGCCGCCGAGAACAGGCGCACCACGAGCGTTTCGGCTCGGTATTCCAGCCTTTGATTTGTTCCCTTTCGACGTCTGGGCCAAGCTGCAGGCGGGCTTCTGGCGGAATCCAGACCCCGCGCAGTTGGGTTACGGCGACCCGGCTGGCGAGCCGCTGCTGCGCGAACTGATCGCCGCCTACCTGCGTAGCTCGCGTGGGCTCAGCTGTGCCGCTGAACAAATTGTGATCACCAGTGGTGCACAGCAGGCCATCAGCCTTTGTGCACAGTTGCTGTTGCAGCCGGGAGATGGCGTGGCTGTGGAAAACCCGGGTTACCGTGCGGCCGGGCACGCGTTTGCGCTGGCCGGTGGCAGGTTGCATGGTGTGCCGGTGGACGAGGACGGCATGGACTGCCAGCGGCTCGGGCAACTGAGCGATTGCCGGCTCGCCTACGTCACCCCGGCGCACCAGTACCCGACCGGGGTGACCATGAGCCTGGCGCGGCGCCTGGAATTGCTGGCCTGGGCCGAGCGCAGTGGCGGCTGGATCATCGAAGACGACTATGACGGTGAGTATCGCTACAGCGGCGCGCCCCTGGCCCCGCTGGCCTCGCTCGATCGGACCGGGCGGGTGCTGTATGTCGGTACCTTCGGCAAGATCGCCTTTCCGGCAATGCGCCTTGGCTACCTGGTGCTGCCGCCGTCGCTGGTGCAGGCGTTCAGCCAGGGCAGGGCACTGGCGATGCGGCACTCGGAAGTCAGTAGCCAGTGCGTGATGGCTGAATTCATGGCGCGAGGGCACTTCCAGCGGCATATCCGGCGCATGCGCAAGGCGGCCTTGAGCCGGCGCAACGTGCTCAAGGCCGGTTGGCCTGTGGGTATTCCGGGTTTAGCCAGCATGCCGGAAGTGGCGGCAGGGCTGCACGTCAAGGTAGATGTGGATAACTTTGCCCTGGAGCAAGAACTGGTGGCCAGGGCGGAGGGTGTCGGAGTAGAGGTGACGCCGCTGAGTCATTTCTGGCTCGCGGACAGTCCCGTGCCTGTGGATAAGCGGGCAGGGTTGGTGCTCGGGTTCGCGGCGGTGCCGGAGGGCGAGATTGCCGAGGCTTTGCTGAAATTGCGCAAGGCTTGGCGGTCGCTTCGCGGGTAAACCCGTTTCCACAGGATCTGCACCGCACCTTGGGCCAGTGCTATGCCTGTGGGAAGCGGGCTTGCCCGCGAAGCAGGCGGTTCAGGTACCGGACTTGATCCGCGTCCAGGCCCGGGTGCGCGCCCGCTCGGCATCCCGCGCCAAAGGCTTGAGGGTATACAGCTTGGTCATCGCCTCCGCCGTCGGGTACAGGTTGGGGTTGTTGCGAATCGCCGGGTTCACCTTGTCGGTGGCATCCTTGTTGGGGTTCGGGTAGCCGACAAAATCGCTGATCGGCGCAATGACCTCAGGCCGCAGCAGGTAGTTGATGAATGCATGCGCATCTTCCGGGTTGGCTGCGTTCTTCGGTATTGCCAGCATGTCGAACCAGATCGGCGCACCTTCCTTGGGCAGGCGCATGTCCACCACCACGCCATTCTTCGCATCGCGGGCGCGGTTGGCGGCCTGGGAGAAGCTGCCGCTGTAGCCGACCGCCACGCAGATATCGCCGTTGGCGATGTCCGCCATGTATTTCGAGGAGTGGAAATAGGTGATGTAGGGGCGGATTTTCAGCATCAGTGCCTCGGCCTGCTTGTAGTCGGCCGGCTTGTCGCTGTTAGGCGGCAGGCCCAGGTGCTGCAGGGCCAAGGGCAGGATCTCCGACGGCGAGTCGAGCAGCGCCACACCACACTGCTTGAGCTTGGCGATGTTCTCTTCCTTGAAGATCAGGTCCCAGCTGTCGACCGGCGCGTCGTCGCCGAGCACAGCTTTGACCTTGGCCGGGTTGAAGCCGATCAGCACGGTACCGTACATGTAGGGCACGGCAAACTTGTTGCCCGGGTCGTTGGCTTGGATCAGCTTCATCAGGGCCGGGTCCAGGTGTTGCCAGTTCGGCAGCTTGCTGCGGTCCAGGGGCTGGAACACCCCGGCTTCGATCTGCTTGGCGAGGAACACGTTGGACGGCACCACCACGTCATACCCGGAGTTACCGGTGAGCAGCTTGGCTTCCAGCGCCTCGTTGGTGTCGAAGATGTCATAGATCAGCTTTACACCGCTGTCCTTCTGGAACTCGGTGAGGGTCTGCGGGGTGATGTAGTCGAACCAGTTGTATACCCGCAGGGTGCGCTGTTCGGCCTGGGCCTGCAGGGCGCCGGTGAACAGGGTAGCAGCGATGAACGGGGCGAGCAGACGCTTGAGTCGAAGCATTTACCGGGCTCCTGTCTGGCTGCGCTGGAAGCCTTCCAGCACATTGACCGCGTTGATACCGATTTCTTCCACAGCGTAGCCGCCCTCCATCACGAACAGGGTCGGCTTGCCGAGTTGCGCGATGCGCTTGCCCATCTCCAGATAGTCCGGGCTGTCCAGCTTGAACTGCGAGATCGGGTCGTCCTTGAAGGTGTCCACGCCCAGCGAAATCACCAGTACATCGGCGTCATAGGCGGCGATGCGCTGGCACGCGTCCTCCAGGGCAGCGCTCCAGGCAGCCCAGTCGCTGCCGGCGGGCAGTGGATAGTTGATGTTGCAGCCTTCTCCGGCACCCTCGCCGGTTTCGTCGGCATAGCCGAGGAAGAACGGGAATTCGTCCTGCGGATCGCCATGGATCGAAGCGAAGAACACATCCTCGCGGTGGTAGAAGATGTCCTGGGTGCCATTGCCATGGTGGTAGTCGACGTCAAGGATGGCGACCTTGCGTCGACCCTGGTCGAGAAACGCCTGGGCGGCGATGGCGGCGTTGTTCAGGTAGCAATAACCGCCCATGACTTCGCCGGCGGCGTGGTGCCCTGGCGGGCGGCACAGGGCAAAGGCCGAATGGGCACCCTGCTGGATGGCGGCCTGGGCGGTGAGGGCCACCTGGGCGGCGCTGTAGGCAGCCTGCCAGGTACCGGCGGTGATCGGTGCCCCGGCATCGAAGCTGTAGTAGCCCAGCTCACCGTGCAGGCCGCTGGGTTTTTTCTGGCGCAGGGTGCGGGCAGGCCAGGTAAACGGCAGCAGGTCACCTTCCTGGCCCAGTGCCGCCCAGCGCGCCCAGGCGCCTTCGAAGAAGTCCAGGTAGGCGGCGCTGTGGATGCGCAGCAGTGGCGCGCGGCCGAAGTCGGTAGGGCTCTGGATGTCGCCAAGGTTGCGCTTTCTAACCTGTTCGAGCACGTGGTCGGCGCGCGACGGCATTTCGAAGCAGGGCATCAGCTTGCCGTCTATCAGCTCGCAGCGGCCATGATGCAGGCGGTGGTCATCGGAATAGATCGTCAGCATTGTTGTTCTCCCTTGGACACTGGCGTGGGCCCATTTTCAAGGCGGAAGCCGGTGGGGAGAACGACACAAACGGCCAAAAGGGGATCGATGTGGCCAAGGTGGTTGGCCAGGCGTTTTTGTGCGGGTTTGTTCGCGGGCCCGCCCCGCGAACAAACCGCTACAGGTCAACCGCGAAAATGGCTGGGTGCGACGCCACTCCAGCGTTGGAAGGCATGCCGGAAGCTGGCGGTTTCGCTGAACCCCAGCGCCTCGGCAATCCGGTAGATCGGCATCTGCTCGTCAGCCAGCAGCTGCTTGGCCCGCTCGAACCTCAGCTCGTCCAGCAGTTGTTGATAACTGCTGCCCAAGGCTTGCAAATGCCGACGCAGGGTACGCGATGAACAGTTCATCTGCCGCGCCAGCCCCTCCAGCCCGGGTGCTGCGTCCAGTTGCTGTGCCAGCAGCTGGCGAATCCGCCCCAGCCAGGCCTGGCGGCCAGTGAACTCCAGGTTCAGGCGCCGGCAGCGTTCGCTCATGGCCTTGTGGGTGATCGGGTCGGCCAGCGGCAGCGGCATGTCCAGCCAGCGGCGTTCGAAAGCAAAGGCATTGTCCTCGGCGTCGAAGCCGACCGGGCACTGGAATGCACCGGCATAGAGCGTGTGGTAGCTGGGCCGAGGGTGTTCGAAGCGGGCGCCCAGCAGCGGCAGTGGGCGTCCGAGCAGGTCGTCGCAAATGACTT
This sequence comes from Pseudomonas sp. SMV7, assembly GCF_052041995.1. NCBI lineage: Bacteria > Pseudomonadati > Pseudomonadota > Gammaproteobacteria > Pseudomonadales > Pseudomonadaceae > Pseudomonas > Pseudomonas sp. SMV7. Next base: position 136,459 of record NZ_JBKGGT010000003.1, on the reverse strand, counting down.
TCAGCGATACCAGGCAGAACTCGGCATTGAAGGCGGTCAGTGCCGGGCTGTCATGGCACTCGCTGGCGCTGAACCAGACCCGCTGGCCGTCATCGAGCAAACGCAGCTTGAAGACTGTTCCCAGCAGTGCCGGATACTGCAACGCCAGGCGCAAGGCGTCACCCAAAGTGGCACTGGAGAGCAGGGCGTAACCGAGCATGCCGTAGCACGACACATGCATGCGCCGGCCCAGTTCCAGGCCAATGTCCTCGCGCCGGGCAACGGCGTTGGCGCATACCTGCAGTTCCTGCTGGGTGGTGATGCGCGCATCGGCATGCCCCAGGTCTGCCGGGCCGATACCGCTGCCGGCCAACAGCGCCGACGCCTCGCAACCGTCTGCCTGGAAGACGTTGAGGATCAGCGAAACCGCGTTGAGGGTAGTCAGGTGGCTGTGCAGCATGCTGGGTAATCCCGTTGGCCTGGGATGCATTCTGGAGCAAGTTGTGTGCCGATATCCCGAGGGCTGCGCAGGAACCGCGGAATCCGCAGGCAAAAAAAAGGCCCGAAGCATAGGCTCGGGCCTTGTAAAGGTTGAGAGGTGTCTAGTCCCTCGACCTGGTGAGACTGTTTACAGCGTCCTGGTTACGCCTTCAGCGGAACCAGACGGGGAGCGATCATGTTCTCCGGGCGCAGGATGTCGTCGAGCATCGCGTCGTCCAGCAGCTTCTCCTCGCGCACCAGTTCCAGCACGCCGCGGCCGGTTTCCAGGGCAACGCGGGCGATACGGGTGGCATTTTCGTAGCCGATGTACGGGTTCAGGGCGGTGACCAGGCCGATCGAGTGTTCGACCAGTTCACGGCAGCGCTGTTCGTTGGCAGTGATGCCGACGATGCAGTGCTCGCGCAGCATGTCCATGGCGCGCTGGAGCAGGCGGATCGAGTCGAAGATCTTGTAGGCGATCAACGGTTCCATCACGTTCAGCTGCAGCTGGCCACCTTCAGCGGCGACGGTCAGGGCCAGGTCGTTGCCCATGATGGCGAAGGCCACCTGGTTGACCGCTTCCGGAATAACCGGGTTGACCTTGCCTGGCATGATCGAGCTGCCTGGCTGACGCGCCGGCAGGTTGATCTCGTTGATGCCGGTGCGCGGGCCGCTGGACAGCAGGCGCAGGTCGTTGCAGATCTTCGACAGCTTGACGGCGGTACGCTTGAGCATGCCGGAGAACAGCACGAAGGCGCCCATGTCGGAGGTAGCTTCGATCAGGTCGGCAGCCGGTACCAGCGGTTGGCCGCTGATGGCAGCCAGGCGCTGTACGGCCAGGGCCTGGTAGCCCGGGTCGGCGTTGATGCCGGTGCCGATGGCGGTACCGCCCAGGTTGATTTCGGTCAGCAGTTCCGGCGCCAGCGAACGCAGGCGCTGCAGGTCTTCGGTCATGGTGGTGGCGAAGGCGCGGAATTCCTGGCCCAGGGTCATCGGCACGGCGTCCTGCAGCTGGGTACGGCCCATCTTCAGTACGTGGTCGAACTCTTTACCCTTGGCAGCGAAGGCCTGGATCAGGCTGTCGAGGCTGGCCAGCAGGGCGTCGTGGCCCAGCAGCAGGCCCAGACGGATGGCCGTCGGGTAGGCGTCGTTGGTCGACTGCGCCATGTTCACGTCGTTGTTCGGGTGCAGGTACTGGTACTCACCCTTCTGGTGGCCCATGGCCTCCAGCGCGACGTTGGCAATGACTTCGTTCGCGTTCATGTTGGTGGAAGTACCGGCACCACCCTGGATCATGTCGACCACGAACTGGTCGTGGTAGTCGCCTTTGATCAGGCGGGCGCAGGCTGCGGTGATGGCAGCATGCTTGGCATCGCTCAGGTGACCCAGCTCACGGTTGGCGTCGGCAGCGGCCTGCTTGACCATGGCCAGGGCCACGACCAGCTTCGGGTAGTGCGACAGCGGAACACCGGAGAGGTGGAAGTTGTTGGCAGCGCGCAGGGTCTGGATGCCGTAGTAGGCATCGGCAGGGACTTCAAGGGTACCAAGCAGATCTTTTTCGACGCGGAACGATGCAGCGGAGGACATGATGGATATCATCTCGATTTTGACCCGGCACATGCCGGAATGGCGCCAATCCTAGGCCTGAAGGCAATTTTGCGGCAAATGCTGTTGCACGCTAACCTATGCACAAACGGCATAGTGTTTCATGTGACGCCAATTGATATTCGAGCGTGTTCCATTTTGGTGCATGCCAGGAGATGTGCTTCGTGAACCTAGAAAGCAAATGGCTGGAAGACTTCAGCGCGCTGGCGGCTACCCGCAGTTTTTCCCAGGCGGCAGAGCGGCGTTTCGTCACCCAGCCCGCATTCAGCCGGCGCATCCGCAGCCTGGAAGCGGCGTTGGGCCTGCAACTGGTGAACCGTTCCCGCACGCCGATAGAACTGACCGAGGCTGGCCAGCTGTTTCTTGTTACGGCACGTACTGTTGTCGACCAGTTGAGCGAAATTCTTCGCCATTTGCATCATCTTGAGGGCGGGCAGGGCGAGGTGGTGCAGGTGGCCGCCGCACACTCCCTGGCCTCCGGCTTCTTCCCGCGTTGGGTGGCGCAGCTGCGCAACGACGGCCTGAACATCGCCACCCGCCTGGTCGCGACAAACGTCGGCGATGCCGTGCATGCCTTGCGCGAAGGCGGCTGCGACCTGATGCTGGCGTTCTATGACCCGGATGCGGCCCTGCAGATGGATGCCGAAATCTTCCCGTCGCTGCACATGGGCACCACCGAAATGCTGCCGGTGTGCGCCGTGGATGCCGACGGCAAGCCATTGTTCGATCTTGAAGGCGAGGGCAGTGTACCGCTGCTGGCCTATACCGCCGGCGCCTTCCTCGGCCGCTCGGTCAACTTGCTGCTGCGCCAGCGCAACCTGCGTTATACCACCGTCTATGAAACCGCCATGGCCGACAGCCTCAAAAGCATGGCGCTGGAGGGCATGGGCATCGCCTGGGTACCGCGCCTGTCGATGCGTGGCGAGCTCGAACGGGGTGAGCTGGCAATCTGCGGCGGCAGCCAGTGGCATGTGCCGCTGGAAATCCGCCTGTATCGCTGCGCCCTGGTACGCAAGGCCAACGTGAGGCTGCTGTGGCGCAAGCTCGAGGGGGCTGCAGCGGTTGACTCGAAAGTCAGCCAAAGCCCCGAAAAATAAGGGGCGACAGTTGGTCGCCGGGGTGCCTTAAACGCACCACCTTACGGTATACTGCGCGGCCTTTCGACCGGATGTGTCCGGTCCTGATCAGCAAACAAGCCACGCCGGCCGTCCCGCGTGGCTTGTTGTTTTTTGACGCGCCCAAGGGCGCACAAGCGAAGAGGCTCGACGATGAGTGCACTGGTTGGCGTGATCATGGGCTCCAAGTCCGATTGGTCCACCCTTAGCCACACCGCCGATATGCTGGAAAAACTCGGCATTCCCTACGAAGTGAAGGTGGTTTCCGCCCACCGCACCCCGGACTTGCTGTTCCAGTACGCCGAAGAGGCCGAAGGGCGGGGCATCGAGGTGATCATCGCCGGCGCCGGTGGCGCAGCCCACCTGCCAGGCATGTGCGCGGCCAAGACTCACTTGCCGGTGCTGGGCGTGCCGGTGCAGTCGTCGATGCTGTCGGGTGTCGATTCGCTGCTGTCGATCGTGCAGATGCCTGCCGGCGTCCCGGTTGCTACCCTGGCCATCGGCCGGGCCGGTGCAGTCAATGCCGCGCTGCTGTCGGCCAGTATCCTTGGTGCCAAATACCCGCAGTACCACACGGCGCTCAAGCAGTTCCGCACGGAGCAGACCGAGACCGTACTGGACAACCCAGACCCGCGCCAGGCTTGAGGCTCTACCCATGAAGATCGGTGTAATTGGTGGCGGCCAGCTGGGCCGCATGCTGGCCCTGGCGGGTACCCCGCTGGGCATGAATTTCGCCTTCCTCGACCCGGCCCCGGACGCCTGCGCCGCGCCACTGGGCGAGCACCTGCGCGCCGACTACGGCGACCAGGACCACCTGCGCCAACTGGCCGACGAAGTCGACCTGGTGACCTTCGAGTTCGAAAGCGTGCCGGCCGAAACCGTGGCCTTCCTCTCGCAGTTCGTGCCGGTTTACCCCAGCGCCGAGGCGCTGCGCATCGCCCGCGACCGCCTGTTCGAGAAAAGCATGTTCCGCGACCTGGGTATCCCCACCCCGGCCTTCGCTGACATCCTCTCGCAGGCAGACCTGGACGCTGCGGTGGCCAGCATCGGCCTGCCGGCCGTGCTGAAAACCCGTACCCTGGGTTACGACGGCAAGGGCCAGAAGGTACTGCGCACGCCTGAGGACGTGGTCGGTACCTTCGCCGAACTGGGCAGCGTGCCCTGCTTGCTGGAGGGCTTCGTCCCGTTCACTGGCGAAGTGTCGCTGGTAGCCGTGCGTGCCCGTGATGGCGAAACCCGTTTCTACCCGCTGGTGCACAACACCCATGAAAGCGGCATCCTGCGCCTGTCGGTCGCCAGCCAGGCGCATCCACTCCAGGCCCTGGCCGAAGACTACGTGGGCCGCGTGCTCAAGCAGCTGGACTATGTCGGCGTGCTGGCCTTCGAGTTCTTCGAAGTCGACGGCGGCCTGAAGGCCAACGAAATCGCCCCGCGCGTACACAACTCCGGGCACTGGACCATCGAAGGCGCCGAGTGCAGCCAGTTCGAGAACCACCTGCGTGCCGTCGCCGGCCTGCCACTGGGTTCGACCGCCAAGGTGGGCGAGAGCGCGATGCTCAACTTCATCGGTGAAGTGCCGGCTGTGGACAAGGTGATCGCCATCGATGATTGCCATCTGCACCACTACGGCAAGGCATTCAAGGCCGGGCGCAAGGTCGGCCACGCCACCCTGCGTTGCCACGACATGGCTACCCTGGAGCGCAAGATTGCCGAAGTAGAAGCCCTGATCGGCAACTGATCGAACTTCTACCCGCCACATACCCTCTGAAATGGCAACATGCCAAAGCGCTGTCTAGGCTTTGGCTTGTTCCATTCTTCACTGCAGAGGGATCGCCATGGGCATCATTGGAACCATCTTCATCGGCCTCATCGTCGGCCTGCTGGCTCGTTTCATCAAACCGGGCGACGACAGCATGGGCTGGATCATGACCATCCTGCTGGGTATCGCCGGCTCGCTGCTGGCAACCTATGGCGGCCAGGCACTGGGTATCTACCAGGCCGGGCAGGCTGCAGGCTTCTTTGGCGCGCTGGTGGGTGCGGTCGTCCTGCTGGTGATCTACGGATTCATCAAGAAACGTTGAATACTGGTTAGAATGCCCGGCAATTCCTTCGAGTTGCCGAGCATTTTCATGCGTGCCTTTTTCCTCGCCCCCTTGCTGCTGGCCAGCGCCCTGGCCCATGCCGAACTGCCCGAAACCGACTGGCTGGAGCTGATGCCCAAGTCGGACCAGAAGGCGCTCGAGCAGATGCCCGAGATCGACCACAATTCGCCGGAAGCCATGGGTACCTTTACCGCCAAGGGCGGCTTGAAGCAGAGCAAGGGCTTGCCCGCGGTGATGTACTCGACCAAGACCGTGGCAGCCATGAACGGCAAGGACATTCGTCTGGGCGGCTATCCAGTGCCGCTGGAGAGTGACGCCAAGGGCAACAGTACGTTGTTCTTCCTGGTGCCATACCCGGGCGCCTGCATCCATGTACCGCCACCGCCGCCGAACCAGCTGGTGCTGGTGCGCTACCCGAAAGGCCTAAGGATTGATGACATCTACACACCGCTATGGGTCAGCGGCACGCTGAAGGTGGAAAAGGTCAGCAACGACCTGGCCGATGCGGCCTATGCGCTGGATGCACAGAAAGTGAGGGTGGTGGAGGATGCCGACCTCTGATGCCGTGAAAAACACCAGGGCGCTCCTCAACCCCCGTCCAGGAGCGACCTTGTGTTGCGAAAGGACCGCGCAGCGGTCCCGGGTGTTTCAGATCAAAGCGCTTCGCTAGCCACCACCAGGCCAAGCGAATGAGTTGCCCCTGGTTTCAGTTCCACCAGGTCATCCCACACATTCGCCGTCTCGATGCACAGCATCCGCTGCCAGCCGTCATCGGCCATGTCCGGCAACTCCTTGGCCCGCTCGGTCCAGGGGTTCCAGATCACCGCCGAACGTGACCCGCTGCTGGTCAAGCTGATCCGCCGGTTCCAGTGTGGGTCGACAATGCTCAATTTCGACGGGGTGGCGAGGTAGATCCGGTCAGTCTCACCAGTGAACGTCAGCGCGCCGTGTTGCTGGCGCTGCTCCCAGTCGGCCAGGGTCTCGATGTAGCCCAGCCCTTCGACACCTTCAACCCGCACCTGCCGTACATCGCTGACCGCGAAGTAACTGTGCAGGGCCTGGCTGAGGATGACCGGCGTGTTGCCCATGTTGCGGCTGGTCAGGCTCAGCTTCAGCTCCATGCCCAGTTCCACCAGCAACTTCAGCTCTACATCGTGGGGCCAGTCGGGCAGGTTGCCCTGCGCTTCGGGCAGCTCGAACTCGATACGCAGCCCGTCGCTCGCTTCTTCGATGCCCAGCAGTTGCCAGTCACGGGTCCGCGCCAGGCCGTGGGCGGGTGCCTGTTCACCGTGGTACATGGCCTGCACGGCCTGTGGGTTGCGCTGCAGGTTGCCGAACCACGGCCAGCACACCGGCACCCCGGCGCGTACCGACTTGCCCTGGCGGAAGATGGCCTGGTCGCTCAGCCACAACAGTGGTGGCTGGCCAACGCACTGGTAGCTGAGGATCTGCGCGCCTTGCTGGGCGATCAGGAGTTCGGCGTGGTTGCTGCTGATACGCCAGCAGTTGAGTTCGCCATGTTGCTCGGTTACGACCTGGAAGGAAGCCATTGTGTTCATCTCATTGATTGCCAGTGGGCCTTGGACCCGGGCACATGCAATGAGTTTACCGCCGGCGGGGCTCAGCGACGAGGTACGGAGCGGGTACGGCCACTGCCGTCGATGGCGACGAAGACGAACACCGCTTCGGTAACCTTGCGCCATTCGCTGGACAGCGGGTCGTCGCTCCACACTTCAACCATCATCTGGATCGAGCTGCGACCGATTTCCAGGGTCTGGGTATAGAAAGACAACTGTGCGCCAACGGCGACTGGCACCAGGAAAGCCATGCGGTCGATGGCCACGGTGGCCACCCGGCCTCCGGCCACACGGCTGGCCATGGCGGTACCGGCCAGGTCCATCTGGGCGACCAACCAGCCGCCAAAGATATCGCCAAACCCGTTGGTCTCGCGCGGGAGTGCGGTGATCTGCAAGGCCAGGTCGCCCTGCGGGATAGGATCTTCTTGTTCGAGCTCAATCATGCGATGGGGCCTCTGACCCGTGACGCTTTCGTTGGTGTGGCGCAAAGGCCGGGTAAACGATTCAGCTTGAAACATACTACGCCGATTTCGTTTCACTGGGCGGCCGTAGGGAAACTCTGCGAAACCGTCTGACAATAATGACCGGCGTTTTCGCACAACATCCCACGTTAGGAGCAACCTTTTCCTACGAATCGGCAGTATATAGAGCATATCGGCCAGCGACGACCGCGCATTCATGAATATGTGTATGGATTTTGTATCGCTTCCGGCGCAGCTCGGCAATTTGCTATCTTGCTCTGTCACCAATCCAGAAGCCGCGTGCCAAGCGGCCTGCATGCCCTACAAAGAGAACAATCAGCGATGACTTCCGTGCCGAGCAGTATCGAGCAGCCCTCGCGGCCGCTGACCCGCAGTGACTACAAGACCCTTTCACTGTCCGCGCTGGGCGGCGCGCTGGAGTTCTACGACTTCATCATCTTCGTGTTCTTCGCCACCGTGGTCGGCAAGCTGTTCTTCCCCGCCGACATGCCCGAATGGCTGCGCCTGATGCAAACCTTCGGCATCTTCGCCGCCGGCTACCTGGCGCGGCCGCTGGGCGGCATCATCATGGCCCATTTCGGCGACCTGCTCGGGCGCAAGAAGATGTTCACCCTGAGTATCTTCATGATGGCGTTGCCAACACTGATCATGGGCCTGTTGCCCACCTATGCACAGATCGGCCTGTGGGCGCCGATCCTGCTGCTGCTGATGCGGGTGATCCAGGGCGCGGCAATCGGTGGCGAGGTCCCGGGTGCGTGGGTGTTCGTGTCGGAGCACGTGCCGGTGCGCAACACCGGCTACGCCTGCGGTACCCTCACGGCCGGCCTCACTGCGGGCATCTTGCTTGGCTCGCTGGTGGCCACCCTGATCAACAGCGTGTACAGCGCGGACGAAGTGGCTGATTACGCCTGGCGTATTCCGTTCCTGCTGGGTGGTGTGTTCGGCCTGTTCTCGGTGTACCTGCGCCGCTGGTTGCACGAAACCCCGGTATTTGCCGAGATGCAGCAGCGCAAGGCGCTGGCCGAGGAGCTGCCGCTGCGTGCCGTACTGCGTGACCATCGTGGCCCGATCGTGCTGTCGATGCTGCTGACCTGGATGCTGTCTGCCGGCATCGTGGTGGTCATCCTGATGACCCCGGCGTTGCTGCAGAGCATCTACCACATCAGCCCGACCGACTCCCTCAAGGCCAACAGCCTGGCGATCGTGCTGCTCAGCTTCGGCTGCATCGGCGCTGGCAGCCTGGCCGACCGCTTTGGTGCGGGCCGGGTGTTCGTGATCGGCAGCCTGCTGCTGCTGGCGAGCTCCTGGACCTTCTACCACAGCCTGCCGACCCGGCCTGAGCTGCTGTTCCCGCTGTATGCGGTGACCGGTTTGTGCGTGGGGGTGATCGGTGCAGTGCCTTATGTGATGGTCAAGGCATTTCCGGCGGTGGTGCGGTTCAGCGGGCTGTCGTTCTCGTACAACGTGGCCTACGCGATCTTTGGCGGATTGACGCCGATGGTGGTGACTGCGTTGTTGAAAGTCAGCCCGATGGCGCCTGCCTACTATGTGGCGGGGTTGTGTGCCGTTGGCCTGGCCGTCGGCCTGTACCTGCTCGCCAACAAGCGCTGACCTGTTGCAGGAACGGCCCCTTGTGTCGCGATGGGCTGCGCTGCCCATCGCGACACAAGGGGCCGTTTCACAGGTGTTGCCAGGCAGCTGATAGGTGATGGCATTTCATCCAATTGTCACATTCAGGTCATATCGTATTCATGCGGCCTGCAGATACTTGGGCCCGTTCCATCCAACACCCCCTATTCCTGCTAGGAGCAAGGCATGAAACTGAAGCGTTTGATGGCGGCCCTCACCTTTGCCGCCGCTGGCGTTGCAACCGCCAACGCGGTAGCCGCTGTCGATCCTGCAATCCCGACCTACACCAAGACCACCGGTGTTTCGGGCAACCTCTCCAGCGTCGGTTCCGACACCCTCGCGAACCTGATGACTCTGTGGGCCGAGGCCTACAAGAAGGAATACCCGAACGTAAACATCCAGATCCAGGCGGCCGGCTCCTCTACCGCGCCACCCGCGCTGACCGAAGGCACTGCCAACCTCGGCCCGATGAGCCGCAAGATGAAGGACGTCGAGCTGCAGGCCTTCGAGCAGAAGTACGGCTACAAACCAACCGCCATCCCGGTTGCCGTCGATGCCCTGGCCGTGTTCGTGCACAAGGACAACCCGATCAAAGGCCTGACCATGGCCCAGGTCGACGCCATCTTCTCCTCCACCCGCCTGTGCGGTGGCAAAGCCGACGTCAAGACCTGGGGTGACCTGGGCGTGACCGGCGACCTGGCCAACAAGCCAATCCAGCTGTTCGGCCGCAACTCGGTATCCGGCACCTACGGCTACTTCAAGGAAGAAGCCCTGTGCAAAGGCGACTTCAAGCCTAACGTCAACGAACAGCCTGGTTCGGCTTCGGTCGTGCAGTCGATCAGCTCCTCGCTGAACGGCATCGGCTACTCGGGCATTGGTTACAAGACCGCCAGCGTCAAGACGGTTGCCCTGGCCAAGAAAGAGGGCGGCGAGTTCGTCGAAGATAACGAAACCAACGCCCTCAACGGCAAATACCCGCTGTCGCGCTTCCTGTACGTGTACGTCAACAAGGCACCGAACAAGCCGCTGGCTCCGTTGGAGGCCGAGTTCGTCAAGCTGGTGCTGTCGCAAGCTGGCCAGCAGGTGGTGGTGAAGGATGGCTACATCCCGCTGCCGGCCAAGGTCGTCGACAAGACCCTGGCTGACCTGGGCCTGTCCCACTCGGATAACGTCGCAAAAAAGTAACTGACTGAGGCGGAGGCCGGCGCGAATGCCCGGCCTCTTCCAGGATTTCCCAGCCCGAAGCCAGGCTTACTGTGCGGCGGGCTTTCGTGCGTCACTACTTTGTAATGTTTTTGTCATACGGGATCGCTAGGGTGTGCGCATGAATGATCTGGCCAACTCCACCATGACCCAAAATACCCAGCCCGAGCGGATTGACTTCAATACGCCGGAGTTGCAACGCAAGCGCCGCATGCGCGCACTCAAGGACCGCCTGACCCGCTGGTATGTACTGGTGGGCGGGCTTGCCGTATTGGCGGCAATCACCTTGATCTTCTTCTACCTGGCCTATGTGGTACTGCCGCTGTTCCAGGGCGCCGAACTGACCAGCAAGAAGGCGCTGGAGCCAGCCTGGCTGCAACAGGATGCCGGCAAGCCGCTGATGATTGCGCTTGAAGAGCAGAACCTGGTGGGCATGCGTGTTTCGGACAAGGGCCAGGCACTGTTCTTCGATACCAAGACCGGTAGCGCGCTCAAGCAGATCACCCTGCCGCTGCCGGCAGGCACGCAGGTTACCTCGATCAGTGCCGACCAGCCGGGAAGCCCGCTGGTGGTGCTGGGCTTGTCCAATGGTCAGGCCCTGGTGTTCCACCACAGCTACAAGGTGACCTACCCCGACAACAAGAAAACCATCGACCCCGGGATCGATTACCCGTACGGCGAGCAACCGGTCGTGCTCGATGACCAGGGCCGCGCGCTGGAGCATGTCAGCGTCAACGTCAATGGCGATGCCCTGCTGCTGGCCGGTTCCACTGGCGCGCACCTGCAGGTGGTCGAGCTGACCCGCAGCGAAAACATGATGACCGGCGAGGTCACCACCGAGCAGAACCGCATCGAACTGCCGCAGATGACCGAAACGGTGAAGAACATCTTCATCGACCCGCGTCAGCATTGGCTGTACGTGATCAACGGTCGCGCCACGGCCGACGTCTTCAGCCTGCGTGACAAGAGCCTCAACGGCCGTTACAAGCTGTCTGACAGTGCGGACACCGAAATCACCGCCACAGCCCAGCTGGTCGGCGGCATTTCGCTGATCATGGGCGACTCCAAAGGCGGCTTGACCCAGTGGTTCATGGCCCGCGACCCGGATGGCGAATCGCGCTTCAAGCAGATTCGCAGCTTCCAGCTGGGCAAGGCCCCGATCGTGCAGATCGACGCCGAAGAGCGCCGCAAGGGCTTCATCGCCCTGGATGCCGAAGGCAAGCTGGGCGTGTTCCACAGCACGGCGCACCGTACCCTGCTGGTCGAGCAGGCCGCCGAAGGGGCCGGCATCCTGGCCCTGTCGCCACGCGCCAACCGCATCATGATCGAAGAGGGCGGCAAGCTGCTGCCGCTGAGCCTGCGCAACCCGCATCCGGAAATTTCCTTCAGCGCACTGTGGGGCAAGGTCTGGTACGAGAACTATGACGAGCCGAAGTACGTCTGGCAGTCGACTGCCTCGAACACCGACTTCGAACCCAAGCTGAGCCTGTCGCCGCTGACCTTCGGTACCCTCAAGGCCGCGTTCTACGCCATGGTGCTGGCGGCCCCGCTGGCGATTGCCGCAGCCATCTACACCGCCTACTTCATGGCCCCGGGCATGCGCCGCAAGGTCAAGCCGGTGATCGAGCTGATGGAAGCGATGCCGACGGTGATCCTTGGCTTCTTCGCCGGCCTGTTCCTTGCCCCGTACCTGGAAGGCCACCTGCCGGGCGTCTTCAGCCTGTTCGTGATCATGCCGATCGGCATCCTCGCAGCAGGCTTCGCCTGGAGCCGACTGCCCGAGTCGATCCGCCTGCGCATTCCGGATGGCTGGGAGGCGGCCATCCTGATCCCGGTGATTCTGGTGATCGGCTGGTTCGCCCTGTACATGAGCCCGCTCCTGGAAACCTGGTTCTTCGGCGGTGACATGCGCCTGTGGATCACCAACGACCTGGGCATCACCTACGACCAGCGCAACGCCCTGGTGGTGGGTATCGCCATGGGCTTCGCGGTCATCCCGAACATCTACTCCATCGCCGAAGATGCCGTGTTCAGCGTGCCGCGCAGCCTGACCCTGGGCTCCCTGGCGCTCGGTGCCACGCCCTGGCAGACCCTGACCCGTGTGGTCATCCTCACCGCCAGCCCAGGTATCTTCTCGGCGTTGATGATCGGTATGGGCCGGGCGGTGGGTGAGACCATGATCGTGCTGATGGCCACCGGCAACACCCCGGTGATGGAGCTGAACCTGTTCGAGGGCATGCGTACCCTGGCCGCCAACGTGGCCGTGGAAATGCCGGAATCGGAAGTCGGCGGCAGCCACTATCGCGTGCTGTTCCTGGCCGCGCTGGTGCTGCTGATGTTCACGTTCATCATGAACACCTTGGCCGAGCTGATTCGCCAGCGTCTGCGCAAGAAATACTCGTCGCTTTGATAGAAAGGTAGCGATCCGTGAAAAAGGATTCCCTCAAAGGCTGGTTCAAGAGTGGCGCCCCGGGCGTCTGGATGAGCGGCGGCGCGGTGGCCATGGCGGTGATCATGACCGTCGGCCTGCTCGCGGTGATCGCCGTGCGCGGCCTGGGCCACTTCTGGCCGGCCGATCTTGTCCAGGCCACCTACAAGGTGCCGGGCCAGGCCGATCACGTCGTCATCGGCGAAGTGGTGCAGAAGGAGGAGGTACCCCGGGCGCGCCTGAAGGGCGCCGGCCTGCCGGTGCCTGACCAGGGGCCGGAGTTCATGACCCGGGAACTGATCAAGGTCGGTAACCGCGACCTCAACGGCAGCGACTTCACCTGGGTGGTCGGAGAGTGGCTGGTCGATGAACAGCACCCAGCCGACCTGATTGCCCTGGAACGCCGCGAGTGGGGCAACTTCTATGGCTACCTGGTCAGCGTCAAGGAACAAGGCCGTGTAGTCGCCGAGGGGCCCGCCGCCTGGAGCGAGCTGCAGGCCCGCCTCAAGCGCGCCAGCCAACTGAGCAACGAGCTGCAAAGCCTGGAGAAGAAAGACATCGGTGCCATCAACCATGGCCTCGAGCGCCTGCGCCTGCAAGCACGCAAGCTGGAACTGGACGGCAAGCTGGATGCCGCCGCCCAGGCCGACCTTGACGCCGACCGCGCCGAGCTGAACAGTCGCTACAAGGCCATCGAGGAGCGCCTGACCGGCCTGCACCAGGCCTTTGCCCGTGACAGCCTGGTGGCCCGTGATGGCAATGGCCGTGAGGTGGAAATCAACCTGAGCAAGGTGGTGCACGCGATCCAGCCGAACGCCATGTCCGGCTTCACCAAGCTGGGCAGCTATTTCACCAAGGTCTGGGAATTCCTCAGCGATGACCCGCGTGAAGCCAACACCGAAGGCGGTATCTTTCCAGCCATCTTCGGTACCGTGATGATGACCTTGATCATGGCTGTCATCGTTACCCCGTTTGGTGTGCTGGCTGCTGTCTACCTGCGTGAATACGCCAGGCAGGGCCCGGTAACCCGGCTGATCCGCATCGCGGTGAACAACCTGGCCGGTGTGCCGGCGATTGTCTACGGGGTGTTCGGCCTGGGCTTCTTCGTCTACGTGCTGGGTGGCTCGATCGACCGTCTGTTCTTCCCCGAGGCGCTGCCAGCACCCACCCTGGGTACCCCGGGCCTGCTGTGGGCATCGCTGACCTTGGCGCTGCTGGCGGTGCCGGTGGTGATCGTGGCCACCGAGGAAGGCCTGGCGCGTATTCCGCGTACCGTGCGCGAGGGCTCGCTGGCCCTGGGTGCAACCAAGGCCGAGACCCTGTGGAAGATCGTCCTGCCCATGGCCAGCCCGGCCATGATGACCGGCATGATCCTGGCCGTGGCCCGCGCCGCGGGTGAAGTGGCGCCGCTGATGCTGGTGGGCGTGGTCAAGCTGGCGCCGTCGCTGCCGGTGGACGGGAACTACCCGTACCTGCACCTGGACCAGAAGATCATGCACCTGGGCTTCCACATTTATGATGTCGGCTTCCAGAGCCCCAACGTCGAAGCCGCGCGGCCGCTGGTGTACGCCACGGCGCTGCTGCTGGTGCTGGTGATCGCGGCCCTCAACCTCTCGGCCGTGTGGATCCGCAACCACTTGCGCGAGAAGTACAAAGCCCTCGACAGCTGATCCTGATCGCAAGCGTGCCGCGCCCAAGTGGTGCGGCCCTTTGAAACGAATTGTTAGCGTATGGAGTTGACCATGCAGCAAGAATCCCACGCCCACGGCATCGACATGTCTGCCCTGGGCCGCGACAAGCAAAGCCTGCGTCTGGCCGAAGAAACCGTGGCCATCGAGGTACCAGGCCTGAGCCTGTTCTATGGCGACAAACAAGCGCTGTTCGACGTGCAGATGAACATTCCCAAGCAGCGTGTGACCGCTTTCATCGGCCCGTCCGGCTGCGGCAAGTCGACCCTGCTGCGTACCTTCAACCGCATGAACGACCTGGTTGACGGCTGCCGCGTGGAAGGCGCCATCAACCTGTACGGCCACAACATCTACCGCAAGGGCGAAGACGTGGCCGAGCTGCGCCGCCGTGTCGGCATGGTGTTCCAGAAGCCCAACCCGTTCCCCAAGACCATCTACGAGAACGTGGTCTATGGCCTGCGTATCCAGGGCATCAACAAGAAGCGCGTACTCGACGAAGCGGTCGAGTGGGCGCTGAAGGGCGCGGCCCTGTGGGACGAGGTCAAGGACCGCCTGCACGATTCGGCCCTGGGCCTGTCCGGCGGCCAGCAGCAGCGCCTGGTCATCGCCCGCACCATCGCCGTGGAGCCGGAGGTGCTGTTGCTCGACGAACCGTGCTCGGCGCTGGACCCGATCTCGACCCTGAAGGTCGAGGAACTGATCTACGAATTGAAATCCAAGTACACCATCGTCATCGTGACCCACAACATGCAACAGGCGGCGCGGGTTTCCGACTACACCGCGTTCATGTACATGGGCAAGCTGGTCGAATTCGGCGATACCGATACCCTGTTCACCAACCCGGCGAAGAAGCAGACCGAAGACTACATCACCGGTCGCTACGGCTAGCAGCCCTGCGGCACAGGGAACCAGACGATTACTTGAAGCTTTGAGCTTCTTCGCGGAGCGAATGATGATCAACAAAGAAAGCCTTACCCATCACATTTCCCAGCAGTTCAACGCCGAGCTCGAAGAGGTGCGCAGCCACCTGCTGGCCATGGGCGGGCTGGTCGAGAAACAGGTCAACGACGCGGTCACCGCGCTGATCGAGGCCGACTCCGGCCTGGCCCAGCAAGTGCGCGAAGTCGACGAGCAGATCAACCAGATGGAGCGCAACATCGACGAGGAGTGCCTGCGCATCCTGGCCCGTCGTCAGCCGGCAGCGTCCGACCTGCGCCTGATCATCAGCATTTCCAAGTCGGTGATCGACCTGGAGCGTATTGGTGACGAATCGACCAAGATCGCCCGCCGCGCCATCCAGCTGTGCGAGGAAGGCGAGTCGCCGCGCGGCTACGTCGAGGTGCGCCACATCGGCGACCAGGTACGCAACATGGTCCGCGACGCGCTGGACGCCTTTGCCCGTTTCGACGCCGACCTGGCGCTGTCGGTGGCCCAGTATGACAAGACCATCGACCGCGAATACAAGACCGCCCTGCGCGAGCTGGTGACCTACATGATGGAAGACCCGCGTTCGATCTCGCGGGTGCTCAGTGTGATCTGGGTGCTGCGTTCGCTGGAGCGGATCGGCGACCACGCGCGCAACATCTCCGAGCTGGTGATCTACCTGGTGCGCGGCACCGATGTGCGCCACATGGGCCTCAAGCGCATGACTGCGGAAGTGCAGGGCACCGCACTCGAGGATGGCGAAAAAGCTAATGTTCCGGCTGAACCTGACGATAAATAAGATTGCTCCCGAGCATCGACGCCCGGCCTTGGCCGGGCGTTTTCGTTTGCGGTCGAGGAGCCGGCAGGCACCCGCGAACGATGTGAAGAAGTCCCGGCGTGACCAGGTTGTAGCGAATGGCCATTATTCGGCGGTAGGCTAGCCGGGATTCAGAAGGAGTATCGATGAGTAAAGTGAATGTGCTGGTTGTGGATGACGCCCCGTTCATCCGTGACCTGGTCCGCAAATGCCTGCGCAACGCCTTCCCGGGCATGACCATTGACGATGCCGTCAACGGTCGCAAGGCAATGGCGATGCTGGGCAAGGAAGCGTTCGACCTGGTCCTGTGCGACTGGGAGATGCCGGAAATGTCCGGCCTGGAACTGCTCACCTGGTGCCGCCAGCAGCCTGAGCTGAAAAACCTGCAGTTCATCATGGTGACCAGCCGTGGCGACAAGGAAAACGTCATCCAGGCGATCCAGGCCGGCGTTTCCGATTTCGTCGGCAAGCCGTTCACCAACGAGCAATTGCTGACCAAGGTGAAAAAGGCCCTGACCAAGATCGGCAAGCTCGATGGCCTGATGTCCAGCGGCCCGGCGCGCGTCAACTCGGCATTCGCCAACGATTCGCTGAGTGCCTTGACTGGCGGCAAACCGGAAGCGGCAAAAGTCACCGCACCGGCAGCGGCGCCGGCACCCGCCAGGCCATCGGTCAGTGCCCCTGCCGCCGCTGCGCCAGTGCCGACCGGCCGCGGCCAGGGCCAGTTACGCCTGGCCAGTGGCATGCAGGCCTGCGTGATTAAGGCGTTGAGCCTGAAAGAGGCCTTGCTGGTGGTTCGCCGTGGCGAAACGCTACCGCAGGTGCTGGAAGGCGCCGTGCTGAACCTGGAGCAGGGCGAGAATGCCGAAGTCGCGCGTCTGAACGGTTACCTGCATGCCGTGGTGGCACTAGAGCCCAAGCCCGACAGTGACTGGCTGCAATTGACGTTCAAGTTCGTCGACCAGGATGCACAGAAGCTCGACTACCTGTCGCGCCTGATTGCTCGCGGGACTGCACAGAAGCACTTCACCCCGGGCGCTTGACCCGCGGCCCCGCGCCGCCCTCTTTGCAGGCGCGGCCTTGCAGCCCTTCGCGACGCAAGGCCGCTCCTGCAAAAGCCCCACAGCCGTTGTGCCATCCGACCAACTGTCATACCCGCCATAAAACCGGCTGCTAGTCTTCGACAGATCATAACTGTCAAAAAGCCACTATCATGCCCGCCCGCCTGCTGCTGTTCTGTGCAATGCTCATGGCTTCGGTGTCGAGCCAGGGCATGACGATCTACACGATCACCGATGATGGCCGTGTAACCTCCTATACCGACCGGCCTGGTCCTGGTGCCAGACCCTTGGTGCAGCGCGAGCCCATGGTCGAGATGCACGAAGGCCAGGTGCAGCTGAATGCGATTACCTTCGACGGCGGCGTCAGCTTCTCGGCCCGCAACCAGCTGCATGTGCCGGTAGAGGTGGAGTTGCGGCTGGACAACCTGGTGAACGCGCAAGGCGGTAACGCGCCGCGTATCGTGCGCCGGGTGTTGCCGCCGCATACCACGCAGATGCTCAGCGTGCTCAGGGGGCGGCCCGGGACGTTGCTGAATTACCGCTCGACCCTGCTGCAGGCCATGGGCGACCCGGGCAAGCGGCCGAAGGGCTTTCGCTATGCCTTCCCTTGGGTCGGCGGGCCGTTCCGTGTGACCCAGGGCCCCAACGGCCGACTCAGCCATTTCGGGCCGAAAGGGCGCTATGCCATGGACATCGCCATGCCCGAAGGCACCCCCATCATTGCCGCGCGGGAAGGTGTAGTGGTGAAGACCGAAAACCGCCAAAGCGGGCGCGGGCCGAACCCCTCGGGCAATTTCGTGCGGATCCTGCACCCGGACGGCACCATGGGTGTGTACCTGCATTTGCTGCGTGGTTCGGTGATCGTGGCGGAGGGGCAGCGGGTGCGGCAGGGGCAGCTGCTGGCCAAGTCCGGCAACACTGGCAACAGTACCGGGCCGCACCTGCACTTCGTGGTGCAGCGCAATGTGGGGCTGGCGCTTGAATCGATACCCTATCAGTTCGACCGGCCGATCAACGGGTTACCGGACTTCACTGCGGGCAATCCTTGAGATTGCCGGGCCTGCTGCGCAGGCCCGTAGCCTTTAATCCAGCATGAGCACCTTGGCCAGCACGATCTTCGGCCCTTTCATCTTCTTGATGATGATGCGCAGCCCTTCGACCTCCAGCACTTCCTCTTCTTCCGGCACCCGCTTGAGCGTCTCATATACCAGCCCGGCCAGGGTTTCAGCCTCGATGTGGTCAAGGTCGATACCCAGCAGGCGCTCGACCTTGAACAGCGGCGTGTCGCCGCGAACCAGCAGCTTGCCCGGCTGGTAGGCGAGAATGCCGCGCTCGGCCTTGCGGTGCTCGTCCTGGATGTCGCCGACCAGCACTTCCAGCACGTCTTCCATGGTCAGGTAACCAATCACCTTGCCATCGGCCTCTTCCACCAGCACGAAATGCGCGCCGCCCTTGCGGAACTGCTCCAGCAACTGCGCCAGCGGCATGTGCCGCGACACACGCTCCAGTGGCCTGGCGAGATCGTCCAGGTCGATGGTTTCGGGCAGGTGCTCAAGTTCCGCCAGCTCCAGCAGCAGGTCCTTGATGTGCAGCAGGCCGGTGAACTCCTCGCGCTCGGCGTCGTACACCGGGTAGCGGCTGAACTTGTGGCGGCGCACCAGCGCCAGGATCTGCTTCAGTGGCGCCTGGGCATCGATGCTGACCATGTCCTCGCGCGAGTTGGCCCAGTCGACCACCTCCAGCTCGCCCATTTCCACCGCCGAGGCCAGCACGCGCATGCCCTGGTCGCTGGGGTCCTGGCCACGGCTGGAGTGCAGGATAAGCTTGAGTTCTTCACGGCTGTAGTGGTGCTCGTGATGCGGGCCGGGTTCACCCTGACCGGCGATGCGCAGGATGGTGTTGGCGCTGGCATTGAGCAGGTAGATGGCCGGGTACATTGCCCAGTAGAACAGGTACAGCGGCACGGCGGTCCACAGCGACAGCAGCTCGGGCTTGCGGATTGCCCAGGACTTTGGTGCCAGCTCGCCGACCACGATGTGCAGGTAGGAAATGACGAAGAACGCGACGAAGAACGAGATGGCCTTGACCAGCTCGGGCGTGTCGACGCCCAGGTAGGCCAGCAAAGGCTCCAGCAAGTGGGCGAAGGCGGGCTCGCCGACCCAACCCAGGCCGAGGGAGGCGAGGGTGATGCCGAGCTGGCAGGCCGACAGGTAGGCGTCGAGCTGGTTGTGTACCTTGCGCAGGATGTTGCCGCGCCAGCCATGCAGCTCGGCGATGGACTCGACGCGGGTGGCCCGCAGCTTGACCATGGCGAATTCGGCGGCAACGAAGAAACCGTTGAGCAGCACCAGCAGCAGGGCAAAGATGATCATGCCGAAGTCGGCGAATAACGAGGTGAGGCTGATACCAGGGGAAGGGTCCATGATGGAGTTTTTACAGGTTCCGTCTTTGGGATAGAGAGAAAAAAAGTGCCAGCTCTGGCTGGCACAGGGGATCCAATGTAGCGGCTGGGGCGGCAAAAGCAAAGGGTGGTGGTCTTATCGGGCCGTTGCGGGAGCGGGCGTGCCCGCCAAGGGCAGCGCTGCAGCGGCGGTATCAGCCCTTGGCGTTAGCCAATTGTGCCGGCGCAAAATGGCAGGTAAAGGTGCTGCCGTGCCCCGGCACGCTGCTGATCTCCAGCCGGCCGCGGTGGCGCATCAACACATGCTTGACGATCGCCAGCCCCAGCCCGGTGCCGCCGGTATTCGATGCACGGCTGGAGTCGACCCGGTAGAAGCGTTCGGTCAGGCGCGGCAGGTGCTTGGCATCGATCCCCACCCCGGTGTCCTGCACCGACAGGTGCGCGCCCTGGGCGTCGGCCCACCAGCGAATACGGATGCTGCCCTCGTCCTGGGTGTACTTCACCGCGTTGAATACAAGGTTGGAGAAGGCACTGCGCAGCTCCGATTCGCTGCCCTTGAGTTTCACCCCGGGTGCGGCTTCAAGGCTGATGCGCTGGTTGCGCGGCCCGGACAGGGCCAGGGCATCGTTCTTGATTGCAGTAAGCAAGGCATCGACCGCCACCGGCTGATTGTCCGATGGGTAGTCGGTGGCCTCCAGCTTGGCCAGCAGCAGCAGGTCGTTGAGCAGGGTCTGCATGCGCGAACCCTGTTGGCTCATCTGCTGCAGGGCACGGCTCCAGCGCGGGTTCACGTCTTCGACGTTGTCGAGCAGGGTTTCCAGGTAACCGGTGATCACCGTCAGCGGTGTGCGCAGCTCGTGGGACACGTTGGCGACGAAGTCCTTGCGCATCTGTTCCAGCTGGTGGATGCGGGTGACGTCACGCACCAGCATCAAGTGTTCGTTGTTGCCATAGCGCGTGATGTGCAGCTGCAAGCGCATGCGGTCGTTGATTGGCGACGGGATTTCCAGCGGTTCGAGGTAGTTCTCCGCCTCGAAGTATTCCTTGAAGCGCGGGTGGCGCACCAGGTTGGTGACCTGCTGGCCGCCGTCCTGTGGGGTCTTGAAGCCCAGCAAGGTTTCGGCGGCGCGGTTCCACCATTCCAGGTTGCCGTCACTGTCGAGCATGATCACCGCGTCACGCAGCGCGGCGGTGGACTCCTGCACCCGGTCGATCACCGCCTGCAGGCGGCCGCGCACGCGCTGGTCGCGGCGTTGCAGGTGATAGATGCTGTCGAATACCTCGCCCCACAGGCCGTAGCCATCGGGTGGTGCTTCATCGGGTTGGTGGTTGCGCAGCCAGTCGTGCAGGCGCAACAGTTGCTTGAGTGTCCAGCCCAGGTAGAGCGCCAGGCCGATGGCCAGGCTCCAGCCATAATAGCCGCTGACCAACCCGCCGATCAGGCAGACGGTAATCAGCAGCAGCAGGTGGCGGATCAGGGTGGCATGCCAGTTCTGGTTCAATTGACGGTCCTTGTACAACAACGTGCAGCTTGGCGCTTTGAACTCGATCAGCTCTTGGTCGAGAAGCGGTAGCCGGTGCCCCGGACGGTTTGTACCAGATTTTCGTAGGCCTCACCCAACGCCTTGCGCAGGCGGCGGATGTGTACGTCGACGGTGCGCTCTTCGACATAGACGTTGCCACCCCACACCTGGTCCAGCAACTGGCCACGGGTGTAGGCGCGCTCCTGGTGGGTCATGAAGAACTGCAGCAGGCGGTATTCGGTGGGGCCCATCTCGGCCGGCTTGCCGTCGATGGTCACGCGGTGGCTGATCGGGTCCAGCAGCAGGCCGCCGACCTCGATCGGTGCCTCGCTGTCGCTGGGGCCGGTGCGGCGCAGCACGGCCTTCAGGCGGGCGACCAGTTCACGTGGCGAGAACGGTTTGGTGATGTAGTCGTCAGCGCCTACCTCCAGGCCCTGAATCTTGTTGTCCTCTTCGCCCTTGGCGGTGAGCATGATGATCGGAATGTCGCCGGTCAGCTCGTCGCGCTTGAGGCGGCGGGCCAACTCGATGCCGGAGGTGCCTGGCAGCATCCAGTCGAGCAGGATCAGGTCCGGTTTGCGGTCGACGATGATCGCATGGGCCTGTTGGGAGTTTTCCGCTTCCAGGCAGTCATAGCCGGCCATTTCCAGGGCAACGGCGATCATCTCGCGAATAGGCGCTTCGTCGTCGACGATCAGTATGTTCCTGCCAACCATGCTCAAAACCTCTCCTGGATACGATGTCTTGGCCCGCATTAGATAACGGAATTATTGCAGCTGTGTGACAGGCTGTTGGCCAGTCTGGCGACATTCCATGACTGAACTAGGCTTGAAAGAGCCGCTTTTGCGGCATTCCGATCCCAATCCCCCCGAAACAATGGTGAATCCAATGACACGACAAACGCTGAGCTGGATGGCCCTTTTCACTGCGCTGGCGCTACCGGGGGTGGCCTCTGCTGACCATGCGATGGAGAAGGGCGGCATGTTGGTCGACCATGCCGGCATGACCCTGTACACCTTCGACAAGGATGCGGGCGGCAAGTCAATGTGCAATGGCGAATGTGCCACGAACTGGCCGCCCTTGATGGTCAAGGCCAATGACGAACCGGCCAAGGGCAAGTGGAGCGTGGTGATGCGCGACGACGGCGCCAAGCAGTGGGCCTATGACGGCAAGCCGCTGTACACCTTCATCAAGGACAAGAAGGCCGGGGATATGACCGGTGACGGCATGAAGGACGTCTGGCACGTCGCCAAGCCATGAAGTTGTCGGGGCTGCACAGCAGCCCCACATTCCTCAGCGCAACGCGTAATCCAGCACAACCCCGATGAACACCAGCATCCCCGCCCAGTGGTTGTGCAGGAACGCCTTGAAGCATGACTCCCGGTCCAGCCTGCGCGTCGACCAGTACTCCCAGGCAAAGCACGCCGCCGCGCCCAGCAGGCCCAGGTGGAACCAGCCCCCCAGTTCGAAACGGTTACCCGCCAGCAGCAGGCAGCCCAGCGAAAGCAGCTGCAAGGTCAGGATGATGGCGCGGTCGGCGTCGCCGAACAGGATCGCGGTCGACTTCACGCCAATCTTCAGGTCGTCATCACGGTCGACCATGGCGTAGTAGGTGTCATAGCCCACCGTCCACAGCAGATTGGCGATGTACAACAGCCAGGCACTGGCTGGCAGTTCACCACCCGCTGCGGTAAAGGCCATGGGAATGCCCCAGGAATAGGCCGCCCCCAGCACCACCTGCGGGTAGTAGGTGTAGCGCTTCATGAATGGGTAGCAGAACGCCAGCGCCACCGCACCGAACGATAGCCACACCGTGCGGCTGTTGGTACACAGCACCAGCAGGAAGCTGACCCCGACCAGGATAGCGAACAGCGCCAGCGCCTCGCGCGGACGGACCCGGCCACTGGCCAGGGGACGGTCGGCGGTGCGTTTGACGTGGCCGTCCACCTTGCGGTCGGCAAAGTCATTGATGCAGCAGCCTGCGGCGCGCATCAACACCACACCGAGGCCGAAGATCAGCACGTTGGCCAGGGTCGGCGAACCGTTCCCGGCAATCCACACCGCCGACAAGGTTGGCCACAGCAGCAGGTAGATTCCGATCGGCCGGTCCATGCGGCTGAGCTGGACGAAGTCCCAGGCCCGCGGATGCAGGCGGTTGAGCGACTTGAGCAGGTGCAGGTACATCAGCGGTTTCCCTCCTTGGCCGCTTGCCACAGCGCTGGCAGGAACACTTCCGCCACCAGCAGCTCCAGGCCGCCACGTTCGAAGCGTGAACGGCGGCCCCACAGCGCGGCATGGGCGGCTGCGCTCGGCAGCCAGGCCGGTGGATAACTGCATACCTCGATGGGGTGACGGATGAATGCCTGGTCGCAGAACAGCAGTTCGCCCAGCGAGCGACTGCCCAGGGTTTCCAGGTCCAGCCCGCCACGCTCGAGGGCGCTGCGGCTGGCGACGCTGCGGGCGAACACCCAAGGTTGGTCATGGCCACGCAGGTAAACTTCGCGCACCCAGCCTTCTGCCCCTGCGGCGATGCCCAGGGCCTGGCATTCGTCATCGCGCAGTGGTTGCCAGCCCTCGAACAGCGGCGTGACAGTGAAGTGATCGTCGGACAGGCGGGTCAGGCGGCGGGTCAGGGAGCCCTCGTCGAACAGCCAATCCAGGGTGCGCTGGTCGATGCCGGTCGCCAGCTGTGAATACGGCAGCCACGCGACAGCGGCTGCTTGCGGGGATTCGTACGACACGTCGGTCTGCTTGTTACAACCAGAGAGGCGGCGAGCTTAGCATGATTGCCCCGACTGCTTGCATACTGCTGGCGGGGCCGATACAAAGCCCCCACGAATTGTGCACGGGTCCTTCGCCGGTGAACCCGTCCCTACCGGCTACCCGGCCGCTGTAGGAGCGGATCTATCCGCGAAGAGGCTCTCAGCAGAACAGTAAGCTCCAGCCCGAACCGAGGAAAGAGACCTGATGAAAAAGTGGCAATGTATTGTCTGTGGCCTGATCTACGACGAGGCCGAAGGCTGGCCCGACGACGGCATCGCCCCTGGCACCCGCTGGGAAGATGTACCGGAAGACTGGCTTTGCCCCGACTGCGGTGTCGGCAAGAGTGACTTTGAAATGATCTCCATCGGCTAATCAAGGAAGGCACGACATGACGTCCCCTGTGGTAATCATCGGTACCGGCCTGGCGGGCTACAACCTGGCCCGTGAATTTCGCAAGCTCGATACCCAGACACCGTTACTGCTGATCACTGCCGATGACGGTCGCTCCTACTCCAAGCCCATGCTCTCCACTGGCTTCGCCAAGCAGAAAGATGCGGATGGCTTGTGCATGGCCGAACCGGGCGCCATGGCCGAACAACTGAATGCCGAAATCCGTACCCACACCCGTATCAGCGGCATCGACCCTGGCCACAAGCGGCTGTGGGTCGGTGAGGAGGCGGTGGAATACCGCGACCTGGTACTGGCCGTCGGTGCACAGACGGTACAGGTACCGATCGAGGGTAATGGCGGCGAACAGGTGTTCCCGATCAACGACCTGGAAGACTACGCACGTTTCCGCGCCGCAGCCTCTGGCAAGCAACGCGTGCTGATCCTCGGTGCCGGCCTGATCGGCTGTGAATTCGCCAACGACCTGAGCCTGGGCGGCTTCCAGGTCGATGTGGTGGCGCCGTGCGAGCAAGTCATGCCGACCTTGCTGCACCCGGCTGCAGCCACGGCTGTGCAGGCCGGGCTGGAAGGCTTGGGGGTCCGCTTCCACCTGGGCCCGGTGCTTGCTCGCCTGGAAAAGGTGGCCCAGGGTCTGGAGGCACACCTGTCTGATGGCTGCGTGATCGCCTGCGACCTGGTGGTCTCGGCGATCGGCCTGCGCCCGCGCACCGACCTGGCTGCCGCCGCCGGCTTGCAAACCAACCGCGGCATCAGCGTGGACCGCCAGTTGCGCACTTCCCACGCCAATATCTTTGCCCTTGGCGACTGTGCCGAGGTCGATGGCATCAACCTGCTGTACGTCATGCCACTGATGAGCTGTGCCCGGGCGCTGGCGCAGACCCTGGCCGGTAAGCCGACGGCGGTCGCCTACGGGCCGATGCCGGTCACGGTGAAGACCCCGGCCTGCCCACTCGTAGTCTCGCCGCCACCCCAGGGCCACGAAGGCACCTGGCGGGTCGAGGGGCAGGGCAGCGACCTCAAAGTGCTCTGCTTCGATGCCGACGGCAAGCTGCTGGGCTATGCCCTGACCGGAACAGCAGTCATGGACAAGCTGGCGCTGAATCGCCAGTTGCCAGCCGTTATGGCGTAAATGGCTGGCGTTCTGTCGGATTTATCCTGTTGTTGCCTGCACAATGGCCGCCCAGATACTGGCGCGGCCCCGGTGCACGTGCCATCCTCACTCCCGTCTGCCGCAGATTAGAGCCTGCGGTGCCTTGAGCGCTGCTCCCAGAGGCAGCACGGCATAACAACAAGAATTCCGTCAAAGAGGCTTCACTATGCGCAAACCAGAACTCGCCGCCGTCATCGCCGAAAAGGCCGATCTGACCAAGGAAAAGGCCAATCAGGTGTTGAACGCGATTCTCGACAGCATCACCGGTGCCCTGGACAAGGACACCGTGACCTTGGTCGGCTTCGGCACCTTCGAAAAACGTCATCGTGGCGCGCGTACCGGCAAGAACCCGCAAACCGGCGAACCAGTCAAGATCAAGGCCAGCAATACCGTGGCCTTCAAGCCAGGCAAGAACCTGCGCGACAGCGTCAACGTCCCTGCCAAACCAGCCAAGAAAGGCAAGTGATCGTGCGCTGACGATGCAGTGCCAGCCAAACGGGCGCCGCCAAGGCGCCCGTTGTGCTTTCTGCAGGCAAAATGTTTCGTACCTGCATAAATAGTTCTGAAAAAGGATAGAATGCGCGCTTTAGTCACGTTTAATTCGAGGCGCGTTGATGAAGTTCCGCTTTCTTCTCTGGGCCATGGGCTGGTTGATGGCCAGGGCCAGCCGTAACAACCCGGCATTCCAGCAGCAGCTCAAGGGCAAGGACCTGGTGTTCCAGATGCAAACCCTGGATGGCAAGGTCGCCCGGCACTTCATCGTCAACAACGAGCGCATCAGCAGCAAGGGCGGCGCCCACCCGCAGCCGGCCTTCGCCATTGCCTTCAAGGACGCCGCCTACGGTTTTGCCACGATGCAGGCGCGTAACAAGCAGCTGGCATTCATGCAGGGGATTCAGGACAAGCACATCCAGATCAAGGGCAACCCGGCGTTGGTGATGTGGTTCCAGGGCTTGATGAAGTACCTCAAGCCGAAGAAGCAGGGCTGAAATAATGGGGGCCGCCAAGCGGCCCCAGGGTGTCAATGCGGTGCGTGGAACTGCGAAGCCAGTTCACGCAACAGGTTCTCGGCCTCGAGCACCTTGTTCACGACTTCCTCGGCCTTGTCGCGGGTAATCCCCAGGCGCTCCAGCAGTTCCTCGGGAATTTCCTCCTGCGGCCCCGTGCCAATTCCTCGCGCGCGCAGCAGGCGGGTGGTCAGGCATACCAGGTTGGGGAATGCCGAATATTCGCCGTCATAGGCCGGGTCGTGCTGGAAGCGCAGCGCGGCCGAAAGCTCTTCCGGCATGTCCCACAGTTTCATCAGCCAGGCACCGATCTGTTCGCGGCTGATACCCAGCAGGTGCTGTTCCACATAGGTGTGGCACAGGTGCGGGTTGACCTCCAGGTGCCGGCAGATCAGCGAGAAGTGCGGTGGAAACACATGTGCCAGCAGCAGGTAGCCAAAATTGTGCAGCAGCCCGGCCAGGTAGGTCAGGCCAGCTTCCGGGCGCTCAGTGCGCGGCATGGCACGGGTCAGGCCATCGATGACCGCAGCAGTGTAGATTGACTGCTGCCAGTACGGCGTGGCCTGTTGCGGGTGGTCTTTCGGCAGGCTCAGGGTCTTGCCCAGCGCCAGGCCCAGGGCCAGGTTGATCACCAGGTCGAAGCCCAGCACGCGTACGATGGCATCTTCCACCGAGCGAATCTTGTGGGTCGAGCCGTAGTAGGGCGATGCCGCCCAGCTGACCACCTGCGCCGCCAGCGCCGGGTCGGTTTCGACCACGCCGGTGATGTCATCGATGCTGGCGTTGGGGTCTACCCGCAGCTTGATGATCTTTTGCGCGGTATCTGCCAGAGGCGGGATCTCGATGGTTTCCTCCAGGCGCTTCTGAATGCGTCTGGCGGTGAAAGCCTGCACCGCCTGGCTGATTTCCCGGGTGTCGTCATGCGGACGATCGAGATTGGGGCTGATGGCCTCGACCTCGAGGCCGAAGCTGCTGGCGCTGGCCTTTACCAGCATGCGCTTGAAGTGCGCGCGCTCGATTTCCAGCAACAGCCCGGTTTCGCCGGACTGGATATACACGCGTTCGGCGTCGAGCAGGCTCTTTTCATACTGGCACGGCGAACTGGTCAAGGCCGGAATGCCCGGGAGGGCCTTGAGGTTGTGCTTGTCGAGCATCTGCTTCAGGCGCGCCACCGACACCGCAGTCAGTTGGCGCCCGGTCAGTTCAGCCAGGCGGTTGAGGTCCAGCAGCTGGCTCTGCGGGAACAGCACCAGCAAGGCACCGATCTCGTCGTCGAGCAGCACGGCCTGTACCCTTGACGCCGCCGGCAGTTGCGGATGCTCCACGACCTCGCGGTAGGCCACGCCGAGCTTGTCGAGCAGCAGCCTGATGACCGAGGGTGCATGTGGGGTTGCGGTGTCCAGGGCGACTTCAGTCATGGTCCGTATCCACTGATTCCTTTAAACGCGAAGTATAACCAGCCTTGGGACAAATCTGGATCCATTGTGGAACCATCGTCACACTTGGCCATATTGCTGGCCGTGGCGGAGCCAGCGGTCCAGCAGTGGGCTGACATGCTCCGGCCAGCGTGCAAGGAGGGCCTGGGCAGCGTCACGCACTGCCGGCAACAGATCGGCATCGCGCATCAGGTCGGCGACCTTGAACTGTAACAGGCCGGTCTGGCGGGTACCGAGCATCTCGCCCGGACCGCGTAGCTCCAGGTCCTTCTCGGCGATGATGAAGCCGTCGTTGGTTTCCCGCATGATGCCCAGGCGCTCGCGGCCGATCTGCGACAGCGGCGGGTGGTACAGCAGCACGCAATGGCTGACGGCGCTGCCCCGGCCAACCCGGCCGCGCAACTGGTGCAACTGGGCCAGGCCCAGGCGCTCGGGGTTCTCGATGATCATCAGGCTGGCGTTGGGCACGTCCACGCCGACCTCGATGACCGTGGTGGCAACCAGCAACTGCAGGTTGCCAGCCTTGAACTCGGCCATGACCCCGGCCTTTTCCGCCGGCTTCATGCGCCCGTGGATCAGCCCCACGCGCAACTCGCCCAGGGCGCTGCCCAGCTCCTCGTAGGTGCTTTCGGCGGCCTGGCAGGTCAATTCCTCGGATTCTTCGATCAGCGTGCATACCCAATAGGCCTGGCGCCCTTCGGCGCAGGCGGCGCGTACCCGCTCGACCACTTCGAAGCGGCGGCTGTCGGCCACCAGCACGGTATTCACCGGGGTACGCCCCGGCGGCAGTTCGTCGAGCACCGAAGTGTCCAGGTCGGCATAGGCACTCATGGCCAGGGTCCGCGGAATCGGGGTGGCGGTCATGATCAACTGGTGCGGGCATAGCTCGCCAGCGACGCCCTTCTTGCGCAGCGCCAGGCGTTGCTGCACGCCAAACCGGTGCTGCTCGTCGATGATCGCCAGGGCCAGGTGCTTGAATTTCACCTCTTCCTGAAACAGCGCGTGGGTGCCGACCACCATCGGTGCACCGTTGGCGATCTGCTCCAGGGCGGCGGCCCGGGCCTTGCCCTTGAGCTTGCCGGCCAGCCAGGCCACTTCGATGCCCAGCGGCTCGAGCCAGCGCTTGAAGGTGATGTAGTGCTGTTCGGCGAGAATCTCGGTGGGCGCCATCAGCGCCACCTGGTAACCGGCTTCCAGCGCCTGCAGCGCGGCCAGGGCGGCGACCACGGTCTTGCCAGCGCCGACATCACCCTGAACCAGGCGCATCATCGGCTCGTGCTGGCTGAGGTCATAGGCGATTTCGTTGGCCACCCGCTGCTGCGCGCCGGTCGGCTGAAAGCCGAGGTTGGCCAGGTATTGCGCCTGCAGGCGCTGGGCCTTGGGCAATACCGGCGCACGCAGGCTGCGCAGGCTTTCACGCAGGCGCTGCTGCGACAGCTGGTGGGTCAGCAGCTCTTCGAAAGCCAGGCGGTGCTGGGCCCAGTGCTGGCCTTCGGCAAGCTCGTCGAGGTCCGCATCGGCCGGCGGGTTGTGCAGGTAGCGGATAGCATCGTCCAGCGGGGCCAGCTGGTAGTCCCGGGCCAGTTCTTCGGGCAGCCAGTCAGGCAGGCTGCGTGGGCCGAGCATGGCCAGGCTCTGTTGGCACAGCAGGCGCAGGCGTTGCTGGGTAAGGCCTTCGGTGGATGGGTAGATCGGCGTCAGGGTCTGCTCCACCGGGGGCGGCGGCTCATCGCCGTTCAACGCGCGGTATTCCGGGTGGTAGATTTCCAGGCCCGAGGCTCCGGGGCGGGCTTCGCCGTAACAACGCAGGTGGGTGCCGCGCTTGAGGCCTTCCTTCTGCGCGTTACTGAAATGATAGAAGCGCAGGCTCAGCACACCGCTGCCGTCACCCAGGCGCACCACCAGACTGCGGCGTTTGCCCATGGTCACGTCGGCACCGCTGACCACACCCTCGATCACCGCGTCCTGGCCAGGGCGGAGCTGGCCGATCGGCACCACGCGGGTGCGGTCCTGATAACGCAGGGGCAGGTGAAACAGCACGTCCTGCAGGTTTTCCAGGCCGACCTTGGCGAGTTTCTCGGCCATGGCCTCGCCAACCCCCTTGAGTACCGTGACCGGGACCTTCGACAGCTCGCTCATGACTCAGGCCGGTTGTTCCACAGGGGCTTTGGCGACCGAGCAGAGGCGGATCGAGTCGGCGAGGATCTCGATGGCCTTCGGCCGCGGGAAGCTGGCGCGCCAGGCAATGGCCACGGTACGGAACGGCGCTGGTGCGGTCAGCGGGCGGACCTCGATGACACCCGGCGCGTAATGGTGGCTGTGCACTGCCGACAGGGGCAGGATCGACACGCCAAGGCCCGAGGCCACCATGTGGCGGATGGTTTCCAGTGAGCTGGACTCGACCGTGGTGTGCCTGGCCCCTTCACCGCCCTTGTTCAGGGTCGGGCAGGCTTCCAGCACCTGGTCGCGGAAGCAGTGGCCTTCACCGAGCAGCAGCAGGCTCTTGTCGTTGAGCATCGCGGTGTCGATGGTCTTTTTTGCTGTCCACGGGTGGTCGGCCGGCATCAGGGCGCAGAATGGCTCATCGTACAGCGGCAGGGTCAGTACGTCGGCTTCGTTGAACGGCAGCGCGATGATCACTGCGTCCAGCTCGCCGTTGCGCAGCTTTTCGCGCAGGACGTGGGTAAAGTTCTCTTCGATGTACAGCGGCATCTGCGGCGCTACCCGGTGCAGCTGCGGAATCAGGTGCGGGAACAGGTACGGGCCGACGGTGTAGATGGCGCCGACCTTGAGCGGGGCAGTCAGCTGGTTCTTGCCGGCCTGGGCGAGTTCGCGAATGCCCTGGGCCTGTTCCAGCACCTTCTGCGCCTGGGCGACGATGCTTTCGCCAACCGGGGTCAGGCGTACCGCGCTCTTGCTGCGCTCGAAGATCAGCACGCCAAGCTCGTCCTCGAGCTTTTTCACCCCGACCGACAGGGTCGGCTGGCTCACGTGGCAGCGCTCGGCGGCGTGGCCGAAATGCTGTTCCTGGGCGAGTGTGACGATGTAGCGTAATTCAGTGAGGGTCATAACGTGCGTCCATGAAGTTGCGAGCCCAGCATAGCGGCTGCAATCGATAGACGCACGTTATCAGACTTGCCGATTTGTGACAGAAACAAAAGCCTCAGCGGCGGTCCAGCGAGTAGACGAACGGCGCCACGACTTCGATCGTGCCGTTGTTCAGCAACTCGGGCGGCGGCTTGGGTACCGTGCCGGCCCGGCGGATCATCTCCAGGGTCGCCCGGTCCAGGGCGGCACTGCCCGAGCCACCGACCATGGAATACGACACCACCTTGCCTTCGGCATCGACCACGAAGCGCAGGCGGTTGATGCCCTGCAGGCCGCGACGGCGTGCATCTTCCGGGTAACGCTTGTACTTGCCCAGGTGGCGCAGCAGGTCGCTCTGCCAGGTTGGCAGGGCTTTGCTGTTGGACGCAATGCTTGGTGCCGGTGCCGCGGACTTCTGCGGTGGCGTGTTGCTTGGCGGTGCGTCCACCGTCTGTTCGGTCGGCGGGGCTTCCTTCGGCGGCTCAGGCTTTTTTTCGGGCTTGGGCGGCTGCGGTTGCGGCTTGGCCTTCGGTTTGGGCGGCTTGGGGATGGCGATTTTCGGCTTTGGGGCCTCGGCCAGCTTCGGCAGCGGTGGCTCTTCGACCGGTGCCGGCGGCTGTGGCGCTGCCTTCGGGGGTGGTGGTGGCGCAGGCTCCGGCAACGGCGCCAGTTCGACCATCATGGCTGCCGGGGGCAGCTCGATAGCCTGGGGCACCGACCAGTTGAGCGTCAGCAGCACGGCGACCACGTGCACACCCAGCACGATCGCCAGGCTGCCACCGTAGCGCGCCAGGTTCGAGCGCGTCTTCGTCATTTCTTGGCTGCCGTCTCGAGACCTACCAGGCCGACTTTCAAATAGCCGGCCGCGCGCATGCTGTTCATCACTTCCATCAGGTCACCGTAATCCACGCCCTTGTCGGCCTGGAAGAAGATGGTGGTTTCCTTGTCGCCCTTGGTCCTGGCGTCAAGCATCGGGCCAAGCTGGTCGGGGGCAGGGACCTGATCGTCGCCGACGTAGAGCTTCTGGTCGGCCTTGACGCTGACGAACACCGGTTTTTCCGGCCGCGGTGCCGGTTTGGCAGTCGAGGCCGGCAGGTCGACCTTGATGTCGACCGTGGCGAGAGGGGCTGCGACCATGAAAATGATCAGCAGCACCAGCATCACGTCGATGAACGGCGTGACGTTGATTTCGTGGTTTTCGACGAGGTCGTCGCCACCTTCGTTGAGATGCAGGCCCATGGCTTACCCCACTTTCACCATGTGCGGGGCGGCGCGCTCGCTGCCCTGGTGGTCCAGGTCACGGCTGACCAGCAGCAGCACCTGGGCGGAGGCGTCGGACACCTGGGCCTTGTAGCCGGCGATGGAGCGGGCGAAGACGTTGTAGATGACCACGGCCGGGATTGCCGCGACCAGGCCCAGGGCGGTGGCCAGCAGGGCTTCGGCAATACCCGGGGCAACCACCGCCAGGTTGGTGGTCTGGGTCTTGGCGATGCCGATGAAGCTGTTCATGATGCCCCATACGGTACCGAACAGGCCGACGAATGGCGCGGTAGAGCCGATGGTGGCGAGAACGCCGGTGCCGCTGCTCATGGTGCGACCACTGGCGTGTACCAGGCGCTCCAGGCGGAAGCTGACACGTTCCTTGATGCCTTCCTTTTCCCGGGCATTGGCCGACAGGCGCATCTCTTCCAGCGCGTCCTGGACCAGGGTATGGGCCAAGGTGCCTGCCTTGTTGGAATGGTCGCTGGCTTCTTTCAGGCTGGCGGATTTTTTCAGCAGGGCGATTTCACCGCGCAGGCGCCGCTTGGCGCCCATCAGCTCGAAGCCTTTGGCAATCCAGATGGTCCAGGTGATGATGGAGGCGATGGCCAGGCCGATCATGACCGCCTTCACCACCACGTCGGCATTCTTGTACATGCCCCATGGGGACAGGTCGTGGGCCATGCCCAGCGAGGTGTCTTCAACCAGGGCTTCGACGCTCGGGTCTGCCACGCCTGGCGCTTGAGCCGGGGTGGCGGCAGGGCTGTCCGCCGTTGGCGCTGCGGCTGGAGCAACAGGTGCGCTGGCGGCAGCAGGCGTGGCGGCGTTGGCGGTTGGCTCATCGGCCATGGCCACCGGGGCCAGCACCAGGCTGAGCGTCAGCGCGGCGATGGCGCGCCAGGCGCGCGACGGGGTTGGCGAAGCGGAAGGTTGAATACGTGTCATGCTGGCCGGACCTGATGAAGAAAAAGTGAGCGTTCTCCAAGGCCTCGAGTAGGCCGAGAACAATTTGGCCGCCATTATTGCAAGTAATTCTTGTTAACAAAAGTAATCTTGTTGCTTTTTTCGCCTATGGTCTAGTCGCCCGTCGTGTAGCGTGGCCAGGTTGATCAGTTGGTCTAGGGAGTTCAGAGATGTCAGACCTTTCCGTGATGGTTGTGGGTTGTGGTGATGTAGGCGGGCGTCTTGCCCGGCAGATGCTGGCGCGCGGCTGGCAGGTCAGCGGCCTGCGTCGCTCGGTCGGGCAACTGCCGGCGGGTGTTGTACCGGTGGCTGCAGACTTGGCCGAGCCATCCATTCCGCACGCCTGGCCGCAGCGTGCGCCGGACTACCTGGTGTATTGCGTGGCGGCCAGCCAGCACGACGAGGCGGGTTACCAGGCGGCGTATGTCGACGGTTTGCGGCATGTGCTGGGCTGGCTGGCCGAGCGCGGCCAGCGCCCACGGCGCTTGCTGTTTGTGTCCAGCAGCAGCGTTTATGCACAGAAGGACGGCGAGTGGATCGAGGAAGGCGCCGCCACCGAGCCCGCGGGCTATTCCGGGCGATTGATGCTGGAGGCTGAAAGGCTGGCACTGGCCAGCGGCATCCCTGCCAGCGTGGTACGCCTGACCGGCATCTATGGCCCGGGCCGCGAGTGGCTGCTCAGCCAGGTGCGCCAGGGCTACCGCGTGGCGGAGGAGCCACCGCTGTATGGCAACCGCATCCATGCCGAGGACGCAGCCAGCCTGCTGGCGTTCCTGTTGCAGGCCGATGCCGACGGCAAGGTGCTGGACGACTGCTACATCGGCGTCGACGACGACCCGGCGCCGCTGGCCGATGTGGTGGCCTGGCTGCGGGCCTACCTGGGGGTAACCGAATGGTCGGATGAGCAGCGCGTGCGCCGCACCGGTAGCAAGCGCTGCAGCAATGCGCGGGCGCGGGCGCTGGGCTGGGCGCCGGTGTATCCGAGCTACAAGGAAGGCTACGCAGCGATCCTGGCGGGTAAAAACTAGCCCCCAGGCTTGATGCGCTACCCTGTGGGAACGGGCGTGCCGCGAATCAGGCTACGCGGTGCATGGCACCGGCTTCGCTGGTGTTCGCGGGCATGCCCGCTCCCACAAAGGGGCGGCGCTCGGCTCGAAACAAGGCTTCAGTCCTGCTCCAGCAGCCACTGGCGCTTGCCGGCCGCCAACACGGGCATTTCGTCGGGCTGCGCACGGTTCACTGCCTGGAAGATCTCCAGCTTGTCGCCATCGCGCTTGAGGATGAAGGGTGCGCCACGCTGGTTGCGTTCCAGCCACAGGCTGTCATTGCTGCCACCCATGGTCGCGCAGTCTCCCGCCAGGCACAGGGCGAAGCGGTCTGGCCCCGGCAGGCCAGTGACGTTGCCGGTATCGCTGAAGCGCACGGTGGCACCTTTGCCCTGGCCGTCGACGATCTTCCAGGTGCCGCCCAGGTAAGCCTGGTACAACGCCTTCTCGAAGCTGCTTCCCAGTGGCGCGCTAGCTGCCGCTGGCGCCTTGGCGCGCACGAAGGTCTGCTTGCCACCGTTCTGATCAATGGCCTGCAGTTCGTCGCCATCGAGCGACAGCTGCTCGGTCTGGCCGCCCTGGAAACTGGCCTGCCATTGCTTGTCGTTGGCCCTCAGCTGGCCGTCAGCCGCCTCGAAACCATTGCTGTAGCTGGCCTGCTGGCTGGCGACGTCGAGCTTCCACTCGAACACCGGGCCGTGCTCATTGAGCGCCTGGCGCAGGCTGCCGCCCTTGACGGCCGCGGTGATAGCGTCCTGGTTGATCCAGGTGCCATTGAAATCTTCGGGTTTATGGCTGGCGCAGCCGCCCAGAAGCAGGGCTGCCAGCGCGAGAGGCAGGGCTTGACGCATGACGGGTAACCTTGCAGAGGAGGAGAGGTGACGGGCAGGGCGCCCGTCACAGAGGCATCACTCGATGACCAGGATGGCGTCCATTTCGACCTGGGCGCCTTTCGGCAGCGCGGCAACGCCGATGGCGGCACGGGCTGGGTACGGCTGCTCGAAGTAGCGGCCCATTACCTCGTTGACCTTGGCGAAGTGGCTCAGGTCGGTGAGGAAGATGTTCAGCTTGACGATGTCCTTGAACGAGCCGCCAGCGGCTTCAGCCACGGCCTTAAGGTTCTCGAAGACCTGCACGGTCTGGGCTTCGAAGCCTTCGACCAGTTCCATGGTCTTCGGGTCCAGCGGGATCTGGCCCGACATGTACACGGTATTGCCGGCCTTGATCGCCTGCGAGTAGGTGCCGATGGCGGCAGGGGCCTTGTCGCTATTGATGACGGTCTTGCTCATGATGACTCCTTGCGGTTGGCGGACTACGTACGCATGCGGGTTATGCGGACCACACCGGTCAGGGTACGCAGCTTCTTGATCACACGCGCCAGGTGCACACGGTCGTGCACGCTGACCACCAGTTGGACCACGCTGATACGGCCGTCGCGTTCGTCCATGCTGATTTTCTCGATGTTGCCGTCGGCGGCGTTGACGCTGCTGGCCAGCAGCGCGATCAGGCCGCGCTGATGCTCCAGTTCGACACGCAGCTCGACATTGAACTCACCCGTGATGTCCTTGGCCCAGGAGAGCTGTACGCACTTCTCCGGGTTGTGGCGGATTTCACTGATGTTGCGGCAATTTTCCAGGTGCACGACCATGCCCTTGCCAGCGGACAGGTGGCCGACGATCGGGTCGCCCGGGATCGGCGTGCAGCACTTGGCATAGCTCAGCACCAGGCCTTCGGTACCGCGGATTGCCAGCGGGCCTTCCGGCGCCGGCAGTTGTTCGCCTTCCGCCGACAGCAGGCGGCGTGCGACCACGTAGGCCATGCGGTTGCCCAGGCCAATGTCTTCCAGCAGGTCTTCGATCAGCTCCAGGCGGTACTCGGCGAGAATCGCCTGGATGTGCTCCTGGGGGATGCTTTCCAGGCTGCTGTCGAAGCCGGTAAGCACCTTGTTCAGCAGGCGTTCGCCCAGGCTGATGGACTCGGAGCGGCGCTGCTGCTTGAGCGCGTGACGAATGTGCGTGCGCGCTTTGCCGGTGACCACGAAGTTGAGCCAGGCCGGGTTCGGCCGTGCGCCCGGTGCGCTGACGATTTCCACCGTCGAGCCGCTTTGCAGCGGTTCGGACAACGGTGCCAGGCGGCGGTTGATGCGGCAGGCGATGCAACTGTTGCCGACGTCGGTGTGCACCGCGTAGGCGAAGTCGACGGCCGTGGAGCCTTTGGGCAGCTCCATGATGCGGCCCTTGGGCGTGAACACGTAGACCTCGTCCGGGAACAGGTCGATCTTCACGCTCTCGATGAACTCCAGCGAGTTGCCGGCGCGTTGCTGCAGTTCGAGGATGCCCTTGACCCACTGGCGCGCACGAGCGTGGCTGCCCTTGGGCTGCTCGTCGTCGTTGGACTTGTACAACCAGTGTGCGGCGATACCGTTGTTGGCCATCTCTTCCATTTCGCGCGTGCGGATCTGGATTTCGATGGGCACGCCGTGCATGCCGAACAGCGTGGTGTGCAACGACTGGTAGCCGTTGGCCTTGGGGATCGCGATGTAATCCTTGAAGCGACCGGGCAGCGGCTTGTACAGGTTGTGCACGGCGCCCAGCACGCGATAACAGGTGTCTACCTTGTCGACGACGATGCGGAAGGCATACACATCCATGATCTCGTTGAAGGCGCGGCGCTTGCCACGCATCTTCTTGTAGATGCCATAGAGGTGTTTCTGCCGGCCACTGACCTCGCCTTCGATGCCGTCGGCGGCCAGGCAGTTGGCCAGCGATTGCTCGATCTTGGCGACGATTTCCTTGCGGTTGCCGCGCGCACTTTTCACCGCCCGGTGAATCAGCGACGAGCGCATCGGGTGCATGGCCTTGAAGCCGAGGTCCTCGAACTCCACGCGCACGGTGTGCATGCCCAGGCGGTTGGCGATGGGGGCGTAGATTTCCAGGGTTTCCTTGGCGATGCGCCGGCGCTTTTCGCCGGACAGCACTTCCAGGGTGCGCATGTTGTGCAGGCGGTCGGCCAGCTTGACCAGGATCACGCGGATATCGCGGGCCATGGCCATGGCCATCTTCTGGAAGTTCTCGGCCTGCGCCTCGGCCTTGGTCTCGAAGTTCATCTGGGTCAGCTTGCTGACGCCATCGACCAGTTCGGCCACGGTCTCGCCGAATTGCTGGCTGAGCGCTTCCTTGGCGATGCCGGTGTCTTCGATCACATCGTGCAGCATGGCAGCCATCAGGCTCTGATGGTCCATGTGCATGTCGGCGAGAATGCTGGCCACGGCCAGCGGATGGGTCACGTAGGGCTCGCCGCTGCGGCGACGCTGCCCGTCGTGGGCCTGTTCGGCATAGAAATAGGCACGCCGGACCAGGTTGACCTGTTCGGGGCCAAGGTAGGTCGACAGCCGTTCGGCCAAAGCTTCTATACCCGGCATGGGTTCACCTCCTGCCGAGGAAGAGGGCCTTGCGCCGTGCGACGTCGACCAGGCATCAATCAGACAGCCTCGTTGTTCTCGTCCTCGAACGCGGCGAACACCGGATCCTCGGTGACGATCTCTTCAGCGGCGATGAATTCGTTGGTGACGATGCCTTCGGCGATTTCACGCAGGGCAACTACGGTCGGCTTGTCGTTTTCCCACGCAACGCGTGGCTCTTTGCCGCCGGTCGCCAGCTGGCGAGCGCGCTTGGTCGAGAGCATGACCAGCTCAAAGCGGTTATCCACGTGTTCCAGGCAGTCTTCAACAGTTACGCGGGCCATGGTCTTCCTCAGTAGCAATTGCGGTGGGCGTGCAGCCCGATAATGGGCAGGCGGACTCGATAGTTTAAAAAATCACCAGCCAATAGGGAAGCGCTGTTTTGCCGGGTGGGACAGTGTGGGCTTCTTCGCGGGCATGCCCGCTCCCACAAGTCCTGCACAGTTCTCACCGCCGCCGCATTACCTGTGGGCGCGGGCGGGCCCGCGAAAGGGCCGGGACAGAGACCCTCGATGCATGAACCTGACGATACCCTCAGAGCATCGCGTCACGCAACCGCGGGGTCAGCTCCTCGAACAGGGTCTGGACCGAGCGCAACGCCCGGCAGTCCGGCCGGGTCAGCAGCCACAGCTGGGTATCGCAGCCGGGCAGTGGCCCGCTCAACGCGTCCACCCCGGGCAGCGCATGCACCATGTAATCCGGCAACGCCGCAACGCCCAACCCGGCCGTGACCAACTGGGCGATGGTCGACATGCCGCTGCACTGGTAGCGTGGGCTCAGCCCCGGGTGCTGCTGGTTGCGCCAGACCACCGTGGGGTGGTCCTGCATCGAGTCGTCCGGGGCGATCCACGGCACGCTGGCCGGCGACTCGGCCAAACGCTCGCGCCACTGCGGCTGGCCGCAGATTACGTAGGAGGTGGACCCGAGGTTGCGCCCGACCAGGTGCTCCGGCGGCGTGTTGGTCAGGCGCAGGGCTATGTCGGCATCGCGCCGGCTGAGGTTGGCGAAGGTGTTGGACGTGCCCATTTCCAGCGACAGCGCCGGGTAGTTGGGCATGAATTCGGCCAGCGCCGGCAGCAGCAGGCTGTGCATCACCGCTTCGGTGCAGGTCAGCCGTACCGTGCCACTCACCACCTGTTCGCCACTGGTCATGGCAATGCGCGCCGCTTCCAACGCCTGCTCGGCGCGCTCGGCCTGCTCGGCCAGGGCCTGGGCAGTGTCGGTCGGCAGGTAGCCCTTGCGGCTCTTGACGAACAAGGCCGTGCCCAGCGCCGATTCCAGCCGGCGGATCGAGCGGAACACTGTCGAGACATCGACCTTGAGCAGCTCGGCAGCCTTGGCCAGTGAGCGGCCACGTTCCAGTGCCAGGACCAGGGAAAGGTCGGCATGTGTAATCTGATATTGCATTGGTGCACGCTCTGCTTGCCGAATTGCCAATGTCTGTTGCGTTTTGGCCATTTTATAGTGAAACGGCCCCCGGGAATCAATGCGCCCGGTCGGGTAACCAATCCCCACGATGGGAAAGTGAAAAGAACAACAGCTGCAACCATCGTCGCCCGTGAGGCGCCAGCCGTATCCCCACATCGCCGCAGCAAATCATAGGATGTACAGCCATGACGTCGGTAACCCCGTGCGCCAGTTCTTCCAGCGAGATGAGTGACTTCCTCCAGGCCCATCCGGATACGCAGTACGTCGACCTGCTGATTTCCGACATGAACGGCGTGGTACGTGGCAAGCGCATCGAGCGGGCCAGCCTGCACAAGGTGTACGAGAAGGGTATCAACCTGCCCGCGTCGCTGTTTGCCCTGGATATCAACGGTTCCACCGTCGAAAGCACCGGGCTTGGCCTGGATATCGGCGATGCCGACCGCATCTGCTACCCGATCCCTGGCACCCTCTCCAACGAACCCTGGCAGAAGCGCCCGACCGCCCAGCTGCTGATGACCATGCACGAGCTCGAAGGCGAACCGTTCTTCGCCGACCCGCGCGAGGTGCTGCGCCAGGTGGTGAGCCGGTTCGATGACCTGGGCCTGGATATCTGCGCTGCGTTCGAGCTGGAGTTCTACCTGATCGACCAGGACAACCTGAACGGCCGCCCGCAGCCACCGCGCTCGCCAATCTCCGGCAAGCGCCCGCAGTCGACCCAGGTGTACCTGATCGACGACCTCGACGAATACGCCGACTGCCTGCAGGACATGCTCGAAGCAGCCAAGGAACAAGGGCTGCCCGCCGACGCCATCGTCAAGGAAAGCGCCCCGGCGCAGTTCGAAGTCAACCTGCACCATGTGGCTGATCCGCTGAAGGCCTGCGACTACGCGATCCTGCTCAAGCGCCTGATCAAGAACGTGGCCTACGACCATGAGATGGACACCACCTTCATGGCCAAGCCCTACCCGGGCCAGGCCGGCAACGGTCTGCACGTGCACATTTCGTTGCTGGACAAGAAAACCGGCAAGAACATCTTCGCCAGCGATGACCCGCTGCAAAGCGATGCGCTGCGCCATGCCATCGGCGGCGTGCTGGAGACCATGCCGGCGTCGATGGCCTTCCTCTGCCCGAACATCAACTCCTACCGCCGTTTCGGTGCGCAGTTCTACGTCCCCAACGCGCCAAGCTGGGGCCTGGACAACCGCACCGTGGCCGTGCGCGTGCCCACCGACAGCAGCGACAACGTTCGCCTCGAGCATCGCGTGGCCGGCGCTGACGCCAACCCCTACCTGATGCTCGCGGCGATCCTCGCCGGCGTGCACCACGGCCTGACCAACCAGGTCGAGCCGGGTCAGCCGATCGAAGGCAACTCGTACGAGCAGCTGGAGCAGAGCCTGCCGAACAACCTGCGCGATGCGTTGCGCGCGCTGGATGACAGTGAAGTGCTCAACCAATACATCAGCCCGGACTACATCGATATCTTCGTGGCCTGCAAGGAAAGCGAACTGGCCGAGTTCGAAGTGTCGATCTCCGACCTCGAGTACAACTGGTACCTGCACACGGTGTAAGCCCATGAGCGCAAATGCGGTCCCCTTGATCGGTGTCAGCGCCTGCCGCCAGCAGGTAGGGAAGAACCCGTCGCACACGGTGGGCGACAAGTATGTCGAGGCGGCCGGCTTTGCCGGCCTGCCGCTGATCTTGCCGGCGCGTGACGGTGGCAGCGACACGCAGGCGCTGCTGGCCCGTCTGGACGGCATTGTCTTTACCGGCTCGCCTTCAAATATCGAACCACATCATTACAATGGCGCCCCCAGCGCGGCGGGTACCCGGCACGATCTGGCGCGCGATCGCCTGACCTTGCCGCTGCTGCAGGCGGCCATCGCTGCCGGGGTCCCGGTGTTCTGCATCTGCCGCGGTTATCAGGAATTGAACGTGGCCCTGGGTGGCAGCCTGCATCAACGCGTGCAGGAGTTGCCCGGTTACCTGGACCACCGTGAACCCGAGGACGCGCCCCTGGAAGTGCAATACGGCCCTCGTCACCTTGTCGGCATCGAGCCTGGCGGGTTGTTCGAGCGCCTGGGCCTGGCGGCGCAGTTCGAGGTCAACTCGCTGCACAGCCAGGGCATCGACCGCCTGGCCCCTGGCCTGCGCGTCGAGGCACGGGCCCCGGACGGCCTGATCGAAGCGGTATCCATGCCTGCGGCGCCGGGCTTTGTTGTCGGCGTGCAATGGCACCCGGAATGGCGATTTACCGAAAACCCGGTCTCGCTGCGTCTGTTCCAGGCGTTTCGCGAGGCTTGCATTGCCTACGCAGCACGGGAGGGCGCACGGCAGAAGGCATTCTGACGTTACCCGAAGGTCTCGGATGACTGGTTCCCCGCAGCAAGCTTTCAATGAGTGAAAGCGGGCCTTGTGCGCAAGGCCAGTGAAAACAATTCCAAAATCTACGGCAAATACTCATGAGCGATTACACAGAAGCCGGCCGCCCACCCGACGTGGCGACCGACGCGGGCAACACCCAGCGCAGCAAGGGCCTGGCCAAAGGCCGGCTGGGCTTGCTGGCCAGCGTGGTGCTGGGCATTTCGACCATCGCCCCGGTCTATACCCTGACCGGCGCACTTGGCCCGACCGTGCGCGAGGTCGGCGCCCACCTGCCAGCGGTATTCATCGTCGGCTTCCTGCCGATGCTGCTGGTCGCCCTCGGCTACCGCGAGCTGAACTCGGCCGAGCCGGACAGCGGCACATCGTTTACTTGGTCGGCGCGTGCCTTCGGCCCGATGATCGGCT
The DNA here is from genome assembly GCF_052041995.1 of Pseudomonas sp. SMV7. NCBI lineage: Bacteria > Pseudomonadati > Pseudomonadota > Gammaproteobacteria > Pseudomonadales > Pseudomonadaceae > Pseudomonas > Pseudomonas sp. SMV7. The sequence goes on along the minus strand of NZ_JBKGGT010000003.1, from coordinate 94,650 downwards.
GGATCGGCGGTTGGGGGCTGGTAGTCGCCACTACCATCGTGCTGTCGAACCTGGCGGGCGTGGCAGTCGATTTCTTCTACCTGTTCCTTGGCCAGATCACCGGCCACCACGAGCTGGCGGCGCTGGCCGACAACCTGTTGATCAACGTCAGCACCTGTTGCGTGTTCATCGCGCTGGCGGTGTGGATCTGCTGTCGCGGCATGACCACCACCATGACCGTGCAGTACGGCCTGGTGGCGTTGCAGCTGCTCGTGCTGATCGGCTTTGCGTTCGCTGCCTTCGGTGAAAGCACCGCGCCGGCGGCGCTGGAATTCGATTTCGCCTGGTTCAACCCGTTTGGCGTCGAGTCGTTCTCGGCTTTTGCCGCCGGGCTGTCGCTGTCGATCTTCATCTTCTGGGGCTGGGACGTGTGCCTGACTGTCAGTGAAGAGTCGGTGGGCAGTGAAGAGGTGCCGGGCAAGGCCGCCACCTGGACCGTGCTGCTGATTCTCGGCCTGTATCTGCTGACCGCCATTGCCACCCTGCAGTTTGCCGGTATCAGCGAAGAGGGGCTGGGCCTGAACAATCCGCGTATCCAGGAAAACGTCTTCGCCCACCTGGCCGGCCCGGTGATGGGGCCGATGGCGATCCTGATGTCGATTGCCGTGCTGGCCAGTACGGCAGCCTCCTTGCAGTCGACCTTCGTGTCGCCGGCACGCACCCTGCTGGCCATGGGATACTACGGCGCGGTGCCGCAGAAGTTCGCCAGCGTCTGCCCGCGCTCGCAGACGCCGCGCTACGCGACCATCTGCGCCGGTGTGGCCGCAGGCCTGTTCTACGTGACCATGCGTACCCTGAGCGAGAACGTGCTGGCAGATACCATCACTGCGCTAGGCATGATGATCTGCTTCTACTACTCGCTGACGGCCTTTGCCTGCGTCTGGTACTTCCGTGACAGCCTGTTCGACAGCCTGCGCCACTTCTTCATGCGCGGCCTGTGCCCATTGGTAGGCGGGGTGATCCTGTCGGTTATCTTCGTGCGTACGGCTATCGACAGCGCGTCGCCGGACTTCGGCAGCGGCTCGCATGTGGGTGGGGTGGGGCTGGTGTTCGTGATTGCCGCGATCATCTCGGTGCTGGGGATCGTGCTGATGATGCTGTCGCGCCTGCGTGCGCCGGCGTATTTCCTCGGGGCGACCCTGCGTCAGCAGGCTACCTTGCCATTGCAGGAATAAAGCTGGGGGGCGCTATGCGCCCCTATCGCGACACAAGGCCGCTCCCACAAAAGCACGGCGTACGCCATCAGATGTGGGAGCGGCCTTGTGTCGCGATAGGGCCTCGAAGAGGCCCCATCGATTTTCAGCCGATCATTTGCTTCAGCAAAGCCGCATGGCGCTGTTGCTGCTTCTCCAGCCGCAGGCGATTGGAGCGGAACACCGCTTTCAGATCCTCCAGCGCCACGTCGAAGTCATCATTGATGATCACGTAGTCGTATTCGTCGTAGTGCACCATCTCGCTGACCGCTTCCTTCATGCGCCCGGCGATGATCTCTTCGCTGTCCTGCCCACGACCGTCCAGGCGCTGGCGCAGGGCCTGCTGGCTTGGCGGCAGGATGAACACCGACAAAGCCTCGGGCATCAGCTTGCGCACCTGTTGTGCACCTTGCCAGTCGATTTCCAGGATCAGGTCCAGGCCCTGGTCCAGCACCTCTTGCAGCGCACTGCGCGAAGTACCGTAGTAATTGCCGAACACTTCGGCGTGCTCGAGGAAATCACCCTTGGCGATCAACGCCTTGAACTCGTCATGGCTGACGAAGTGATAGTTCACCCCGTGCTGCTCGCCCGGGCGCATGGCGCGGGTAGTGTGCGAGACCGAGACGCGGATTTGCTGGTCGTCCTTGGTCAGGGCGGTGACCAAGCTGGTCTTGCCGGCGCCCGAAGGGGCCGAAACGATGTAGAGGGTGCCGCTGCTGTGGTTCATGGTCGGGGTGGCCTTACTCGATGTTCTGTACTTGTTCACGCATCTGTTCGATCAGTACCTTCAGGTTGACCGCCGCTTGCGTGCTGCGTGGGTCGAAGGCCTTGGAGCCGAGGGTGTTGGCCTCGCGGTTGAGTTCCTGCATCAGGAAGTCCAGGCGCCGGCCGGCAGCGCCGCCGCCCTTGAGCACCCGACGCACCTCGGTAACGTGGGTGCTCAGGCGGTCGAGTTCTTCGGCCACGTCGCTCTTCTGCGCCAGCAGCACCAGTTCCTGCTCCAGGCGCTGCGGGTCAAGTTCGGCCTGCAGGTCGCCGAAGCGGTCGAGGATCTTCTGCCGCTGTGCTGCCAGCATCTGCGGCACCAGGGCGCGCAGGGTGGTGACTTCGCTGGCCATCTGGTCCAGGCGTTCGTTGATCAGCCGGGCCAGTTCCTGGCCTTCTCGCTGGCGCCCGGCCTTGAGCTCGACCAGCGCTTCGTCGAAGAGGGCCATGGCTTCGGCATTCAAGGCTTGCGGGTCGCTGGCGTCGGCCACCAGCACGCCTGGCCACGACAACACTTCCAGTGGGTTCAGCGGTGCCGGTTGCTTGATCAGGCCGGCCACTTCCTCGGCGGCAGCGACCAGTTGCGCGGCGCGTTCGCGGTCTACCTTCAGCGGTTTGCCATTGCTGTCTTCGTTGAGGCGCAAGGTACACTCCACCTTGCCCCGCGACAGGCCCTGGCGCAGACCTTCACGCACGCCGCCTTCAAGGTCGCGCAGGGCTTCGGGCAGGCGCAGGTGCGGCTCCAGGTAACGGTGGTTGACCGAACGCAGCTCCCAGACCAGGGTGCCTTGGCTGCCGGCGCGCTCGACACGAGCAAAAGCGGTCATGCTGTGCACCATGGGAGTACCTCGCGTAGATGAATGAACGGTGGGAGCCTCTCGGCTGCAAGGCGCAGGATTGTAGCGCAGTGGCGCCTTTGCGCCCAATCCACCCATGTTACCGAGGGGCAGCTGTGGCAGCAGGAAAAGGCGACGGGCAGCGCCGCGCACGACAATAGGCATGTCCTCCCCGGGCCGCGGGCTCTATAATGCTCGGCAGATTCAAAGTCCCAGTACAGGTATCCCAGATGAAACGTCCAAGTGGTCGCGCCGCCGATCAGCTCCGCTCGATCCGCATCACCCGCAACTACACCAAGCACGCCGAAGGGTCGGTACTGGTCGAGTTCGGTGACACCAAGGTCATCTGCACGGTCAGCGTGGAGAACGGTGTCCCCCGCTTCCTCAAGGGCCAGGGCCAGGGCTGGCTGACCGCCGAGTACGGCATGCTGCCGCGTTCCACCGGCGAGCGTAACCAGCGTGAAGCCAGCCGTGGCAAGCAGGGTGGCCGCACCCTGGAAATCCAGCGTCTGATCGGCCGTTCGCTGCGCGCCGCGCTGGACATGAGCAAGCTTGGCGACATCACCCTGTACATCGACTGCGACGTGATTCAGGCCGATGGCGGTACCCGCACTGCATCCATCACCGGTGCCATGGTCGCCCTGTGCGATGCCCTGGCGGTGATCAAGAAGCGCGGCGGCCTGAAGGCCGGCAACCCGCTGAAGCACATGATTGCCGCCGTATCGGTGGGCATGTACCAGGGCGAAGCCGTGCTCGACCTGGACTACCTGGAAGACTCTGCGGCCGAAACCGACCTGAACGTGGTCATGACCAGCGCCGGTGGTTTCATCGAAGTGCAGGGTACCGCCGAAGGCGCGCCCTTCCAGCCTGAGGACTTCAATGCGATGCTGGCCCTGGCACAGAAGGGCATGGCTGAAATCTTCGAGCTGCAACAGGCCGCGCTGGCCGACTGAAGCCAGCCTGGGAGGTGCGGGGCATGAGCGATTCCAACCTGTCGATCACCCCGCCCAATGCCGAGGTCCGGCAATGGGCGATGTTCTGTCACCTTTCTGCGCTGCTGGGCCTGGTGGTGCCGCTCGGGCACCTGCTGGGCCCGCTGGTGCTGTGGCACCTCAAGCGCGAGCAAGACCCTTTCATCGATGCCCAGGGCAAGGAGGCGCTGAACTTCCAGATCAGCGTGACCATTGCCGGGTTCATCTGCTTCCTGCTGATGTTCGTGTTCATCGGGCTGATGCTGTTCGCCATGCTGATGGTGGCGGTGCTGGTGCTGATCATCATTGCGGCGGTGCGGGCCAATGAAGGCAAGCCGTATCGCTACCCGATGATCTGGCGGCCGATCAAGTAAAGCTGGGGCTGCCTTGCAGCCCTATCGCGACACAAGGCCGCTGCTGCAGGGGAATGCATAACCCTTGCAGCAGCGGCCTTGTGTCGTGACAGGGCCGTAAAGCGGCCCCAAGCCTTTCAGATGGTCAACGTCCAGTCATAGTCGACAATCAGCGGCGCATGCTGGGAGAAGCGCGGCTGACGCGGCAGGCGGGCATTGCGCACGAAGCGGCGCAGGCCCGGCGTGAGGATCTGGTAGTCGAACCGGTAGCCCAGGTTGAGCATCTCGGCCTGCTCGTTGTCCGGCCACCAGCTGTACTGGTCGCCTTCACGGCTGACTTCGCGCAGGGCATCGACGTAACCCATCTCGCCGGTGATCGCATCCATCCAGGCGCGCTCCGGCGCCAGGAAGCCCGGCGACTGCTGGCTGTCACGCCAGTTCTTGATGTCGAGCTTCTGCTGCGCCACGTAGAACGAGCCGCAGTAGATGTATTCACGACGCTTGCGACGCTGTTTGTCCAGGTACTTGGCGAAGTCGTCCATCAACTTGAACTTCTGGTTCAAGTCTTCGTCGCCGTTCATACCCGAAGGCAGCAGCAGGCTGGCAATACTGACTTTGTCGAAATCTGCTTGCAGGTAACGCCCGTAGCGGTCGGCTGTCTCGAAGCCCAGGCCGGTGATGACTGCCTTGGGCTGCATCCGCGAATACAGGGCCACACCCCCTTGGGCAGGCACCTCCGCGTCGCAGGCATAAAGGAAATAGCCATCGAGCTGGAAAGCTGGGTCATCGAGTTCAAAGGCCGAGGCGCGGGTATCCTGAAGGCAGATGACGTCGGCATTCTGGGCTTGCAGCCAGCTGAGCAAACCACGCTCGGCCGCAGCCTGAATGCCATTTACGTTCACACTGATGATCCGCATAAATGGCCCCAAAAATCTCGTGCGTGTATGATACCCGAGCTCAACCCATTTAGCTAAATCCGTGGTGTCCGGGACTATTCATGCAGCCGTATCAGCGCGACTTCATCCGTTTTGCCATCGACCGTGGGGTACTGCGTTTCGGTGAATTTACCTTGAAATCGGGGCGTACCAGCCCGTATTTCTTCAATGCCGGCCTGTTCAACAGCGGTTCTGCCCTGGCCCAGCTGGGCCGTTGCTATGCGGCGGCCATCGTCGACAGCAAGATCCCGTTCGACGTGCTGTTTGGCCCAGCCTACAAAGGTATCCCGCTGGCGGCAGCGACTGCCGTAGCCCTGGCCGAGCAGCACCAGCTCGACGTGCCATGGTGCTTCAACCGCAAGGAAGCCAAGGACCACGGCGAAGGTGGCAGCCTGGTTGGCGCACCGCTGGCTGGTGAAGTGTTGATCATCGACGACGTGATCACCGCCGGTACGGCTATCCGTGAAGTCATGCAGATCATCAACGCCCAGCAGGCCAAGGCCGCCGGCGTGCTGATCGCGCTGAACCGCGAAGAGCGTGGCAATGGCGAACTGTCGGCGATCCAGGAAGTGGAGCGTGATTTCGGGATCCCGGTTGTCAGCATTGTTTCGTTGACCCAGGTGCTGGAATTCCTCGCCGATGACCCGCAGCTGAAGCAGCACCTGCCGGCTGTCGAGGCTTACCGGGCGCAGTACGGGATCTGATCCTGGCCTGTAAATGAAAAAGGCGACCTTCTTGTGAAGGTCGCCTTTTTTTGTGTCGCCTGTTCCGGCCTCTTCGCGGGCATGCCCGCTCCCACAGGGTTGGCGCTATCCCTGTGGGAGCGGGCGTGCCCGCGAAGAGGTCATTGCAAGTTAACCGATCACTCAGCGCGGCTTGCGGTTGGTGATCAGGGTACCCACGCCGCTGTCGGTGAAGATCTCCAGCAGCACCGCATTCGGCACACGGCCGTCGATGATGTGCGAGCTGTTCACGCCACCCTGCACCGCATCCAGCGCGCACTTGATCTTCGGCAGCATGCCACCGTAGATGGTGCCGTCGGCGATCAGTTCATTGACCTGCTCGGTGGTCAGGCCGGTCAGTACCTGGCCCTGCTTGTCCATCAGGCCGGCGATGTTGGTCAGCAGCATGAGCTTCTCGGCCTTCAGTGCCTCGGCCACCTTGCCCGCCACCAGGTCGGCGTTGATGTTGTACGACTCACCGTCGGCGCCCACACCGATTGGCGCGATCACCGGGATGAAGTCACCCTTGACCAGCATGTTCAGCAGGTCGGTGTTCACACTCACCACCTCACCCACATGACCGATGTCGATGATTTCCGGGGTGGTCATCTCTGGCGTCTTGCGGCTGACGGTCAGCTTGCGCGCGCGGATCAGCTCCGCGTCCTTGCCGGTCAGGCCGATGGCGCTGCCGCCGTGGCGGTTGATCAGGTTGACGATGTCCTTGTTGACCTGGCCACCCAGTACCATCTCCACGACATCCATGGTCGCCGCATCGGTGACACGCATGCCATCGATGAAATGGCTTTCGATCGACAGGCGCTTGAGCAGGTCGCCGATCTGCGGGCCACCACCGTGGACCACCACCGGGTTGATGCCTACCGCCTTCATCAGCACGATGTCACGGGCGAAGCCGGTCTTGAGCTCCTCGCTCTCCATCGCGTTGCCGCCGTACTTGATCACCAGGGTCTTGCCGACAAAGCGGCGAATGTAAGGCAGTGCTTCGGACAAAACCTCGGCTACATGGGAAGCGGCATCGCGATCGAGGGTCATGCAGGGCTCCTGTAAGGAACAGATAGTCGGTCAGAACGGCAGTTGCAGCTTAGGCTCTACCCGCAGCAACTGGGCACGGAAAACATCCTTGATACGTTGCAATTCGGCGTCGCTGTCGGCCTCGAAGCGCAGCACCAGCACCGGGGTGGTGTTGGAGGCGCGAACCAGGCCCCAGCCGTGGGCGTAGTCCACCCGCACACCGTCGATGGTGGTCAGGTTGGCTTCGCCCCAGTCGGCGTCGCGTTGCAGTGCTTCAATGATGCTGAATTTACCCTCGTCGGTCACATCAATATTGATTTCCGGCGTGGAAATATCGTTCGGGAAGGCGGCGAACAGGTTTTCGGCACTCTGCCCGGCCTTGCTGAGGATCTCCAGCAGTCGCGCGGCGCTGTAGATGCCGTCATCGAAACCGTACCAGCGTTCCTTGATGAAGATATGACCACTCATCTCGCCCGCCAGCAGCGAGCCGGTCTGTTTCATCTTCTTCTTGATCAGCGAATGGCCGGTCTTCCACATCAGTGCGCGGCCGCCGTGCTGTTCGATCAGCGGGGTCAGGCGGCGGGTGCATTTGACGTCGAAGATGATCTCGGCACCCGGGTTACGCGACAGCACGTCCTGGGCAAACAGCATCAGCAGGCGGTCGGGATAGACGATGCTGCCGGTATTGGTCACCACGCCGACGCGGTCGCCGTCACCGTCGAAGGCCAGGCCGATGTCGGCGCCGGTTTCCTTGACCTTGGCGATCAGGTCCTCAAGGTTTTCCGGCTTGCCCGGGTCCGGGTGGTGGTTGGGGAAGTTGCCGTCGACCTCGCAGAACAGCGGGATCACCTCGCAGCCCAGGGCCTCGATCAGTTGCGGTGCGATCACGCCAGCGGCACCGTTGCCGCAATCCACCACCACCTTGAGCTTTTTCGCCAGCTTCACGTCATCGACAATCTGCTGGAAGTAACGGTCAAGGATCTCGACCTTTTCCACGCGGCCATCGGCGCGGCTCAGGTTGTTGGTTTTCAGGCGCGTCAGCAGGGCCTGGATCTGTTCGTTGGCCAGGGTGTCGCCCGCAATGACGATCTTGAAACCGTTGTAGTCCGACGGGTTGTGGCTGCCGGTGAGCATCACCCCGGACTTGCCAGCCAGCACGTTGGCCGCGTAGTACAGGGCCGGGGTGGGCACCAGGCCGACATCACTGACGTGGCAACCGGCGTCGGCCAGGCCCTTGATCAGCTCTTTTACCAGCATCGGGCCGGACAGGCGGCCATCGCGGCCAACCGAAACCTGCGGTTCGCCCTGGGCCAGGCTCTGTGCGCCGATGGCGCGGCCGATCCAGTAGGCGGTTTCGGCGTGAAGGGTCTTGCCGACTACGCCGCGGATGTCATACGCGCGGAAAATGCTGTCTGGCAGTGCTGCGGGTACCAGGTGGGCCATGTCGTTCATCTCTGGAAGCTCCATTAGTCAAAGGCTTACTGGGCAGGCGCAAACTGAACGCTTGGACGGTGGTTTTGCCAGAGAGTTCGCCATCCTTGGCCTGAACGGTCATCTGTCGGCTCAGTGGCTGCCAGAGTGGCCGAAACCGCCAGCACCGCGCTGGCTTTCATCGAACGCTTCGACAATGTCGAAATGGGCCTGTACCACCGGTACCAGTACCAGTTGGGCGATACGTTCGCCCACCGCGATGGTGAACGGGGTGTTGCCACGGTTCCAGCACGACACCATCAGCTCGCCCTGGTAGTCCGAGTCGATCAGGCCGACCAGGTTGCCGAGCACGATGCCGTGCTTGTGACCCAGGCCCGAGCGCGGCAGGATCACCGCCGCCAGGCCCGGGTCGCCGATGTAGATCGACAGGCCGGTAGGGATCAGCAGGGTCTGGCCCGGCTCGATGACGGTGTCTTGCTTGAGCAGGGCGCGCAGGTCGAGGCCGGCGGAGCCGGGGGTGGCGTAGGTCGGCAGCGGGAATTCGCTGCCCAGACGTGGGTCGAGGATCTTGGCTTGAAGAGCGTGCATGTAACTTACTGAACCTGATTGAGCCGTTCGGCGATGAAGGCGACCAGTTGCCGGGCGATCTTGCCTTTGCTGGTCTGCGCGAAGAGGGTCTGGTGCTGCTGGCGGTCGATCACGGTCAAGGCGTTTTCCTCGCTGTTGAAGCCGATGCTGGGGTTGGCCACATCATTGGCGACGATCAGGTCGAGGTTCTTGTCCTTGAGCTTGCGCGTGGCGTAATCGAGCAAGTGTTCGGTTTCGGCGGCGAAGCCGACGCTGAACGGGCGGTCGGCGCGGCCAGCGAGGGTGGCAAGGATATCGGGATTGCGCACCATCTGCAGCAGCATGCCGTCGCCGGTCGTAGGATCCTTCTTGAGTTTCTGCGTGGCAACGACTTCCGGGCGGTAGTCCGCAACCGCCGCCGAGGCGATGAACAGGTCGCACGGCATGGCCGCTTCACAGGCGGCGAGCATGTCCCGCGCACTGACCACGTCGATGCGGCTGACCCGGTCGGGGGTTGCCAGGTGCACCGGGCCGGTGACGAGGGTGACCCGGGCCCCGGCTTCTGCGGCGGCTTCGGCCAGGGCGAAGCCCATCTTGCCGGAGCTATGATTGGTGATGTAGCGCACCGGGTCGATGTTTTCCTGGGTCGGGCCGGCGGTGATCAGCACGTGCTTGCCGGTCAATGCCTGGCGCTTGAAGCTTTCCGCGGCGCACCAGGCCAGGTCGGTGGCTTCGAGCATGCGGCCCAGGCCTACGTCGCCACAGGCCTGGCTGCCGGAGGCCGGGCCGAATACCTGGATACCGCGGCTCTTGAGCAGCTCGAGGTTGGCCTGGGTGGCCGGGTCGCGCCACATGGCCTGGTTCATCGCCGGGGCTACGGCGACGGTGGCGTCGGTGGCCAGCACCAGGGTGGTCAGCAGGTCATCGGCCATGCCTTGGGCCATACGCGCCATGAGGTCGGCGGTGGCCGGGGCGATGAGTACCAGGTCGGCCCACTTGGCCAGTTCGATATGGCCCATGGCCGCTTCGGCCGCCGGGTCGAGCAGGTCCATGTGCACCGGGTGGCCTGACAGCGCCTGCAGGGTCAGCGGGGTGATGAACTCTGCACCACCACGGGTCATGACGACGCGCACCTGCGCGCCGTGCTCCAGGAGTCGGCGAATCAGTTCGGCGCTTTTGTAGGCGGCAATGCCGCCACCCACGCCGAGAACGATGCGCTTGCGATACAGCCGCTGCATAGGCTTGCCTTTTTCCAGTGAGAGCGGGCGACGACGTTTGGTAATGCCTGCGGCAGAACGTCGCATGTACGAGGCGAAATAGATTAACACAGGGCCGAAATCGGCCGCAGCAAGGGTAAAGGGACAGGATGAATATCAGGGAGTGGCCGGCTGAAGAGCGGCCGAGGGAGAAATTGCTGCAGCGCGGGGCCGGTAGCCTGACAGATGCGGAGTTGCTGGCTGTCTTTCTCGGCTCGGGCGTGCGCGGGCGCAATGTCGTGGAGCTGTCGCGAGGATTGCTGGTGAAGTTCGGTAGCTTGCGCCAATTGCTGGAGGCTGATCGTGAGGCTTTCGTCGGCGAGCTGGGGCTGGGCCCGGTGAGGTACAGCCAGTTGCAGGCGTTGCTCGAGATCGGGCGCAGGCACCTTGCAACTTCGATCGAACGTGAGTCTGCCATGGACAGCCCGGAAACGGTGCGGCGCTATTTGAAAGCCATGCTGCGACATGAAGTCAGTGAGGTGTTCGGCTGCCTGTTTCTCGATACCAAGCACAGGCCGTTGGCGTTCGAGATCCTGTTCCGGGGCACGATCGACCGGGCCAGTGTCTACCCGCGAGAGGTGGTGCGGCGTGCCTTGCTGCATAACGCGGCGGCGTTGATCCTTTGCCATAACCATCCTTCGGGCAACAGTGAGCCGAGCCAGGACGATGTGCATCTGACCCTGTCGTTGAAGCGCGGGCTGGCATTGATCGATGTGCGGGTACTGGACCACATCATCATTGGCGACGGCGAGCCGCTTTCGATGGTCGAGCATGGGTGGATGGTGGCTTAGGCACTTGTGCAGCCTGTCCCGGCCTCTTCGCGGGCTCGCCCGCTCCCACAGGTATCGCACCAACCTTGAGTGTTGTGCTGTCACTGTGGGAGCGGGCGAGCCCGCGAAGAGACCGGTGCAGGTTTACTTGGTCACTGAGACCTTGCTGAAATCCAGCCGCCCGAACGGGCTCACCTGGTATCCCTCGACATCCCGGCGCAGCAGGGTCGCCGCCGTCGGGTGCGCCAATGGCACCCACAGCGCCTGCTGCTGGATCAACGTTTGCGCCTGCTGGTACAGCCGGCTGCGCACGCTCTGGTCATTGGTTGTGCGGCCGGCGCTGATCAGCTGGTCCAGGCGGCTTTCGCAAAAGCGCGCGAAGTTGGTCCCGGACTGCACCGCCGCGCAGGAAAACTGCGGGCTGAGGAAATTGTCCGGGTCGCCGTTGTCACCTGCCCAACCCATGAACAGCAAGTCATGCTCGCCGGCCTTGGCGCGGCGGATCAGCTCGCCCCACTCGATCACACGGATTTCTGCCTTGATACCAACCTTGGCCAGGTCGGCCTGCAGCATCTGTGCACCGAGGCTGGGGTTGGGGTTGAGCAGGCTGCCCGACGGGCGGGTCCAGATCGTGGTGCTGAAGCCTTCCGCCAGGCCAGCCTTGGTCAGCAGGGCCTTGGCTTTCTTCAGGTCCAGCGGGTAGCCGGGCAGGTCTTTGGCGTAACTCCAGGTGTTTGGTGGGTAGGGGCCATTGGCGGCCACCGCGGAATCCTCGAACACCGCCTTGAGGTAGGCCTGCTTGTCGAAGGCCAGGTTGATGGCCTGACGCACCTCGGGCTTGTCCAGTGGCGGGTGCTGGCTGTTGATGGCGACGAAGGCCGTCATGAAGGCCGGGGTAGTGGCCACCTTGAGATTGCCATCCTTGCCGGCTTCGGCAATGTCCAGCGGCTTGGGCGACAAGGCCACCTGGCATTCGTCGCGCTTGAGCTTCTGCAAGCGGACGTTGGCGTCCGTGGTAATGGCGAAGATCAGCGGGTCGACCGCCGGCTTTCCGGCGAAATAGTCAGGGTTGGCGCGGTAGCGCACCACGGCGTCTTTCTGAAAGCGCTGGAACACGAATGGCCCGGTGCCGATCGGCTGGCTGTTGAGCTTCTCCGGTGTGCCGGCCTTGAGCAGCTTGTCGGCATATTCGGCGGAGTAGATCGAGGCGAAGCCCATGCTCAAGGTGGCGAGGAACGTGGCGTCCGGGTGGTTGAGGGTGAAGCGCACGGTGTTCGGCGCCGGTGCCTCGATCGCCTTGATCAGGCTGCCCAGTTGCAGCGATTGGGCATGTGGGTAACCCCCCGGTGCGGTCTTGTGCCAGGGATGCGCGGGGTAGAGCATGCGCTGGAAGCTGAACAGCACATCGTCGGCGTTCAGGTCCCGGCTGGGCTTGAAGTAGGCGGTGGTGTGGAATTTCACGTCATTGCGCAGGGTGAAGTCATAGACCAGGCCGTCGGCCGATACCGTCCAGCTGGCCGCCAGGCTCGGCACCACCTTGCCTTGCTGCGCATCGAACTCCACCAGCCGGTTCATCAGCACGTCGGCGGTGGCGTTGGTGGTAGTCAGCGAGTTGTACTGCACCACGTCGAAGCCTTCGGGGCTGGCCTCGCTGCAGACGCTCAGCGGGGCGGCCAGGGCAACGCCAGCGGCGAACAGGGCGCTGGCGGCGAACACGGAGTTGAACAATAAGGAAAGGGCGGCGGCACGCATGGTGGCTCCTTGGCTGTCAGTGGCCCATCTGCCAGTGCAGTCTGGAAAAGGCCTACCCTAGTGCGCCTGTCGGGAAATGACCACACCCTTTTTTACAAAACTGGCGACGAGCGGTCGACGGCTGGCGGGGCCTGCCGCTATGCTGGCCGGGCGCGCTTGGCCGGCGCCGGAAATGTATCTTCTGTTGTTGTGGCCAAGTCTTTCTGGTATAAAGCAGCGCTCTTTTCTAGGGGCTCGGCCTGTCGCGTCAGCGTATCCGGTCGGTAAGACCTCCAGAATCACGGCGCCCAGGCGCCAAAGACTGAGAGATTAAGCGGCCAACCCATGCCGGGTTGGGCATGTGGTTTTAGAGGGCTGAGTCATGTCGAGAGTCTGTCAAGTTACTGGTAAGGGTCCAGTAACCGGGAACAACATTTCCCACGCAAACAACAAAACCCGTCGTCGTTTCCTGCCGAACCTGCAGCACCACCGTTTCTGGGTTGAGTCCGAGAAGCGTTTCGTGCGTCTGCGCGTATCCGCCAAAGGCATGCGCGTCATTGACAAGCGTGGTATCGACGTAGTGCTGGCCGAGCTGCGCGCTCGCGGCGAAAAGTTCTAAGGAGAACGTCATGCGTGAATTGATCCGTCTGGTTTCGAGTGCTGGCACTGGCCACTTCTACACCACCGACAAGAACAAGCGCACCACTCCGGACAAAATCGAGATCAAGAAATACGATCCGGTTGTTCGCAAGCACGTGGTGTACAAGGAAGCCAAGATCAAGTAATTGATCGGCGACCTGAAAAAACCCGCTTCCGAAAGGAGGCGGGTTTTTTTATGCCTGCAGAAACCGGGGCTGCCAAGCAGCCCCCGGGGTCTTATTTCTGCTCGAACATCACATAAATCTTGCGGCAAGGCTCCAGCACCTCCCAGGTGCCCTTGAAGCCAGCCGGGATCACGAACCGGTCACCGGCGCGCAGGGTCTTGGCGCCGCCATCCTGGTCGCGCAGCACCGACACGCCCTGGACGATCTCGCAGTATTCATGCTCGGTGTAGTTCACTGTCCACTGCCCCACTTCGCCTTCCCATACCCCGGCGGCAAACTGCCCGCACGGGCTGGAATAGTGGTTATAGACCGCCTGGTCCGGCTCGCCCTTGAGGATTTTTTCCGCCGCGGGGCGGTAGCGTTCGGCCTCGGTGATGACCTGGGCGAAGTCGATGATGCTGGCAATGCTCATGGTTCGGCTCCTGTTTTTGTTTAATAAAATGCACATCAGTAGGCTTTTGAGGCTTCTGTGTCAAATATATTGATAGTTTGCCCGGCCTGGTTTAGGGTATTGCCTGCCAGTGTGCGCTCGTCGCCCGGCCAGAATTCTGACAACGCCTGCGAGTCCTCAGTGCGGCGTTGCACCTAAACAAGAGGAGGAGTTTCGTATGACCACCCTGACTCGTGCGGACTGGGAACAGCGTGCCCAGCAACTGAAGATCGAAGGCCGTGCCTTCATCAACGGCGAATACACCGATGCCGCATCCGGTGAAACCTTCGAGTGCCTGAGCCCGGTCGACGGACGCTTCCTGGCCAAGGTTGCCAGCTGCGACCTGGCCGACGCCAACCGCGCTGTGGAAAACGCCCGTGCCACCTTCAACTCCGGCGTGTGGTCGCAACTGGCCCCGGCCAAGCGCAAGGCCAAGCTGATCCGCTTCGCCGACCTGCTGCGCAAGAACGTCGAAGAACTGGCGCTGCTGGAAACCCTGGACATGGGCAAGCCGATCGGTGACTCCTCCAGCATCGACATCCCGGGCGCTGCCAATGCCATCCACTGGACCGCCGAAGCGATCGACAAGGTCTACGACGAAGTCGCCCCGACCCCGCATGACCAGCTTGGCCTGGTCACCCGCGAGCCAGTGGGCGTGGTCGGTGCCATCGTACCGTGGAACTTCCCGCTGCTGATGGCCTGCTGGAAGCTTGGCCCGGCCCTGGCCACCGGTAACTCGGTGGTGCTCAAGCCGTCCGAGAAATCGCCGCTGACCGCCATCCGTATCGCCCAACTGGCCATCGAAGCCGGTATCCCGGCAGGCGTATTGAACGTGCTGCCAGGCTACGGCCACACTGTGGGCAAGGCCCTGGCCCTGCACATGGATGTCGATACCCTGGTGTTCACCGGCTCGACCAAGATTGCCAAGCAGCTGATGGTCTATGCCGGCGAATCGAACATGAAGCGCATCTGGCTGGAGGCGGGTGGCAAGAGCCCGAACATCGTCTTCGCCGACGCCCCGGACCTGCAGGCCGCAGCCGAAGCCGCAGCCAGTGCCATCGCCTTCAACCAGGGTGAAGTGTGCACCGCAGGTTCGCGCCTGCTGGTCGAACGTTCGATCAAGGACAAGTTCCTGCCCATGGTGGTCGAGGCCCTGAAAGGCTGGAAGCCGGGTAACCCGCTGGACCCACAGACCACTGTCGGTGCCCTGGTCGATACCCAGCAGATGAACACCGTGCTGTCGTACATCGAGGCCGGTCACAAGGACGGCGCCAAGCTGCTGGCTGGCGGCAAGCGCACCCTGGAAGAGACCGGCGGCACCTATGTCGAGCCGACCATCTTCGACGGCGTGACCAATGCCATGAAGATCGCCCAGGAAGAGATCTTCGGCCCGGTACTGTCGGTGATCGCCTTCGATACCGCCGAAGAGGCCGTGGCTATCGCCAACGACACGCCGTATGGCCTGGCGGCTGGTATCTGGACCTCGGACATCTCCAAGGCGCACAAGACGGCTCGTGCCGTACGCGCTGGCAGCGTCTGGGTCAACCAGTACGATGGCGGCGACATGACCGCGCCGTTCGGTGGCTTCAAGCAGTCGGGCAACGGCCGTGACAAGTCGCTGCACGCGCTGGAGAAGTACACCGAGCTGAAGGCGACCTGGATCAAGCTGTAATCCCAGGGGGGGGCTGCACGGCAGCCCCAACGATAGCCGGGCAGGCTCACGCTGCCCGGCTTCGTCGTTTCTGCTGTTCGAATTTCTGCCTGGGAGGCTGCAATGCGTTGGGGGACCTACTTCGCCGTACTGGCATCGGTGCTCAGCGTCGGGCTGGCGCTCGGCGTGAGCATGCCGTTGGTATCCTTGCGCCTGGAGGCGTGGGGCTACGGCAGCTTCGCCATTGGCGTGATGGCCGCGATGCCGGCTCTGGGTGTACTGGTCGGCGCCAGCCTGGCCAGCCGCCTGGCCGGCTGGGTCGGCGTTCCTTCAGCCATGCGCCTTTGCCTGTGGGGCGGGGCGCTGTCGATCGGCCTGGTCGCCTTGCTGCCCAGTTATCCGCTGTGGCTGTTCTTGCGCCTGCTGATCGGCATGTCGCTGACCGTGGTGTTCATTCTCGGCGAGAGCTGGATCAACCAGTTGGTGGTCGAGCAGTGGCGAGGCCGCCTGGTGGCGCTGTATGGCAGCAGCTATGCCCTCAGCCAGCTGGCCGGGCCGTTGGTGCTCGGCTTTCTCGGCTCCGATGATGACTTTGGCTTCTGGGCCGCCACCGCCTTGCTGGTGGTGGCACCGCTGATTCTCCTGGGGCGTGGCGGCGCACCGAGCACCGAAGCCTGCAGTGTCACCTTCAGCGACCTGTTCGCCTTCTGCCGGCGTTTGCCGGTGATTGCCTGGGCCATCGCCCTGTTCGCCTCGTTCGAGGCGATGATCCTGACCTTGCTGCCGGTGTATTGCCTGCAGCAGGGCTTCAGTACCGAAATTGCCCTGTTCATGGTCAGTACCGTGGTGGTGGGCGATGCGGTGTTGCAGCTGCCTATTGGCGCACTGGCCGACCGTATGTCGCGACGTGCCTTGTTCACTGGCTGTGCGGTGACCTTGCTGGTGTCCAGCCTGGTCATTCCGCTGCTGTTGCAAACGCCGCTGATCTGGCCGCTGTGGGTGTTGTTCGGGGCCAGTGCCGGGGGTTTGTTCACCTTGTCGCTGGTGTTGATCGGCGAGCGCTACCGCGATGATGAACTGGTGCGGGCCAATGCCCATGTGGCACAACTGTGGGGTATTGGCTGCCTGCTCGGGCCATTGCTGGCAGGGGCAGGAAGCCAGTGGCTCAGTGGGCACGCGCTGCCGTGGCTGATGGCGCTGGGAGCTGCGGGGTTGGTGGTGTTGACCCGGCGGCGCGGGGCTTTCGAGCCTGCATCGGCTTGATGGATGCCTGGGGCTGTCAAGCAGCCCCAAGTCCGGTTACAACATCTTCTCCAGCCCGACCGCCTTGCTGATCCAGGCATTGAAGCGCCGCCATATTCCGCCCGGCTCGGAAGTCAGCATGTGCCGCTGGCCATTGTCCTCGGTCACCCACACCAGTTTGTCGCCCACCAGCTTCACCTGGTAGCTCAACGCAGGCGCCATACCCTGATGGGCCAGCTCGCGCGTGTACTCGGCCAGTTCCGGGCTGTCCACCAGCACGCCGACCTCGGTATTCCACAGCACCGAACGTGGGTCGAAGTTGAACGAGCCGATGAAGGTCTTGCGTCGGTCGAACACGATCGCCTTGGTATGCAGGCTCGAATCCGAGCTGCCGTGGTAGCTCAAACGCCCGGCGCTGGGGTCACCGGGTTGTCGACGCAGTTCGTAAAGCTGCACACCGTGCTCAAGCAAGGCCCGGCGGTAGGGCGCATAGCCACCGTGCACCGCCGGCACGTCGGTGGCTTCCAGCGAGTTGGTCAGCAGCTTCACCGAAGTACCAGCGTCGGCACGACCGGTCAGGTATAGCAGGCCCGGCTCGCGCGGCACGAAATATGCCGACATCAGAATTAGTTCGCGGTGCACGTTGGCCAGGTCCGGCGCCAGTTGCTGGCTCAGCAACAGTTGCGGGTCCGGTTCGTCGTCGGCCAGTACCTTGCTCGGCGCATCCCAGAGTGCCTGGGCGTGGGCCCAGATCAGTTCGTTGCGCCACACATCCAGGCGCGGCTGTGACTGGTAGGCCATCAAGCGGTCATACAGGGCTTTGCGTTGGGTCCTGGCTTCGGCCAGCGATACTTCCAGGCGCTGGCGGCTGGCGCGCAGGTCGCTGGCATCCGGGTCGTGCCAGAGGAAGTCGGTAATCGGCCGGCTGAGGGCACTGTTCCAGTACTGGTCGAAGCTATGCCCCAGTTGTTCGGCGATCGGGCCTACCCCGAGCAGGTCGATGTCGGTGAAATTGAGGTTGGGTTCGGCGTCGAAATACTCGTCACCCAGGTTGCGCCCGCCGACGATGGCCATGCTGTTGTCCACCAGGAACAGCTTGTTGTGCATGCGTCGGTGCTGGCGCGACAGGTTGAACAGGCGGCCCACGGCGCGCGTCACGCCAGTACTACGGCCCAGGTGCAGCGGGTTGAACACACGGATGTGAATGTTCGGGTGGGCATCGAGGGTGCCCATGATGGTGTCCAGGCCGTCGCTGGTGGTGTCGTCGAGCAGGATGCGTATGCGCACGCCACGGTCGGCCGCGCGCAGCAGTTCATGTACCAGGGCGCGGGTGCTGAGGCCGTCGTGAACGATGTAGTACTGCAGGTCGATGCTCGCCTGGGCGTTGCGGATCAGTTCGGCGCGGGCGCGGAACGCCTCGTTGCTGTTGGGCAGCAGGCGAAAGCCCGAGCGGCCGCTGTAGGGCGCGGCCTGGCGCAGGACCGAACGGCCGAAGGCCGAGTCGTTGGCAGGCAGCGCCTGGCTGGTTTCGCGGGGCGCGCCGACGCTGGCACAGCCGGCAAGGCCGAGCAGTAGCACCAGCAGCAGAGGCAGGGCTCGCTGGGGTCTCAAGGGTGGATCGTCCTGTGCAACGAAGGCTTGAAGGGTTGGACCGTAGCGGGCGGCGCAAAGTTACGCGCCAGCGTTTTCTTCATCCAGTAGACGAAGGGCGGTTTCACCGACCTTGCGCACTGCAGCTTCGACCTGCGGTGTCGGCCGCGCGGCGAAGTTCATGCGCAGGCAGTGGCGGAATTTGCCCGAGGCCGAGAAGATGCTGCCCACGGCTACCTGCACGCCTTGTTCCAGTAAAGCGCGGTTCAGCCGCAACGTGTCGAAATGTTCGGGTAGTTCCACCCACAGCATGAAACCACCCTGGGGCCGGCTGACCCGCGTGCCCGCCGGGAAGTAGCGGGTCACCCAGTCGCTCATCAGGTCGCGGCCACGCTGGTACTGGCTGCGCATACGCCGTACATGGGGCTGGTAATGCCCGGCAGCGATGAAGTCGGCAATTGCCAGCTGCGGTTGGCTGGCGGTGCTGCCGGTGCTGATGTATTTCATGTGCAGCACCCGCTCCAGGTAACGCCCGGGTGCCACCCAGCCGATGCGCAGGCCGGGGGCCAGGGTCTTGGAGAACGAGCTGCACAGCAGCACGCGGCCATCGTCGTCAAAGGACTTGAGCGTGCGCGGGCGCGGGTAGGTATAGGCCAGGTCGCCGTAGACATCGTCCTCCAGAATGGCCACGTCGTAGCGCTGGGCCAGGCTCAGCAGGGCCTTCTTGCGGGCTTCAGGCATGATGTAGCCGAGTGGGTTGTTGCAGCTGGGGGTGATCTGGATGAGCTTGATCGGCCACTGCTCCAGGGCCAGCTCCAGCGCCTCCAGGCTGATACCGGTGACCGGGTCGGTGGGAATTTCCAGGGCTTTCATGCCCAGGCCCTTGAGGGTCTGCATGGCGCCATGGAAGCTCGGCGAGTCGACTGCGACGATGTCGCCGGGCTCACAGACTGCACGAATGCTGCACGACAACGCCTCATGGCAGCCAGTGGTCACCACCAGGTCGGCCGGGCCCAGGCGGCAGCCAGAATCGAGCATCAGCCGCGCTACCTGTTCGCGCAGGGCGAGGTTGCCGTGGATGTTGTCGTAGTACAGGCCTGGCATGTCCTGCCTTCTGCTCAGCTGGGCGAGGCTGCGCAGCAGGGGCTTGAGGGTGGGGCTGTCGATGTCGGGCATGCCGCGACCGAGCTGGACGACATCCTGGCGCGGCGTGCTGCGTACCAGCTCCAGCACCTGCTCCCACTGCGAAATGTCCACCGGGCGCTGGGCCGGGCGGCTGACAGCGGGGAGAGCGGGCAACTGGCGAAGGTTGCTGACGAAGTAGCCGGACTTGGGCCGCGGCGAGACCATGCCGCTGTCCTCCAGCATGCGATAGGCCTGCTGCACGGTGCTCAGGCTGACCCCGTGCTCCACGCTCAGGGCGCGCACCGATGGCAGGCGCTGGCCGGGACGGTAGAGGCCCTGCTCGATACGGGCGCCAAGCAGCTCGGCGAGGTTCAGGTAGAGGGTCACGGCATACTCCTGTGCTGCATTGGCATAGCGACCGGTACAGTTGCATCGAAAATACAGCATTCAGTTGGCCGGCGGCCAATTCTGTATGGGAATAATAGGCCTGTATTGGATCTGTATTGCCGGTGCTTGTAGCGCGCATGCTTTCTCCACGGTATCAATCGAGCGGAGGATGCAGCGATGGGTGGCATGAGCGATGTGCGCTTGCAACTGTTGGCCAGGGAACTGGAAGCCGGGCAGCAGGCCAAGGTGTTCAACGCGCCGCAAGGGTTGGGGCGTTGGGGGCTGATGCTGCATCGCTGGCATACCCGCAGGGCGCTGCTGCAGCTGACTGACGATGAGTTGCGTGACGTCGGGCTGAGCTGGGAGCAGGCGCGTACAGAAGGGCGCAAACCCTTCTGGAAAGACTGATCAGGCAGGTGTCGCGCGGGCCACGCCTACGCTTTCAGATCAGCTCTTTCAGGCGATGCCACAGCATCCCCAATGCCAGCAACGGAGAGCGCAGGTGCTGGCCGCCGGGGAAGGTGAGGTGCGGCACCTTGGCGAACAGGTCGAAGCGCCCGCTCTCCTGACCGCTGATGGCCTCGCCCAGCAGTCGCGCAGCCAGGTGTGTGGCGTTCAGCCCATGGCCGGAGTAGGCCTGGGCGTAATAGACATTCGGCTGGCTGGCCAGGCGGCCAACCTGTGGCAGGCGGTTGGCGCCGATGCCGATCATGCCGCCCCACTGGTATTCGATGCGGACATCGGCCAGTTGCGGAAATACCTTGAGCATCTTCGGCCGCATGTAGGCGGCAATGTCCTTGGGGTCACGCCCCGAATAATGGCAGGCACCGCCGAACAGCAGGCGGTGGTCGGCGGACAGGCGGTAATAGTCCAGGGCTACCCGTTGGTCACACACCGCCATGTTCTGCGGCAACAGTGCGCGGGCACGTTCTTCGCCTAGCGGCTCGGTGGCGATGATGTAGCTGCCTGCCGGCAGTACCTTGCCGCCCAGTTCGCGGTTGAGGTTGTTGTGGTAGGCATTGCAGCACAGGACCAAGGTCTTGGCCCGCACCCGGCCCTGGGCGGTATGTACCTGCACTTCAGGGCCATAGTCGATGCGGGTGACCTCGGACTGTTCGAACAGCTTGACGCCCAGTCGGCTGGCCACGGCCGCTTCACCCAGGGCCAGGTTGAGCGGGTGCAGGTGCCCCGAGCCCATGTCGATCAGCCCGCCCGCATAGCAGTCGGCGCCGACCACGCTGTGGATATCGTCCTTGCCGACCAGGCGTAGCTCATGGGCGTAGCCCAGGCTGCGCAATTCCTCGGCGTCTTCGGCAAAACCCGGCAACTCGGCCGGTTTGTTGGCCAGGTCGCAGTAGCCCCAGGTCAGGTCGCAGGCGATGGCATGTTGCTCGATCCGCTCACGGACGATCTGCACCGCCTCCAGGCCCATCAGCTTCATGCTGCGTACGCCTTCCTCACCGATCACCGGGACGAACTGCTCCAGGCCATGGCCGACACCGCGGATCAGTTGCCCGCCATTGCGCCCACTGGCGCCCCAACCGAGCTTGCGAGCTTCCAGCAGGATGACCGAGAAGCCGCGCTCGGCCAGTTCGATGGCGGTGTTCAGGCCTGAATAGCCACCACCGACGATGCACACATCGGCGCTGTGCTCGCCTTGCAGGAAAGAGTGATCAGGGTGGGGCGCGCTGCTGGCGGCGTAGTAGGAGGCGGCGTGCTGCGCGCTGTGGATCATTGGCTCGGTCCTGAAGCTGATGGGCAAGGGGAGGAGGATAAGCCGGGGCTCTGGGGTGGGCAACCGCCCGGCCTGGCATACGCCGTCGCTGTAGGAGTGGCCCAGGTGAGCCTATAATCCGGCCAGGTTCCCTGTTTTGTATTCAACCATGTCCTGCAACCGCCACAAGATCCATTTCCTGCGCGAACTCATTCCTTCATTCGAGTGCGAACCCGGCTGCCATGACTGCTGCGGCCCGGTCACCACCTCGGCGGAAGAAATGGCGCGCCTGCCGCGCAAGTCGCAGGCCGAGCAGGACGCTGCCCTGGAGCGCCTGGATTGCGTGCACCTGGGCCCCAACGGCTGCACCGTCTATGAAGAGCGGCCGATGATCTGCCGGCTGTTCGGCACCACCCCGCGCCTGGCCTGCCCGCGGGGCCGTGGCCCGGAGCAGATGATCGACCCTGCCGCCGAGCAACTGGTCCATCAGTTCATTGCCACCACGCGCCAGGTGCTGGTCTAGCCTCAGTCCGGGATCGGCAGGCAGAGGCTTTCCTTTACCTCCTCCATCACGATGTAGCTCTTCGATTCGCGCACATGCGGCAGCTTCAGCAGGATGTCGCCAAGCAGCTTGCGGTACGAGGCCATTTCCGAAATGCGCGCCTTCACCAGGTAGTCGAAGTCGCCCGAAACCAGGTGGCACTCCAGCACGTGTGGCAGTTTCAACACCGCACGGCGGAACTCCTCGAAGGTATCCCCCGACTTGTAGTCCAGGCTGATTTCCACGAACACCAGCAGGCTGCCCTTGAGGTGCTGCGGGTTCAGGCGGGCGTTGTAGCCCATGATGATGCCCTCGCGCTCCAGGCGGCGAACCCGTTCGGTGCAAGGGGTAGTGGACAGCCCGACTTTCTCGCCCAGTTCGGTGAAGGAAATACGCCCGTCGTTCTGCAGGATACGCAGGATGTTGCGGTCGATCTTGTCCAGCTCACGCTTGCTCTGGTGCTGGGTTCGCATAGGGGATGCCCCTCCGTGAAAGGCGATCTTGCCGAGAATTCTCGCCAATAATAGGCTTTTATATAGTGAATTGCACTGCCTTCAAATTCCTATACTGCGCGCATCCATGCCATTTCAACAAAAGACTGCGGTGCGCCGCGTGCGAGGAATAAAACGATGCGAGTTCTGGTACTTGGTAGCGGTGTGATCGGAACCGCCAGTGCCTACTACCTGGCCCGGCAAGGTTTCGAAGTGACTGTGGTCGACCGCCAGCCGGCGGTGGCCATGGAAACCAGTTTTGCCAACGCTGGCCAGATCTCGCCCGGCTATGCCTCGCCCTGGGCTGCACCGGGCGTGCCGCTGAAGGCCATCAAATGGCTGCTGGAGCGCCACGCCCCATTGGCCATCAAGCTCACCGGCGACGTCGACCAGTACCTGTGGATGGCGCAGATGCTGCGCAACTGCACCGCCAGCCGTTATGCAGTGAACAAGGAGCGCATGGTGCGCCTGTCCGAGTACAGCCGCGATTGCCTCGACGAGCTGCGCGCCGAAACCGGCATCGCCTATGAAAACCGCAGCCTGGGCACCACCCAGCTGTTCCGGACCCAGGCCCAGGTAGACGCCGCTGCCAAGGACATTGCCGTGCTCGAGCAGTCCGGCGTGCCTTACGAGCTGCTCGATCGCGACGGCATTGCCCGTGTCGAGCCGGCCCTGGCTGGCGTCAAAGACATCCTGGCCGGTGCCCTGCGCTTGCCCAACGACCAGACCGGCGATTGCCAGCTGTTCACCACCAAGCTGGCCGACATGGCCACCAAGCTGGGCGTGGAGTTCCGCTTCGGCCAGGATATCCAGCGCCTGGACTTCGCCGGCGACCGCATCAATGGCGTGTGGATCGATGGCAAGCTGGAAACCGCCGACCGCTACGTGCTGGCGCTGGGCAGCTACTCGCCGCAGATGCTCAAGCCGCTGGGCATCAAGGCCCCGGTGTATCCGCTGAAGGGCTACTCGCTGACCGTGCCGATCACCAACGCCGACATGGCCCCGACGTCGACCATCCTCGACGAGACCTACAAAGTCGCGATCACCCGTTTCGACAACCGTATCCGGGTTGGCGGCATGGCTGAAATCTCCGGTTTTGACCTGTCGCTGAACCCGCGTCGGCGCGAAACGCTGGAGATGATCGTCAACGACCTTTATCCTCGCGGCGGTGACCTGAGCCAGGCCAGCTTCTGGACCGGCCTGCGCCCGGCGACCCCGGACGGTACGCCGATCGTCGGTGCCACGGCGTTCCGCAATCTGTTCCTGAACACCGGCCACGGTACCTTGGGCTGGACCATGGCGTGCGGCTCCGGTCGCTTGCTGGCCGACCTGATTGCGCGCAAGAAACCGCAGATCAGTGCCGAAGGCCTGGACATCTTCCGCTATGGCAACAGCCGGGAAGTGGCCAAGCATGGGCAGGCTGCGCCGGCTCACCAGCAGTAAGTTCGCCTGTACTGGCCTCTTCGCGGGCTTGCCCGCTCCCACAGGAACACCACAGATGTTGAAAACTGTGCAGTACCTGTGGGAGCGGGCGAGCCCGCGAAGACCCCAACACCGATTTCAACCCGAACCACCATAAGGCAGCCGCCATGCGTCCCGCCCGCGCCCTGATCGACCTCCAGGCCCTGCGCCACAACTACCGTCTGGCCCGTGAACTGACCGGTGCCAAAGCCCTCGCGGTGATCAAGGCCGATGCCTACGGCCATGGCGCCGTGCGCTGTGCCCTGGCCCTGGAAGCCGAAGCCGACGGCTTTGCCGTGGCTTGCATCGAAGAGGCGTTGGAGCTGCGCGCTGCCGGTATCAAGGCCCCGGTGCTGTTGCTGGAGGGCTTTTTCGAGGCCAGCGAACTGGCGCTGATCGCCGAGCACAACCTGTGGTGCGTGGTGCATTCGCTGTGGCAGCTGGAAGCGATCGAGCAAACCCAGTTGCACAAGCCGCTCACCGTCTGGCTCAAGCTCGACAGCGGCATGCACCGTGTCGGCCTGCACCCCAAGGATTACCACGAGGCCTACCAGCGCCTGCTGGCCAGTGGCAAGGTCGCGCGCATCGTGCTGATGAGCCACTTCGCCCGCGCCGACGAGCTGGATGCCGACGCCACCGCCCAGCAGATCGCCGTATTCGAGGCCGCCCGCCAGGGCCTGGCCGCCGAATGCAGCCTGCGCAACTCGCCCGCTGTGCTGGGCTGGCCGCAGGCACCCAGTGACTGGGTACGCCCAGGCCTGATGCTGTACGGTGCCACGCCGTTCGAAGTGGCCCAGGCCGAGGCCGAGCGCCTGCAACCGGTGATGACCCTGCAATCGCGGGTGATCAGCGTGCGCGAGCTGCCCGCCGGCGAGCCGGTGGGCTATGGCGCCAAGTTCATCAGCCCGCGGCCGACCCGTGTGGGCGTGGTCGCCATGGGCTATGCCGATGGCTACCCACGCCAGGCGCCGAATGGCACCCCGGTGCTGGTCGCCGGCAAGCGCACGCAGCTGATCGGCCGGGTATCGATGGACATGCTCAACGTCGACCTGACCGACATACCGGAAGCGACCGTCGGCAGCCCCGTCGAACTGTGGGGCAAGCATGTGCTGGCCAGCGAGGTCGCTGCCCAGGCTGGCACCATTCCCTACCAGATCTTCTGCAACCTGAAGCGGGTACCACGGGACTACTGCGGCGAATGAAACGCTGAAGCGGACAGGTTGAGGGGCTGTGTGTTGTAAATACTGAACGGCATTGCCATGATATCGTTCACATCCACCCCCTTTTCCACCGTTTCAGGAGGCTCCAGCTTTGGACGTCGGCGAACGACTGCAAGCCATCCGCAAGCTCAAGGGCCTGTCCCAGCGTGAGCTCGCCAAGCGTGCCGGGGTGACCAACAGCACCATCTCGATGATCGAGAAGAACAGCGTGAGCCCGTCGATCAGCTCGCTGCGCAAGGTGCTGAGCGGTATTCCCATGTCCATGGTCGAGTTCTTCTCGGTCGAGCTGGAACCTGAAAGCCCCACGCAGATCGTCTACAAGGCCCATGAGCTGATCGATATCTCGGACGGTGCGGTGACCATGAAGCTGGTCGGCAAGTCGCACCCCAACCGTGCCATTGCCTTTCTTACCGAGGTGTACCCGCCAGGTGCCGACACGGGTGCCGAAATGCTTACCCATGACGGCGAGGAAACCGGCATCCTGCTGGAAGGCCGCCTGGAGCTGGTGGTCGGCAACGAGATCTTCATCCTCGAGGAAGGCGACAGCTACTACTTCGAAAGCACCCGCCCGCACCGCTTCCGCAACCCGTTTGACCGGCCGGCGCGGTTGATCAGCGCGGCGACCCCTTCGAACTTTTGATCCAGCGCAGTGCATTGATTCGGCAATACCCCTTTCCCGTGTAGGGTCGTTTCACGGCTTCCGGGTTCCCGCTATACTTTTCAGCGCTCGCCGATTCGTGGCCGCGAGCGTGATTAGCCACCATGAGGGTGTTCGCGTGAACCAAATCAAGAAGATGCTGGCCGTACCAGCAGCCGTATTCGCCCTCTGGGCAATGAGCGCAACCGCTGCGACCAATGACGACATCGCCAAGCGCCTGGAGCCAGTTGGCCAGGTGTGTGTGCAGGGCCAGGAATGCAAGGGCATGGAAGTGGCCGCTGCCGCAGGTGGCGGGGGCGCCAAGACACCGGACGAGATCATCGCCAAACACTGCAACGCCTGCCATGGCTCTGGCCTGCTCGGCGCGCCGAAGATCGGCGACACCGCAGCCTGGAAAGAACGTGCCGACCACCAGGGCGGCCTGGACGGCATCCTGGCCAAGGCCATCACCGGTATCAACGCCATGCCGCCGAAAGGCACCTGCGCCGATTGTTCGGATGATGACCTCAAAGGGGCCATCAAGAAGATGTCCGGGCTGTGAGAAGCAGCTGAATTGCACAAGGCCCGCCTGATTCTGGCGGGCTTTGTTTTTATCGCGCCTGTACCGGCCTCTTCGCGGCTGAAGCCGCTCCTGCAATGGCCTCACGCTCCTTGAGGCCGACGCTGTACCTGTAGCGGCTTCAGCCGCGAAAGGCCGGTACAGGCAACCAATGACTTCCGGCCCATGTCCAACCCCTGAACCCTTGGATGTCTCAGGAGGCCCCGATGCACCTCTGCTCCATCGACCAGGCTGTCGAACAGGTCCTGGCGCGCCTGCCAGCCCACATCCACATGGGCCTGCCGCTGGGCCTGGGCAAGCCCAACGCCTTCGTCAACGCACTCTATGCCCGCATCCGCGAGCTGCCCGAGCGGCAACTGACCATCTACACCGCGCTGTCCCTGGGGCGGCCGCCATTGGGCGATGGCCTGCAGCGGCGCTTTCTCGGGCCCTTCGTCGAGCGGGTCTTTGCCGACTACGAAGAGCTCAGCTACCTCGCCGACTTGCGTAACGACAGCCTGCCGCCGAACATCCGGGTCGAACAGTTCTTCATGCAGCCCGGTAGCCTGCTGCACAGCGAGTCAGCCCAGCAGGGCTACACCAGCAGCAACTACAGCCACGCCGCGCGCGATATCAACGCCAAGGGCCTGAACCTGATTGCGCAGCTGGTGGCGGCGACCCCGGAGCGGCCGGTGCATCTGAGCCTGGCCTGCAACCCCGACATCACCCTCGACCTGCTGCCGATGATCGCCAGGCGCCGTGCCGCTGGTGAAACCATCCTCATGCTCGGCCAGGTGCATGCCGAACTGCCCTACATGCCAGGCGACGCCGAGCTGCCCATGGATGCCTTCGACCTGTTGCTCGATGAAGCCGAGCAGCGTCGCTTGTTTTCCACGCCGAACATGCCGGTCAGCACCCAGGATCATTGCATTGGCCTGTACGCCAGCAGCCTGGTACGCGATGGTGGCACCCTGCAGATCGGCATCGGTGCCATGGGCGACGCGGTAGCCGCCGCCCTGCTGGCGCGCCAGGGCGACAACGCGGGTTACCGTGCCGTACTCGATGACCTGGAGAGTGGTCCATGGCAAGCGCTGGTCGAACGGGAAGGCGGGCTGGGTGCTTTCGCCGAGGGGCTGTATGGCTGTAGCGAGATGTTCGTCAACGGCCTGCTGGTGCTGGCTGAAGCGGGCCTGCTGCGGCGCCCGGCGGATGCGCAGGGCAGCGTGCTGCACGGCGGCTTCTTTCTCGGCCCCCAGGCCTTCTACCAGCGCCTGCGCGACATGACGCTGGAACAGCGTGCACGGTTTGCCATGACCCGCATCAGCTTTATCAACGAGCTGTACGGGCAGGAGCAACTCAAGCGCCGTCAGCGTCGCGATGCGCGCTTCATCAATACTGTGTTCGGCATGACCTTGCTCGGTGCCGGGGTGGCCGACCAGCTGGAAGACGGTCGCGTGCTCAGCGGCGTGGGTGGCCAGTACAACTTCGTCGCCCAGGGGCATGCGCTGGAGGGCGGGCGCTCGATCCTGCTGCTGCGCAGCTGGCGCGAGGCGGGCGGAGAGGTGACTTCGAACCTGTTCTGGACCTATGGCCACTGCACCATTCCCCGGCATCTGCGCGATATCGTGGTGACCGAATATGGCATCGCCGACTTGCGCGGGCAGACCGACAGCGAGGTGATTGCGCGTTTGCTGGCGGTGTGTGATTCACGGTTCCAGCAGGGGCTGATCGAACAGGCCAAGGAGGCCGGCAAGCTCGCCCGGGACTTTCAACTGGAAGCGCGCTTTACCGACAACACGCCGCAGCGCCTGGAGGCGATCAGGGCGCGGCATGCGCGGCTGTTCCCGGAGTATCCGCTGGGCACGGACTTTACGACTGAAGAGCGGGATCTGCTGCGCGCGCTGAACTGGTTGAAGAGCAAGTTCAAGCTGAGCGAGGTGCTGGAGCTGGGCAAGGCCGCACTGGATGCACCGGGGCCAGAGGGCTATGCGAGGCACCTTGCGCGGATGCAGCTGGACCAGCCGCAGGGGTTGAAGGAAGAGCTTTACCAGCGGTTGCTGCTGGCGGGCTTACAGGCTGCAAAATAAACGCTCGGACATACTGTCCCGTGTGGGAGCGGGTTTACCCGCGAATGCGATGGCGCATCCCAAATCGCATTCGCGGGTAAACCCGCTCCCACAGAGATCGCATAGCGGCCTTATTCGATGAAAGTCACCACACCACCTTCCAGCGACTTCACCCGGGCCAGCGATTCAACGCGGTAGCCCTGGCTGTCCAGCTCGGCACGGCCGCCCTGGAACGACTTCTCGATGACGATGCCCAGGCCGGCCACGGTCGCGCCGGCCTGCTTGATGATCGAGATCAGTGCCTGCGACGCCTTGCCATTGGCCAGGAAGTCGTCGATCACCAGGACACGGTCGCTGCTGTTGAGGTGGCGTGGCGAAATGGCCACGGTGTTCTCGGTCTGCTTGGTGAAGGAATACACCGAGGCGGTCAGCAGGTTTTCGGTCAGGGTCAGCGACTGGTGCTTGCGGGCGAAAATCACCGGCACGCCCAGCTTCAGGCCGGTCATCACCGCCGGGGCGATGCCCGAGGCCTCGATGGTGACGATCTTGGTCACGCCGGCGTCGGCGAACCGGCGGGCGAACTCGTCACCGATCAGCTGCATCAGCGCAGGGTCGATCTGATGGTTGAGAAACGCATCGACTTTGAGAACCTGATCGGAAAGCACGATGCCTTCTTCGCGAATCTTCTGGTGCAGTGCTTCCACTGTGTTTACCTCGAAACAAAGGTGGCCGCTGTACGCGGCAATAGTAAGAGTAATGGTTGATCAGCGTTTGAGCATCGCCCGGATATCGGCCAGGGCGTTGTTGCCGCGTGCCGCCTTGACCTCGACCGGCGCGTCGTCCAGGCCTTCCCAGGCCAGGTCTTCCGGCGGCAGTTCATCGAGGAAGCGGCTGGGCGTGCAGTCGATGATTTCGCCGTACTGCTTGCGCTTGGCGGCGAAGGTGAAGGCAAGGGTCTGGCGCGCGCGGGTGATGCCCACGTAGGCCAGGCGGCGTTCCTCTTCGATGGTGTCGGCCTCGATGCTGGAGCGGTGCGGGAGGATTTCCTCTTCCATGCCCATGATGAACACGTAGGGGAACTCCAGGCCCTTGGAAGCATGCAGGGTCATCATCTGCACGCCTTCGGCGTTCTCTTCCTCTTCCTGCTGGCGCTCGAGCATGTCGCGCAGTACCAGCTTGCCGATGGCGTCCTCGATGGTCATGTCACCCTCTTCGTCCTTTTCGAGGGTGTTCTTCAGCGCTTCGACCAGGAACCAGACGTTGCTGATACGGAACTCGGCAGCCTTGTCGCTGGCGGTCTGCTGGCGGATCCAGTTCTCGTAGTCGATGTCGCGGATCATCTCATGCAGTGCGGCAATCGGGTCTTCCAGGGCGACCTTCTGGCGCACCCCGTCCAGCCAGTGCTTGAAGCGCTGCAAGCGCTCGGTATAGCGGGCGTCCAGGTGCTCGCCCAGGCCCAGCTCCTCGCTGGCGGCATACATCGAGATACCGCGTTCGGTGGCGTAGTTGCCAAGCTTTTCGAGGGTAGTGGAGCCGATTTCCCGGCGTGGTACGTTGATCACCCGCAGGTAGGCGTTGTCATCGTCCGGGTTTACCAGCAGGCGCAGGTAGGCCATCAGGTCCTTGACTTCCTGGCGGCCGAAGAAGCTGTTGCCGCCCGACAGGCGATACGGTACCTGGTGATGCTGCAGCTTCAGTTCGATCAGCTTGGCCTGGTAGTTGCCCCGGTAGAGGATGGCAAAGTCGCTGTAGGGACGGTTGGTGCGCAGGTGCAGGGTGAGGATTTCCATGGCCACGCGTTCGGCCTCGGCTTCCTCGTTCTTGCAGCGGATCACGCGGATCTCGTCGCCTACGCCCATCTCGCTCCACAGCTGCTTCTCGAACGCGTGCGGGTTGTTGGCGATCAGCACGTTGGCGCAGCGCAGGATGCGGCTGGTGGAGCGATAGTTCTGCTCCAGCATCACCACCTTCAGGGAAGGGTAGTCCTCCTTGAGCAGCATGAGGTTTTCCGGTCGGGCGCCACGCCAGGCATAGATCGACTGGTCGTCGTCGCCGACCACGGTGAACTGGTTGCGCATGCCGATCAGCATCTTCACCAGCAGGTACTGGCTGGCGTTGGTGTCCTGGTATTCATCCACCAGCAGGTAGCGCACGCGGTTCTGCCAGCGCTCCAGCACGTCGGGGTGCTCCTGGAACAGCTTGACCGGCAGCAGGATCAGGTCGTCGAAGTCCACCGCGTTGAATGCCTTGAGCGTACGCTGGTAGTGGGTATAGACGATGGCGGCGGTCTGCTCGCGCGGGTTGCGCGCCTTTTCCAGGGCCTCAGGCGGCAGGATCAGGTCGTTCTTCCAGGCACCGATCATGTTCTTGATCTCGTCGATGCCGTCGTCGCCGGAATATTCCTTCTGCATGATGTCCGACAGCAACGCCTTGATGTCGGACTCGTCGAAGATCGAGAAGCCCGGCTTGTAACCCAGGCGCTCGTGCTCCTTGCGGATGATGTTCAGGCCAAGGTTGTGGAAGGTGCACACCGTCAGGCCACGGCCTTCGCCCGGACGCAGCAGGGTGGCGACCCGCTCCTTCATCTCGCGGGCGGCCTTGTTGGTGAAGGTCATCGCCACGATGTACTGGGCACGGATGCCGCAGTTCTGGATGAGGTGGGCAATCTTGCGCGTGATCACGCTGGTCTTGCCCGAACCTGCGCCGGCGAGCACCAAAAGAGGGCCGCCGACATAGTCACGGGCTTCCTGCTGCCGGGGATTGAGTCGGGACATGCTAGAAACCGGGGGTCGCCAGAAAATAGCCGCGCATTCTATCAGGCATGGGCCCGTTGTGGCGCGACCGTCTGACGTCTGAGTCAGACTTTTGTGGAAACGCCGGTATTAGTGCGACTAATGCAAGGTACTGGAAAAAACGTATTTGCCGGTTGAGTCCGTTTCGCGCAGGATGCACGACAAAATGCGTCGGGACGCTACGTCAGCTTTGCGCTCACAAATTTAAAAATCATTCTCATTTGTGCAGTAGCATACCCGAACTCTTCCGTTGCACCGTGAAGCCCTAAGGAGCCCGCTTGTCCACGCCTGTCGAACCTCTGCGTTTGCTGCTGTTGGCTGATGAGCCGGAATGGACCGTATTGCTGCGCGACTGCGTGCATGCATTGGACGGTGCTGCAGTGCTGCTGACTGCGCCCAACTGGGAGGCGGTAGACGGCCTGTTCAGTCATGACCGCCAGGCTGTCGTACTGGCGACCCCGGCGCTACAGCCTGCACCCGCGCGCTGCGACCTGCCGACCATCCTGCTGCTCGAGCACGAGCCCGAGCTGCCACCGAGTGCGGTCAGCGATTGGCTGGTGCGCGAGCAACTCAATGCCGATACCTTGCGCCGCTCGCTGCGCCATGTGCGTGAGCGCGGCGTGCTGGTGGCCACCTTGCAACGCCTGGCCGAACAGGACCCGTTGACCGGTATCGCCAACCGCCAGGGTTTCCAGGCCTTGCTTACCGCGCGCCTGGCCGAGAACGAAGGCCGTGGCATTGCCCTTGGCCACCTGGACCTGGACAACTTCCGCCACGTCAATGATGCGCTTGGTCACCAGAGCGGCGACCGCCTGATCCTGCAAGTGGTGGCACGCCTGAAGCAGCAGCTGGAGGCGGGCGACCAGCTGGCACGCCTGGGCAGTGATGAATTTGCCCTGCTGATCGATACCCGCCGAGACGCCAACCGCGCCGAGTGGATGGCCGAGCGCATTGTCGAAGCGTTGGCCGAGCCGTACTGGATCGACGGCGAAAGCCTGCTGCTGGGCTGCAGCCTGGGCCTGGCCCATGCGCGCGTGCAGGGCGGGGCCGACCCGCTGATGTGGCATGCACACATTGCCATGCGCCAGGCCAAGGGTAGCCAGGGCTGTACCTTCCACGTGTTCAACGAGCGTATCAACCGTAATGCCCGCAGCCTTGCCGACCTGGAGAGCGAACTGCGTCGTGCCCTGCGCCGTGACGAGCTGGAGCTGCACTACCAGCCGCGGCTGAACCTGGCCGACGGGCGCATCGTCGGCCTGGAGGCGCTGGTGCGCTGGCGCCATGCCGAGCGTGGCCTGTTGCCGCCCAGCGAGTTCGTGCCGCTGGCCGAGCAGAGCGGGCTGATCGTACCGTTGGGCTACTGGGTCATTTCCCGTGCCCTGCGTGACATGCAGGCACTGTGCGAGGGGGGGCTGGAGCCGCTGCACATGGCGGTCAACCTGAGTTTCCGGCAGTTCCAGGACAGCCAGCTGCTGGCGACCTTGAGCCGCCTGATCATCGAGCATGGTGTCGATGCCCGCTGGCTGGAGTTCGAGCTGACCGAAACCGCGGTGATGCGCCGCAACGAGCTGGTACGCCAGACCATGGATGCCCTGGGGCGCCTGGGCGTGCGTTTCTCGCTGGATGACTTCGGCACCGGGTTCTCTTCGTTCGTGCACCTCAACAGCCTGCCGATCACCCTGCTCAAGGTGGACCGCAGTTTTGTGGCCGAGATGGAAATGCGTGAGGAGAACCGCAAGCTGGTGCACGCCATGATCAACCTGGCGCACAACCTCAACCTCGAGGTGGTGGCCGAGGGGGTGGAGAGTGAAGAGCAACTGGCCTTGTTGCGCGGGTTCGGTTGTGACCAGGTGCAAGGGTTCCTGGTCAGCAAGCCTTTGCCGGTGGGCGAGTTGATGGCGTTCTTGCTGGATTACAGCAAGCCGAAGCTGGTCAGTCTGTGACAGCCTTGGGAGGGCTTCGCCCGCCATCGCGACGCAAGGGCTGCAAAGCAGCCTCAACGGTCATGCAGACACTGCAGACCTGTCAGTCAGCCCGGCCTTCCCCAGCAGCCGCTTCATCCGCCACTCAAAGCCAAAGGTCAGGGCCACCGCCGCACACGCCAGCCCCAACGCCAGCCCCCACCACACCCCGACCGCGCCACCGCCCAGGGTAAAGGTGAACAGCCAGGCGCTCGGCGCCCCCACCAGCCAATAGCACACCAGCCCGATCAGGAAGGTGGTCTTGGCGTCCTTCAGCCCGCGGATCGAACCCATGGCAATGGTCTGCATGCCGTCGAACAGCTCGAACCATGCCGCCACCGCCAGCAGCTGCACCGCCAGCTGGAAGATCGCCGCGAAGGCCGGGTCGTTGCGGTCGATGAACAGCCCCACCAGCGCATCGGGCAGGAGCCAGAACAACGCGGCGAAGGCAAACATGATCATCGCCCCGAAGCCGATGCCCACCCGCCCGGCGCTGCGCGCCGCCAGCAGGTTGCCGGCGCCGAAGTACAGCCCCACCCGCATGGTCACCGCGTACGACAAGCCGGTCGGCACCATGAACGCCGTGGAAACGATCTGCAGGGCGATCTGGTGCGCCGCCAGCTCGGTACTGCCCAGCACACCCATGCACAGCGCGGCGAAGGCGAACAGGCCGACTTCCACCATGTAGGTACCGCCAATCGGCAGGCCCAGCCGCCACAGTTCGCGCAGGGCCGGCAGCGACGGGCGCGACAGGCCCTTGCGCAGCGGGTAGGCGGCATAGGCCGGGTGCCAGCGGATATACAGCGCCAGGGCGATGGCCATGCCCATCGACACCACTGCGGTGACCAGGCCGATGCCCATCAGGCCCAGCTTCGGCAGGCCGAACATGCCTTCGATCAGCGCCACGTTGAGCAGGTAGTTGAGCACCGTGCCCACCAGGCTGATGATCATCACCGGGGTCGAGCGGCCCAGGGCGCTGGTGAAGCCGCGCAAGGCCATGAAGGTCAGGTAGCCGGGCAGGGCGAGCGGCAGCAGGGTGAGGAATTCGGCGGCCGAAGCCACGTTTTCCGGTTTTTGCCCGAACAGCAACAGCACCGGCTCGAGGTTCCACAGCACCAGCCCGGCGCACAGCGCCAGGCCCCAGGCCAGCCACAGGCCGTTCTGCGCCAGGCGGGTGGCGCCCTCGATGTCGTTGGCACCCTTGCGGATCGCCACCAGTGTGCCGACCGCAGCGATCACGCCCAGGCAGAAGATCGACACGAACGAATAGCTCGCCGCGCCCAGGCCGCCGCCAGCCAGGGCCTGCGGGCTGATGCGGGCCATCATCAGGGTGTCGGTGAGCACCATCAGCATGTGCGCCAGTTGCGAGGCGATCAGTGGCCCGGCCAGGCGCAGCAAAGCCTTCAGTTCTGTAGTGGGCGCGACATGCATGGGACGGTCCTTTTTCCTGGGGCGATCAACGAAGGGCGATTCTGAGGCTTTGGTCAACTTTGCACAAAAGGATAAAAGCGATCGTTGGCATGAGTTCGACTCATGCATATATGCTTGCCGGTGATCCTTTCCCAGCCCGCATGGCAGGTGCCTCATGTCACGTCAGCTCCCACCGTTGTATGCCCTGCGCGCATTCGAAGCCGCCGCCCGGCTGAGCTCGTTCACCCGTGCCGGTGAGGAGCTGTCGATCACCCAGAGCGCGATCAGCCGGCATATCCGTACACTGGAAGACCATTTCGCCTGTCGCCTGTTCATGCGCAATGGCCGCAGCCTGCAACTGACCGAAGCAGCGCGGGTGCTGCTGCCAGGCGTGCGGGAAGGCTTCGCTGCGCTGGAGCGGGCCTGCGAGAGCTTGCGTGGCGAGGACGGCATCCTGCGCATGAAGGCGCCTTCGACCCTGACCATGCGCTGGCTGCTGGCGCGGCTGAGCTGCTTCCGGCACCTGCAACCCGGCAACGAAGTGCAACTGACCAGTGCCTGGATGGACGTTGACCATGTGGACTTCAGCAACGAACCGTTCGACTGTGCGGTGCTGCTCAGCGACGGCGTGTTTCCGCCGGACTGGGAGGTGCGCCGGTTGTTCGCCGAACTGCTGATCCCGGTAGGGGCGCCGGACCTGCTCGCGGATGGCCCATGGGACGAACGGCGGCTGGCCGGTATCGAGCTGCTGCACCCGACGCCGGACAAGCGCGATTGGCGCGCCTGGCTCGAGCGCATGGGCCTCGGCGACCAGGTTTCGCTAAAGGGCGGGCAGGTATTCGATACCCTGGAACTCGGCATGATCGCAGCCGCGCGCGGCTACGGCATCTCCATGGGAGACCTGCTGATGGTCGCCGAGGACGTGGCCCAGGGGCGCTTGAGCCTGCCGTGGCCGACCGCCGTTCCCAGCGGCATGGACTATTACATGGTATGGCCGCGCACCCGCCCGGGCGGGGAGCGCTTGCGGCGCCTGAGCAGGTTCCTGCAGGACGAAGCGGCGGCGGTGGATCTGCCCGATGTGCAGATCCTGCCGACGCCTTGAATGCCAGACGCAAAGGTTTGCGAATATCCCGGCCCGACACTCAAGTATTCCCTGGCGACGCCGATCAAGTGGCACCAGCGTCCCGGAAGAGGGCGCGCTTCCCGACGACAACAAGCGGGTGGCCCACGTGATCAGGACGATCCCGGCCCCTTGCCAGGAGCTTGACCATGTCTCAACCGCGTGCCCGAATCGCCTCGCAACTGGGGGTTGCCCTCGCCGTCGTGCTGGCACTGGTGATCTCCGGCAGTACCCTGTTCGCCTTGCGCTCGCTGGACGATGCCAACCTCGCCACCCGCCAGGCCCACCTGGCCAGCGAGGCGCGTTTGCTGGCCGACCAGCTCGATACCTTCCACGGCTCGCTCAAGGACAACACCCAGCGCCTCAGCGGCCTGTTCGAGCGGCGCTTCGCCTCGGGCCTGTCGTTGCATGCGGGCGAGACCGTGCAGGTCGCCGGCCAGGCCACGCCTGCCCTGTACCTGGGCAATCAGCTGCTGAACAACGATTTTCAGCTGGTCGACGATTTCCAGCAGATGACCGCCGGCATTGCCACGCTGTTCGTGCGCAGCGGTGACGATTTCGTGCGCATCAGCACCAACCTGAAGAAGCAGGACGGCAGCCGTGCCATCGGTACCCTGCTCGATCGCCAGCACCCGGCCTATGCGCGACTGCTGGCCGGGCAGATGTACGTGGGCCGCGCCGTGCTGTTCGAGCGCAACTACATGACCCGCTATGTGCCGGTGAGCGATGCCAGTGGCCAGGTGATCGCCGTGCTGTTCGTCGGCTTCGACTACACCGATGCGCAGAATGCCCAGTTCGCCAACCTGGCGCGTTTCCGCATCGGCCAGACCGGCTCGTTGGCCTTGCGTGACGAGAAGGGTGCCTGGCTGGTACCACCAGCCAATGCCGACCAGCAGCTGTACAGCGCCACCGCGCCCTTCGCCGAAGGGCCCTGGACCGTGGTCGCCAGCATGCCGATGGCAGAAATTCGCCAAGTGACCTGGAGCGTCGGCCTGCGCCTGGCCATCGGCAGCCTGCTGGCGATGTTGCTGGCCGTCGCCGCCACGCTGTGGCTGTTGCGCCGCAAGCTGCGCCCGCTGGACGACCTGGTGCGCCAGGCAGAAGCGCTCGGGGCGGGAGACCTGGGGGCACGCCTGAGCGTGACCAGCGATGACGAGATCGGCCAGCTGGCACGCAGCTTCAACAAGATGGGCGAAGCACTGGCGACCATGGTCGAGCACATCCGCGGCGCCTCCGAGCAGGTCAGTACCCGTGCACGCTCGCTGGCTGGCCTGTCGGCTGGCGCGTGCGAGGGCATGGATCAGCAATCCGGCGAAATCACCAGCATGGCCGGCGCGGTGGAAGAGTTCAGCGCCACCTCGATGAACATCGCCGACAACATGGCCGGCACCGAGCGCATGGCCCGTGACAACGCCCAGCAGACCC
This sequence comes from Pseudomonas sp. SMV7, assembly GCF_052041995.1. Lineage (NCBI taxonomy): Bacteria > Pseudomonadati > Pseudomonadota > Gammaproteobacteria > Pseudomonadales > Pseudomonadaceae > Pseudomonas > Pseudomonas sp. SMV7. The sequence goes on along the minus strand of NZ_JBKGGT010000003.1, from coordinate 57,406 downwards.
GCATCGGTCGCAATGCCATGGACGAGGCGTCGCGCTCGCTGACACAGATTGCCGAGGCGCTTGGCGGTACCGCTACGGTGATGGACAGCCTGGGCGCCCGCTCGCAGGAAATTGGCGGCATCATCAGCGTGATCACCGCGATCGCCGAGCAGACCAACCTGCTGGCTTTGAACGCTGCCATCGAGGCGGCGCGTGCCGGCGAGCAGGGGCGTGGCTTTGCCGTGGTGGCCGATGAAGTGCGGGGGCTGGCTGCGCGAACCCGTCAGGCCACGGACGAGATTTCCAGCATGATCACCAGCATCCAGCAGCAGACCGGGCACGCCATCACCACGTTGGAGCAAGGCAACCAGCTGATGCAGGAAGGCCTGGAACGCAACGACAAGGTGGCCCAGGCGTTGGCGCGTATCGACGAGCAGAGCCGTGCGGCCGGTGAGCAATTTGCCGTGATCAGTACCGCGACCCAGGAGCAGAGCAGCACCGCGACGCTGCTCAGCCGTAACTTGCAGAGCATTGCCCAGGCCAACGGCGAGCAACGCGAGGTGGCCAATGAACTGGCCTTCACCGCGCGTGAACTGGAAGGGTTGGCGGCACAGTTACGCCAGGAAGTGGACCGCTTCCGCTGAAACCGCAGGGGGCACAGCGCCCCCCCGTAATCCGAATCCTTACATCGAACCCAGGTTCAATGCCTGCGCACAGGCCTGCAGCGACCGCCGCTCGCTCAGCGCATACAGGGCCAGCTCATCCTGCACCTGCATACCCAGCGCCGCTTCGAACGCAGCGCGGTTGGCATTGCTGCCGTACTCGGCGTGCGCATCGTCACCCAGGTTGGACTGGAAGATCCCTGCCGCACTCACCGGCAGGAAGTCCTCGTAAACCAGCGCTTCGTAGTGCACATGGCCCGCTTCGATCAGCCCTTCCAGGGTGCTCGGGCGGTCATCCTGGCCACGCGCGGCCAGGCCTTTCTCGGTGGCGAAGTAGCGGAAGTACGCCAGCCCTTGTTGGCGCATCTGTGCCAGGTCGTCCGGGAATTCGGCAAAGTTCTCCTTCAGCAGCGCCATGTAGCGTTCGGCGTTGGCCTCGGCCGGCACGCCACCCAGGGCGGCCCGAGTGGCATCAAGCAGCTTGTCGTACAGCTGGCGGCCTTTCGGTGTCAGGGCCGCACCGCGCTGTTCGATTTCGCCGAAGCGCGCGGTGTGGCTGCCTTCGCTGCCTTGCTGGTCGCTGAAGGCGACCTTTTCCTGCAGGGCCTTGAAGCTGGTCTGGCGCAGCAGGATCGGATGGCGGCGGGTAGGCGGGCCTTCGACCACAGCCTTTGGCGGGATGCCCTTGGCCGGCATGCCGGCCTGGATCGCATCGATGTCCAGCGTGCGCGGGGTCAGGTGGTTGATGTGCGGGCCCTTGAAGGCCACCACGTCGGCGATCAGGCGGTGCTGGTCGTGCAGCTGCTGGTACTGCTCGGCAGTAACGGTGGCGTCATGGTGCCAACGGAAGGTGTGCAGCGCTTCCTGCACGAATGCCTCGGCATCTGCCGCGTTCAGGCCACCGTCACGTTCGCACTGGGCGATCAGTTCAAGGGCGCGGTCGGTGAAGATCTTGCGTTTGGCCAGGATGCTCTCTGCCAGTGTGCGCAGCTGCGGGTTGTCGATCAGTTCCAGGCGCAGCAGCGAGGTGAATACGCGGAACGGGCTGACATGCAGCGACTGTTCGTGCACCGCGCGGAAGGCGGTGGAGTGAACCGGCACCCCGGCGGAGCTGAGGTCGTAGTAGCCAACCGGCTGCATGCCCATCACCGCGAACAGGCGGGCAATGGTTGCCAGCTCTTGCGCAGTGCCGACGCGGATGGCCCCGTGGCGCTCCTGGTCCAGCCGTTCGATTTCGCCAGTCCAGCGCAGGGCCTCGGCGACTTCGGGCTGCCGGGCCATGACCTGCTGGTTGATTTCGCTCACCAGCTCCAGCAGCGTGCCGTACAGGGGCACTTCCTGTTTGTACATGAGCGACATGGCGGCGGAGAACTGCGCGCGGATGTTGTCGGGGCTGACGAAATCGAGGGCGGGCATCGCTAGCTTCCATTGGTTGGGTTCGGACGCTTACATGAAAGCGGGGAATGCACTTGGCTTACAAGCGAAAAAAAGTGAGTGTGTCATTCCTTTTTTGATCGACCTTAAGGGCTCTTTCGCGAGCATGCCCGCTCCCACAGAGTTCAGACCTTGCGCGGACCCTGTGGGAGCGGGCGTGCCCGCGAAGAGGCCCTCAAGCCGAGAGCTGCTCGCGAATCCACTCCACCAACGCCCGCACCTTGGGCACCTCCGCTGCATGCTCGGCATACGCCAGGTAATGCGCCCCGGCACTGCGCATTGCATGGTTCCACGGCATTACCAGGCTGCCCTCGGCCAGCTCCTTCGCCGCCAGGTAGCGCGGCACCAGCGCCACCCCGCAGCCGGACTGCGCCGCGCTCAAGGCCATATAGAACGTATCGAAGCGCGGCCCGTGGTAGGCGCTGACGCTTTCCAGGCCCAGCTCCAGAAACCATTCGTGCCACGCCTCTGGCCGCGAGGTGCTCTGTAGCAGCACCAGTTCGGCCAGTTGCCCGGCATCGACCAGTTCGCGGCCGGCCAGCAGCTCCGGTGCGCACACCGGCACCACCTCTTCACCGAACAATTCCATGCAGGTGGCCCCCGGCCAGGTGCCCTGACCATAGAAGAACACCACGTCCGCCGAACCCTGCAGCAAGGCGAACGGCTCCATCTCGTTGCGGATGTCGAGGTGGATATTGCCGTGGCGTTTGCCAAAACCCTTGAGGTGCGGAATCAGCCAGCGCACGCCGAAACTCGGCTGGGTGGCTACCTTCAATATCTCGGTCTGCTCGCCGTAGGTGAGCACGTAGCGGCTGGACATGTCGACCTGGGTGAGGATCTTGTTGACCTCGGCCAGGTACAGGCTACCGGCTGGGGTCAGCTGCAGGCGGCGGCGGATACGCAGGAACAGGTGGTGGCGCAGCATGTCTTCCAGCTGCGCCACCTGCTTGCTGACCGCGCTCTGGGTCAGGTGCAGTTCTTCGGCGGCACGGGTAAAGCTCAAATGGCGGGCTGCAGCTTCAAAGCACTGCAGGGCGGTCATGGACGGCACCAGGCGTTTGGACATAGCGGTCTCTGCGGCTCAAATCATTACCTGGCGGAATGATATGCGGAATAAAGGTCGTTTGTTGTAGCTATGTGATCGGATTAATACTGACCCACATCATTTTTCCACCCCATCACCCGATGTAGGAGAAGCACAATGGTTGCTGGATTGCTCGAGCGCCTTGGCGTTGCCGCCGAGGCTTACACCCAGGGCGACTACCCTGTTCACACGCCGATCGACGGCAGCCAGATCGCCTCGGTGAAACTGCTCGGCAAGGCCGAGACCATCGCCCGCATCGACCAGGCGCAAGGCGCCTTCGAAGCCTGGCGCAGCGTGCCGGCCCCGCGCCGTGGCGAACTGGTGCGGTTGTTCGGTGAGGTGCTGCGTGAGCACAAGGCCGACCTCGGCGAGCTGGTATCGATCGAAGCCGGCAAGATCACCCAGGAAGGCCTGGGCGAAGTGCAGGAAATGATCGACATCTGCGACTTCGCCGTTGGCCTGTCGCGCCAGCTGTACGGCCTGACCATCGCCTCCGAGCGCCCCGGCCACCACATGCGTGAAACCTGGCACCCGCTGGGCGTGGTCGGCGTGATCAGTGCGTTCAACTTCCCGGTCGCGGTCTGGGCCTGGAACACCGCCCTGGCCCTGGTGGCCGGCAACTCGGTGGTGTGGAAGCCGTCGGAGAAGACCCCGCTGACCGCCCTGGCCTGCCAGGCACTGTTCGAGAAAGCCCTGAAAGCCTTCGGCGATGCCCCGGCTGGCCTGGCGCAGCTGGTGATCGGCGGCCGTGAAGCCGGCGAAGCCCTGGTCGACGACCCGCGCGTCCCGCTGGTCAGCGCCACTGGCAGCACGCGCATGGGCCGTGAAGTAGGCCCGCGTGTGGCCGCCCGCTTCGGCCGTAGCATCCTGGAACTGGGCGGCAACAACGCCATGATCCTGGCCCCGAGTGCCGACCTGGACCTGGCCGTACGCGGCATCCTGTTCTCCGCTGTCGGTACCGCCGGCCAGCGTTGCACCACCTTGCGCCGGCTGATCGTGCACCGCTCGATCAAGGACGAAGTGGTGGCCCGCGTCAAGGCCGCCTACGGCAAGGTGCGCATTGGCGACCCACGCAAGGACAACCTGGTGGGCCCGCTGATCGACAAGCAGTCGTTCGATGCCATGCAAGGTGCGCTGGCCAAGGCCCGTGATGAAGGCGGCCAGGTGTTTGGCGGCGAGCGCCAGCTGGCCGACCAGTACCCGAACGCCTACTACGTGTCGCCTGCCATTGCCGAAATGCCGGCGCAGAGCGACGTGGTGCGCCACGAAACCTTCGCCCCGATCCTGTACGTGCTCGCCTATGACGATTTCGAAGAGGCCCTGCGCCTGAACAACGAAGTGCCACAAGGCCTGTCGTCGTGCATCTTCACCACCGACATCCGCGAAGCCGAGCGCTTCCAGAGTGCTTCGGGCAGCGACTGCGGTATCGCCAACGTCAACATCGGCACCAGCGGCGCCGAGATCGGCGGTGCGTTCGGTGGCGAGAAGGAAACCGGCGGTGGCCGTGAATCCGGTTCGGACGCCTGGAAAGGCTACATGCGTCGCCAGACCAACACCGTGAACTACTCGCGCGAGCTGCCGCTGGCGCAGGGTATCGTGTTCGATTGATGGATTGATGCTGCATGGCCGGGGGCATGGCCCCCGGTTCGCGGGCAAGCCCGCTCCCACAGGGTCCCCACAGCGTTCGAAGCCTGGGAGGATTCTGTGGGAGCGGGCGTGCCCGCGAATGGGCTGCAAGGCAGCCCCAACAAGAACAAAATTGCTGGAGCCGGGCCATGTCCGAACTGCGTCAACAATGCTTGTGGGAATTCGTCACTGAACCGAGCGTCGCCGCCCAGGCCCTGGCCGGTGAGCACAAGGCCGATGTCTGCGTGATCGGTGGCGGCATTACCGGCCTGTCAGCGGCCATCCACCTGCTCGAGCAGGGCAAGTCGGTGATCCTGCTGGAGGCCTGGAAGATCGGCCATGGCGGCTCCGGGCGCAACGTCGGCCTGGTCAACGCCGGTACCTGGATTCGCCCTGACGATGTCGAAGCCACCCTCGGCCTGCAGCAGGGCAGCCGCCTGAACAAGGTGCTGGGTGAGGCCCCGGCTGAGGTGTTCGCCATGATCGAGCGCCTTGGCATCGACTGCCAGGCGCAGCACAAAGGCACCTTGCACATGGCGCACAACGCCACCGGCATCGCCGACCTCGAAGCCCGCCACGAACAATGGCACCGCCGGGGGGCCGATGTGGAGCTGCTGACCGGCGCCCAATGCCAGGAATACTGCGGTACCGACAAGATCTCCGCCGCGCTGCTCGATCGCCGCGCCGGCACCATCAACCCCATGGGCTACACCCAGGGCCTGGCTGCCGCGGTAGCGCGCCTGGGCGGCAAGCTGTTCCAGCAGTCGTCGGTCGAAGGCCTGGCGCGTGATGGCGATGCCTGGCGGGTGAAGACCGCACGTGGCGCGGTGCGCGCCGACAAGGTGGTGATTTCCACCGGGGCCTACACCGAAGGCGACTGGAGCAACCTGCAGAAGCAGTTCTTCCGCGGTTACTACTACCAGGTGGCGTCCAAGCCGTTGCACGGCGCTGCCGCCGACAAGGTACTGCCGCATGGCCAGGGTTCCTGGGACACCCGCACCGTGCTCAGCAGCATCCGCCGCGACGACCAGGGCCGCCTGCTACTGGGCAGCCTCGGCCGGGTCGACAACAAGCCGGCCTGGTTCGTACGCAGCTGGGCCGACCGGATCCAGAGCCACTACTACCCCGAGCTGGGCAAGGTCGAATGGGAGATGCACTGGACCGGCTGCATCGACTTCACCCCCGACCACCTGATGCGCCTGTTCGAGCCGGCGCCGGGGCTGGTGGCAGTCACCGGCTACAACGGGCGTGGCAATACCACCGGGACCGTGATCGGCCGAGCGTTTGCCGAGTTCCTGCTGAAGGGCGAGGCGGGCAGCCTGCCGATTCCGTTCTCGCCAATGAAGGGGGTGAGTGCACCTTCGCTGCGCACTGCATTCTACGAGTCCGGGTTCTCGCTGTACCACGCTGGGCAATGCCTGAGGGTCGTGCTGTAAGCGCTAGGTCGCGTTCGTAGCCGCGTGGCGGCCCAGGCCTACTTGTGCAACCAGCTCAGGAAGCCGCCTTTCTTGATCGAAGCCGGCTTCTGCAGCAACAGCGACTCGCGGCTCTGCCGCCTGAAGCGCTGCAACTTGCCCAGCGCTGCCTGCACCTCGCCACGTTGCACCAGGCAGCTTTTGACCTGTTCCTTGTCGATGCGATACAGCACGCAACTGGTCAACGTGCGGAACTCGGCAAACGAGTCGTCCTCGTCGATGATGCCCTCGATTCCCAGCACCTCACCGGGCCCCATGCGCCCGGCCTCCACCAGCCTGTCGCCATCGCGGATCGACGCCGATACGACGCCGCTGCCAATCACCAGCAGGTGCTCGGATTGCTCGCCCACGCCCAGGATCACCTGGTCTGCCAGGTACTCCACTGCTGTCATGCGCTGGCTCAAGGCATCGCGTTCCTCATCGCTCAGCGAACGGAACACCCGCACTTCGTCCAGTACCTCGCGCTGGCGGCTGCGCGGCGGCATGGCCAGGTCAACGTTCCACATCACCCCGCTGGCCTCCAGGTGCCGGTGCGCCAGGTCGAACAGCTGGTTGCGCGCATCACCCTTGGCGCCTGCGTCGGCGACGAAGCCGCTGGCCTCGTACTCCACTGATTCCAGCGTCGATGCCTTCACCGCGACCTTCGGCTTTGGCGTGGCAAGAATGGCGCTGACGCCTTGCAAGGCTTTTTCCAGCGCATCGAACACCCGCTTGGGGCGCACCTTGGCCGGCACCACCACACTGATCGATACGCCATGTACGTCGGCCGGGCGGCTGTGGTTGAGCAGCCGCGCCTTGGCTGCCACCGAATTGGGAATCACCGCCAGGCTGCCGCTGCCGGTGAGCAGGCGGGTAGCCCGCCAGTCGATTTCCAGCACCTTGCCTTCGGTGCCGTCAATCGAGATCGAATCGCCAATCTGGTAGGGCCGCGTGGTGTTCAGGATGATACCGCTGAACACGTCGGCCAGCGTGCTTTGCAGCGCCAGGCCGATGACGATGGCCATCACCCCGGAGGTGGCCAGCAGGCCCTTCACCGGCAATTGCAGCACATAGCCTGCCGCGGCGACCACGGCGGCCAGGAATATCAGCGCCCCCAGCACATCCTGCAGCAACCGCCCGCCGTGGCTGCCACGGGCCACCAGCAACAGGCCGAACACCACCGTCACCGTACGTGCGCCGAACAGCCACCAGCCGATGGCCAGTACCGTGGCCAACAGGTTGCGCGAGACATCGTCGGCCCAGGGGGGCGGTTGCAGCGGGCTCATGCCGGCGGCCACCAGTACCGAGCTGAACAGCAGGAACAGCACCAGCCGCGCGCCGATGCGCCAGGCCCGGTGCTGGAGGGGAATGAGCTGCCAGAGCACGAGGTCGAGCAGGATCAGGGCGATGCCGAGCAACAGCGGGTATGACTGGATGAACGCCAGCATGGAGGTCTCGGGGGTAGGGGAGGGCTGTGGGTAGTAATAGAGCAGGTTGTCGTTGCAGGCAATGGGCGCCTGCAAACCTGCTTGCACAGGGATCGCGCAAATAGCAAAGCCAGTTCAGTACGTGTGGAAGCGGGTTTAGCCGCGAAGAGACCAGCAAATCCAACGCCAATGGATCGTTCCTAAAACAGAACGCTAAAGCCAAAAACCGCTATCTACCGCGCCAAAGGTGATGGTTTTAATCTTCTCCCATCAACGCGCAACACCCAACTTACTGAACTTCAAAACCTTAGGAGCTATGACCATGACCAACTTCAAATACAACCGCCTGAACAAAGACGACGCTGCTGTGCTGCTGGTCGACCACCAGGCTGGCCTGCTGTCGCTGGTACGTGACATCGAGCCGGATGCGTTCAAGAACAACGTGCTGGCCCTGGCCGACCTGGCCAAGTTCTTCAACCTGCCGACCATCCTCACCACCAGCTTCGAGCAAGGCCCCAACGGCCCGCTGGTGCCCGAGCTGAAAGCGCTGTTCCCGGATGCCCCGTACATCGCCCGTCCAGGCCAGATCAACGCCTGGGACAACGAAGATTTCGTCAAGGCCGTGAAGGCCACCGGCAAGAAACAGCTGATCATCGCCGGCGTGGTGACCGAGGTCTGTGTAGCTTTCCCGGCGCTGTCGGCCCTGGAAGAAGAGTTCGACGTATTCGTGGTGACCGATGCTTCCGGCACCTTCAACGAAATGACCCGCGACGCTGCCCACGACCGCATGAGCCAGGCCGGTGCGCAACTGATGACCTGGTTCGGCGTGGCCTGTGAGCTGCACCGCGACTGGCGCAACGACATCGAAGGCCTGGCGGCGCTGTGCTCCAACCACATCCCCGACTACCGCAACCTGATGACCAGCTACAACGCCTTCAACGCCAACAAGTAAGCCACGCTCCCGGGCACCGCCAGTCGGTGCCCGGCCAGTGCAGCACACCCGTCCAATCCTCCGCCCGTCCGCCGTTGCACAGTGGATGCGGGCAAGCTCATCCCAAGGAACGCCGATGAACACCGCATTCCAAGACAACCGCAACGTGGTGACCCTGGTCATCCAGCACAAGGTCCGCGCCGCGTCGCTGGCCGCCTACGAAGCCTGGCTCAAGCGCACGGTCAGCACTGCACGGCGTCAGCCGGGGCACCTGGACGTCAACGTCATTCGCCCCGACGACGGCGGGCTGCACTTCACCACGGTGGTGCGCTTCGCCGACGCCAGCCTGCTGCAGGCCTGGGTCAATTCGGCCGAGCGCCAGGCACTGGTCAACGAAGTGCTGCCGTTGCTCGAAGGCGGTGACCACACCCAGGTGCATGACGACCCGGAGTTCTGGTTCACCCCGCCGAACACCCGTGCCGCGCAACCGCCGCGCTGGAAGCAGGCGCTGCTGACCTACCTGGTGATCTGCCCGATGACCCTGGTCATTCCGCATCTGCTGGCGCCGCTGTTCGCGCACTTTCCGCAGTTGGGCGGCGCGATCATCGGCAACCTGATCACCAACCTGTTCGTCATCCTGCCCGTGGTGTTCTACATCATGCCCTGGGTCACCCGTCGCTGCGCCAACTGGTTGCGCGGCTGAGCAAGCCTTTACCTCGACATTTTCAAGGAGATACCGACATGAGCACGTTCGTTACCCGCGATGGCACTTCGATCTACTTCAAGGACTGGGGCAGTGGCAAGCCCGTGCTGTTCAGCCACGGCTGGCCGCTGGATGCCGACATGTGGGACTCGCAGATGGAGTTCCTGGCCAGCCGCGGTTACCGCGCCATCGCCTTCGACCGCCGTGGCTTCGGCCGCTCGAGCCAGCCGTGGAGTGGCTACGACTACGACACGTTCGCCGACGATATTGCCCAGCTGATCGAGCACCTCGACCTGCGCGAGGTGACCCTGGTGGGCTTCTCGATGGGCGGTGGCGATGTCAGCCGCTACATCGCCCGTCACGGTAGCGAGCGTGTGGCTGGCCTGGTCTTGCTGGGCGCAGTGACGCCGATCTTCGGCAAGCGTGACGACAACCCACAGGGTGTCGACCTGTCGGTGTTCGAAGGCATCCGTGCCGGCCTGCGTGCCGACAGGGCGCAGTTCATCGCCGACTTTGCCACGCCGTTCTATGGCCTGAACCATGGGCAGCAGGTGTCCCAGGGCGTGCAGACGCAAACCTTGAACATCGCGCTGATGGCATCGATCAAGGGCACCCTGGATTGCGTGACGGCGTTTTCCGAGACCGACTTCCGCCCGGACATGGCCAAGGTCGATGTGCCGACCCTGGTGATCCATGGCGACGACGACCAGATCGTGCCGTTCGAGACCACCGGCAAGCAGGCCGCGGAGCTGATTCGTGGGGCTGAACTGAAGGTGTATGCCGGGGCGCCACACGGGTTTGCCGTGACGCATGCACAGCAGCTGAACGAGGACCTGCTGGCGTTCCTGCAGAAGTAATTGCGCCAGGCATTCGCGGGCTCGCCCGCTCCCACAGGTACGGCGCAGGCCTCAGGCCTTGTGACCTACCTGTGGGAAACCGGCTTGCCCGCGAAGAGGCCGGCCCAGGCAGCACAAAGCTTGAACAGGGCTAACCTTCTACAACCCACCGCACATCCATCCAAGCCCTGGCCCTGCACTCACCGGCATGCTCCGCAGTTGCGCCTGCCGGCGCCGCCACCAGACGGAGAAGACCATGTCCCAGGACCGCAACGACAAGACCCGTCGCCAGTTCCTCGCCACCAGCAGCGTGCTCGGCGCCGCCGGTGCGCTCTGGTCGGCATTGCCCTTTACCGGTTCCGCTTACGCATCCACTCAAGGAGGTTCCATGACCGCCGACCTGATTCTGTTCAACGGCAAACTGCACACCGTTGATCGTGAAAAACCCACCGCGACCGCCGTCGCCATCAAGGATGGCCGTTTCATCGCCGTGGGCAACGACGCCGAGGCCATGGCCCACAAGGGTGCCTCCACGCAGATCATCGACCTCAAGCAGCGCACGGTCATTCCGGGCCTGAACGACTCGCACCTGCACCTGATTCGTGGTGGCCTGAACTACAACCTGGAGCTGCGCTGGGAAGGCGTGCCGTCGGTGGCCGATGCCCTGCGCATGCTCAAGGACCAGGCCGCGCGCACGCCCACCCCGCAGTGGGTGCGCGTGGTCGGTGGCTGGAACGAATTCCAGTTCGCCGAAAAACGCATGCCCACCCTGGAAGAAATCAACCAGGCCGCCCCGGACACGCCAGTGTTCCTGTTGCACCTGTATGACCGCGCGTTGCTCAACCGCGCTGCGCTCAAGGCTGTCGGCTACAGCAAGGACACGCCCAACCCGCCGGGTGGCGAGATCCAGCGTGACAAGTTCGGCAACCCGACCGGCATGTTGATTGCCCGCCCCAACGCGATGATTCTCTACGCCACCCTGGCCAAGGGGCCGAAGTTGCCGCTGGAGTACCAGGTCAACTCCACCCGCCAGTTCATGCGCGAACTCAACCGCCTGGGCCTGACCAGCGCCATCGATGCCGGTGGTGGCTACCAGAACTTCCCGGACGACTACCAGGTGATCCAGCAACTGGCCGACAACAACCAGTTGACCGTGCGCATCGCCTACAACCTGTTCACCCAGAAGCCCAAGGAAGAGCTGGACGACTTCCGTAAGTGGACCTCCAGCGTCAAGCTGCACAGCGGCACCGACTTCCTGCGCCACAACGGCGCCGGCGAGATGCTGGTGTTCTCCGCCGCCGACTTCGAGGACTTCCTCGAGCCGCGCCCGGACCTGCCGCAGACCATGGAGCAAGAGCTGGAGCCGGTGGTGCGCCACCTGGTCGAGCAGCGCTGGCCATTCCGCCTGCACGCCACCTACAACGAATCGATCACGCGCATGCTCGACGTGTTCGAGAAGGTCAACCGCGACATTCCGTTCAATGGCCTGCCGTGGTTCTTCGACCACGCCGAGACCATCACTGCGCAGAACATCGAACGCGTGCGTGCGCTGGGCGGTGGTATCGCCATCCAGGACCGCATGGCCTTCCAGGGTGAATACTTCGTCGACCGCTACGGCGCCAAGGCTGCCGAGCAGACCCCGCCGATCAAGCGCATGCTCGACATGGGCGTGCCGGTGGGTGCCGGTACCGACGCCACCCGCGTGTCCAGCTACAACCCATGGACCTCGTTGTACTGGCTGGTCAGCGGCAAGACCGTCGGTGGCATGGAGCTTTACCCTGAAGGCCTCAGCCGCGACACCGCATTGCAGCTGTTTACCCAGGGCAGTGCCTGGTTCTCCAGCGAGCAGGGCAAGAAGGGGCAGATCAAGGTGGGCCAGCTGGCCGACCTGGCGGCATTGTCGCTGGACTTCTTCAGCGTCGATGAAGAAGCGATCAAGGGCATCGAGTCGGTGCTGACCGTGGTCGATGGCAAGGTGGTGTACGCTGCGGCCGAGTTCGACAAGCTCGGCCCGCCACAGGTGCCGGTGCTGCCGGAGTGGTCGCCGGTGACCAAGGTGCCGGGCCACTGGCGCGTGGGTACGCCATCGCTGGCGGCAGCGGCGCACCAGTGCGTCGGGCCTTGCGGGGTGCATGCGCACAGCCATGAGAAGGCGCGGCATTCGAATGTGCCGGTGAATGACTTCCAGGGCTTCTGGGGGGCGTTGGGTTGTTCGTGCTTTGCTTTCTAAGCTGAGCTGATGTGAAGAAGGGGCCAGCATCTGGCCCCTTTTTTGTTCCTTCAGTGCTGGCCTCTTCACGGGCTCGCCCGCTCCCACAGGTACACCACAGCCCTCAGGCTTTGTGCGATCCCTGTGGGAGCGGGCGAGCCCGCGAAGAGGCCGGAAAATCCAACATCAATGGTGAGCCTTGTGCTCACCTCCAGCCAACAGATGCCGGATCTTCACTTCCACCCCATCGGTCTGCAGCATCCGCACCCGCGCCTCGATCTTCAGTTCGCCCCGGGTCACCCGATGGTGATGGCGCAGATGCTCCAGCCACGATTCCTCGAAGAAGAACTCCAGCCACAACGCCGGATCGGCACTGTCGCGCATCAACCCCCACGACAATGCGCCATTGCGCTTGCGCATCGCCTCCAGCTCCCGCGCGGCCCGCTGGAAGGCGGCGGCCTTGGCCGGTGCGATGTGGTACTCGACGGTGACCATCACTGGCCCGTTGTCCTGGTCCAGCTCATCGCTCAGCACTGGCACCGGCCAGTGCAGCGACGGTGTCAGCTCTTCGGCTTCGGTTTCCGGCAGCGTCACCCTGCAGGTCAGCAAGGTGCCGAATGCCAGCCCGCCTGCGGCCAGCAGCAAGCTCAGGGTGATTGATGCATGACTGGCCAACGTGCCCCACAGCAGCCCGCCAGCGGCCATGGCACCGAAGAAGATCAGGATGTACACCGACAACGCCCGCGCCCGCACCCAGGCCGGCACCGAGGTCTGCGCCGCCACTTGCAGGTTGGACAGCACTGCGATCCACGCCGCGCCGCTGAGCAGCATCGCCGGCAATAGCACATAAAAGTTACGCACCAGCGCCAAGGCCAACAGGAACAACGCATACAGCAGGCTGGCCAGCATCACCAGGCGGTCGCGGCTGATGCGTTCGCGCAGGCGTGGCAGCAAGGTGGCGCCAGCCACTGCGCCAATACCGATGGCGGCCAGCAGCAGGCCGAAATCTGCTGCGCTGCCGCGCATCTCGCCACGCACGATCAGCGGCAGCAGCGAAGTACCGGCACTGGCGCAGAAAAAGAACGCCAGCGCGCGCAGCATCACCGCCTGCAACGGTTTGGCACTGCGGGCGAAACGCAACCCGGTACGCATGGCGCCAACGAAGCGCTCGGCTGGCAGCAGTGGCTCCTTCACCTCGCGTTTCCACAGCAACAACACCAGGATCACGCCGGCGAACGAGATGGCATTCAGGGCAAAGGTCAGCCACGGGCCGACCATGCTCACCACTACCCCCGCCAATGCCGGGCCGATGGCACGGGACACGTTGATGCCGACACTGGAAAGCGCCACTGCGTTGGCCAGGTCCTGCTTGCCCACCAGCTCCGGCGTCAGCGCGCTCCACGCCGGCATCATCAGTGCCGTACCGATGCCCAGCGCCAGGGTCAGTACCAGCAGCAAGGTGACGTTCATCAGCCCGAGCAAGGTCAGGGCCGCCAGTACAGCGGCCACGCCGGCCATCCACAGTTGTACCAGCAACAGGTAGCGGCGCTTGTCGACGATATCCGCCGCGGCGCCGGCCGGCAGGGCCAGGAAGAACATCGGCAGCGAGCCGGCCACCTGGATCAGCGCCACGTGCAGCGGGCTGGCCGACAGCGTGGTCATCAGCCAGCCGGCGCCCACCTCGTGCATCCAGGTGCCGATGTTCGAGGCAATGGTGGCAATCCACAGCATGCGGAAGGTGGTGTTGCGCAACGGGCTCCAGGCGCCTGAAGGGGATGTGCTCATGTCAGAAGCTGCCTTTGAGTGGGTATTCGATGATCAGGTAGAGGCGATCGATGTCATCGCCGGCCTGGGCCTGGTTGGCGCGGTGGCTGACATGGGAGAGCGACAGGCTCAAGTCCTTGGCGGCGCCCGACTGCACCACGTATTTCAGGTCGATGTCGCGCTCCCAGTGCTTGCCGCCCTTGCCATACTGGCCTACATAGGCGCCGCGCGCCGGGGCGTGGCTGCCGTCGATACCGCGGCCGCTGACGTAGCGGCCCATCAGGCTCAGGCCGGGCACACCGAGGGTGGCCAAATTGAGGTCATGGCGGATTTGCCAGGAGCGCTCGCCAGGGCCGTTGAAGTCGGCGTACTTGATCGAGTTGGCCAGGTAGATGGAGTCGCCACCGACGAAGTCGAACGGGGTGTCGCCTTCGACCTTCTGATAGCCCAGGCTCAGCGCCTGGGCACCGAAGCTGTACCTGGCCAGCAAGCTGTAGGCGAGGGTGTCGATCGCCCCGGCGCTTGCGTTGCCGGTGTCGCGGGTCTTGTACAGGTTACCGTCCAGGCGCCAGTTGCCCTCGGCAAGGTTCAGGTTGAGATAGGCCTGGCGCCAGGTGTCCTGCAACTGCCCGGCGTACAGCGCAGCGCCGAATGGGCCTGGGGGCGCGAAGGTGGCGCCGGCCAGGCTGATGGCGCGGTTGGCGGTGCTGGCGCCGTAGCCGCTGAAATCATCATGGCTAGCGCTGTTGTCCTGGTTGTTGAAGGCGGTGAAGCGCCCGGCCTGCAGGCGCCAGTCGGGCAGGCTGCGGTTCTCCAGCAACCAGCCGGTGGCGTATTCCGGGTGCAGGCGTTTGTCGGCGGTATCGAACACCGGGGTTTCCACGGTCATCTCGCCGTAGCGCAACTGGGTGTCGCCCAGGCGCAGCTTGAGGGCGGCGCCGGCGCTGGAGTAGGCGGACTCGGCGCGGCCATCACTGTCGCGCGGCAGCAGGCCGGTACCGGCATGGCCGCGACCGCCGTCGAGCTTGAAGCCGAGAAAACCGTGGGCATCGATACCGACGCCGAGGGTGCCCTCGGTGAAGCCGGAACGGATGTCGCCGATGAAACCCTGGGCCCATTCCTGGCGGTAGTTCTGGCCGCTACCGGAGGGCGAGCGGAAGTCGCTGTGCAGGAAGTAGTTGCGGCTGAGCAGCGACCAGCCAGCTTCGTCGGCCTGGCTGAGCAGTGGGCAGAGGGCAAGGGTGGCGAGCAGGGCGCGGCCTGGTCCGGGGTTGGCGCGGATCATGGGGGCTCCAGCGGGGATGATCCGGGACTATGGATGAAAGATAGGCCAGGGGTCTTGTAAGGGTGTGCTTTGGGCAGGTGGGCTAGTCAGCGAACGCCTGCACAATCGCTTCGATCACCGCCCGCACGCGGGCGGTACGCCGCACGTCCTGATGGGTCACCAGCCAGATGTCATAAGGCTTGCCGTGCGCCCACACCTGCTGCAACCCATCCCGCTCGCCCAGTGGCACCGGCAACTCGCCCAGCCCGAGCCCGCTGGCCAGTGCCCGACGCACCATCAACCCTGAGGTGCAGGTCATGGCAATGCGCCCGCGCGCGATCGGCTCACCGGCCAGCATCACCTCCTTGCCGCTGTCCAGATAAGGTTGGTAGACCACCAGCTCATGCCCGGCAAACCTGCTGCCCGGCGCGGGTTCGCCAAAGCGCTGCAGATAATCCCGTGAAGCGAACAGGCCACTCTGCCAGCGTGCCAGCCGGCGCACCACCAGCTCCGGGTTGTCCGGCTTTTGCGTACGCACGGCAATATCCGCTTCGCGCTGGCTGAGGTTGAGCATTTGCGTGGAGGCCTGCAGCTGCACCTCTATTCCGGGATGGTCCATGCGTAGCCGGGCAACCGCGGGGATGATGAAGTCCAGGGCGAAGGAGTCGGTAGTGGTGACCCGGACCACGCCGCCAAGGCGGTCGTCGAGGCCGAGTACCTGCCGCTGCAGGCCGGCGGCGGCAGCTTCCATCTCGACGGCTGCGCGCATCGCCGTTTCGCCAGCGGGGGTCAGCGTATAGCCACTGGCTGCACGCAGGAACAGCGTGGCGTGCAGCGCCTGTTCCAGCGAAGCAAGCCGGCGGCCGACCGTCGCCTGGTCGACACCCAGGCTGCGGGCTGCGCCGCGCAGCGTCCGCTCCCGGCAGAGGGCGAGAAAGACACGGGTGTCGTCCCAGTTCATCAGGTTGTCCTCTGTGATGCAAAAGTGCATGCCTGCAATGAGAAATCGCTGCGTTATTTCATCGCCTGGCGACTTTATGCTTTTCCCATCGCCATCAACAAGCGCTGCCTGGCGCAAGGGAAGAACATGACTGCAGAAACTCAACGCGCGCCCTGGCTGCCGATCTGGGCCGGGCTGTGTGCCAGCCTGGTCGGTATCGGCCTGGCGCGGTTTGCCTATACACCGCTGGTGCCGGCGCTGATCGAGGCGCACTGGTTCGCGAGCTCGGCGGTGGTCTACCTGGGCGCGGCCAACCTCGCCGGCTACCTGGTCGGCGCCCTGGCCGGCAGGCCGCTGGCAAGGCGCTGGTCGAGCGCAGCGGTGCTGCGCGGCATGATGGTGCTGGTCAGCCTGGCATTCCTGGCCTGTGCCTGGCCGCTGTCGGTTGCCTGGTTCTTTGCCTGGCGCCTGCTGTCGGGCGTTGCCGGCGGGGTGATCATGGTGCTGGCGGCCAGCGCGATCCTGCCACATGTCGCTGCCGCGCGGCGGGGCCTGGCCAGTGGCGCGATTTTCCTTGGCATTGGCCTGGGCATCGCCGGTGCTGCCAGCCTGGTACCGTGGCTGCTTGGCCAAGGGCTGCAGGAAACCTGGTTCGGGCTGGCCGCGTTGTCACTGCTGTTGAGCCTCAGCAGCTGGGGCGGGTGGCCGGCCGAGCAGGAGCATCAACAGGGCGGCCATGCGCCGGGCCCGGCTGCAGTTTCACCGGCGGTGCTGGTACTGTTCGGGCAATACGCGCTGATGGCCACCGCGTTGGTGGCGCCGATGATGTTCCTGGTGGACTACGTCAGTCGTGGGCTGGGCGCGGGTACCCATGCCGGCGCAATGATCTGGGGTTTGTATGGCCTGGGGGCGATTGCCGGCCCGGTGCTCTACGGGTTGTTGGCTGACCATCTGGGGGCGCGTGCCGGCATCCGCTGGGTGTTGCTGGCACAACTGGCTGCCCTGGCTGTGCTGCTGGGTAGCCACGACCTGCGCCTGCTGGGGGCCGCAGCGCTGCTGATCGGCTCGTTCCCGCCCGGCATCGTGCCGCTGGCGCTGGCGCGGGTCCATCAACTGGTGCCGGGGCATGCCCGACAGAATGCGACCTGGAGCCGTGCTACGGTGTCCTTCGCCAGCTTCCAGGCCATTGCCGGCTACGCCTATTCGGCGCTGTTCGCCGCCAGCGGTGGCCACTACGGCGTGTTGTTCGCCGTGGCGGCCGGTGCGGTGGTGCTGGCGCTGCTGGTGGACATGCTGGTCAGGGACAATCAGGCCATGTCGCTGATGGCGAACTCTTCGGCCAGGTGATCGATCAGTGCCCGTACCGAGGGCAGCAAACCGCGCCGCGACGGGAAGATCGCATGCACGATGCCGCAGCGCGGGTGCCAACCCGGCAACAGCTCCACCAGCCGCCCGGACGCCAGGTCCTCGCGCACTGCCACCCGCGGCAGGTGCGCGATGCCCACACCAGCGACCACGAAATGACGCAGGGCGAACAGGTCGTCGGTGACCATGCGTGGCGTATGCGGGATGACGATGCTGTGGCTGGTGTCCTCGCCCTGGAACAATTGCCAGTGGTATTCGCGTTGGGCGCTGCCCCAGTGCAGGCTGGGCAGCGTGCCGAGCAGCTGCGGGTCGAAGCCCTTGGGCAGCCGCTCCAGATACTGCGGCTGGCCGACCAGGCACTGGGTACTGTTGCTCAGTACCTTCATCACCATGTCGGTGTTTTCCAGTGGCGGGAAGCGCACCCGCAGAGCGACGTCGAAACCTTCGTGCAGCAGGTCGACGCGGCGGTTGGTGCTCTCGATGAACAGTTCCACCTGCGGGTACTTGAGCATGTAGCGGGTCAGCATCGGCCCGACCCAGGAGTTGAGCAGGGTCGTCGGGCAGCTGATGCGTACCAGGCCGCGCGGTTCGCTGCGGTTGCGTTCGATGATCTCCGCCGCGCCCTCGGCTTCCACGCGCATGGCCAGGCAGCGGTTGTAGTAGGCCTGGCCGATCTCGGTGAGCGAACAATGGCGGCTGGTGCGGTGCAGCAGGCGCACGCCCAGGCGGTCTTCAAGGTCGGCGATGCGCCGGCTGAGTTTTGACTTGGGCATGTCCAGCGCCCGCCCGGCCGGGGCGAAACCGCCGTGCTCGACTACCTGGGTGAAGTAGTAGAGCGAGTTGAGGTCTTCCAATGATCGGTCTCCAGGCATGTGGTTGCCTGTGCCGGCCCCTTCGCGCCTGAAGCCGCACCCACAGGCGCGGCGTAGGTCCAGCTCCGGCGCGATCCCTGTAGGAGCGGCGTCAGCCGCGAAGGGCTGGCACAGCCCCTGCAAATCCATCGTTCATAAATTAGAACGCTAAAGCCAAATTCTGCTATCTACCGCCGTAAAGGGGGTGATTTTAATCTGTGCCCATCAACGCGAAACACCTCGAAATGCTGAAAAATTCATAAACCTTTGGGAGCACAGACCATGAGCAAATTCACCTACAACCGCCTGAACAAAGACGACGCCGCTGTCCTGCTGGTCGACCATCAGGCTGGCCTGCTGTCGCTGGTGCGCGATATCGAGCCGGACAAGTTCAAGAACAACGTGCTGGCCCTGGCCGACCTGGCCAAGTTCTTCAACCTGCCGACCATCCTCACCACCAGCTTCGAGCAAGGCCCCAACGGCCCGCTGGTGCCGGAGCTGAAAGCGCTGTTCCCGGACGCCCCGTACATCGCCCGCCCAGGCCAGATCAACGCCTGGGACAACGCAGACTTCGTCAAGGCAGTGAAGGCCACCGGCAAGAAGCAGCTGATCATCGCCGGTGTGGTGACCGAAGTTTGCGTGGCCTTCCCGGCATTGTCGGCCCTGGAAGAAGAGTTCGATGTATTCGTGGTGACCGATGCCTCCGGCACCTTCAACGAAATGACCCGTGATGCCGCACACGACCGTATGAGCCGGGCCGGTGCGCAGCTGATGACCTGGTTTGGTGTGGCCTGTGAACTGCACCGCGACTGGCGCAACGACATCGAGGGCCTGGCGGCGCTGTGCTCCAACCACATCCCCGACTACCGCAATCTGATTACCAGCTACAACGCGCTGACTGCGGGCAAGTAACAGCCTGGTAGTTTCACGCAAATAGGCCGGCTCCCTCTGTAGGGAGCTGGCCTTTTTTGTGGTGTCGGCTTCAATTCTTGGGCTGCGACTCTACGCCCCATCCACAATGCCTCAGCCAATCCTTCAATCAAATTCGGTTTGCAGGAAATCTCTTACGCACATATCGGAGCGCCTGAAGGCGTCAACCTGGCTAAGTAGGAACACACTGGGCAAGCCGGAAATCCTTCAGGAGTATGTCTATGTGCCTCCCCGCTGCCAGCTTGAAAGGTGTAAGGCTTGGCCTTACACTTGTTCTCCAATGATACGTAACTTCAGGCATAAAGGCCTGAGGTTGCTTCATCAACAAGGCGACCCATCAGGAGTGCGGGCAGATCATGTTGCCCGTTTGCGACGCTTGCTTGCTTCGCTTGAAGTGGCGCAGATGCCATCAAACATGAATCGTCCAGGTAACCGACTTCATCCATTGCATGGAAAGCTGGATGGCTTTTGGGCAATAAATGTTTCGGGGAATTGGCGTCTAGTATTCCGCTTCGTTGGTACTGACGTGGAGCTTGTCGATTATCTGGATTACCACTAGGGAGCTGAAATCATGGCAATGTTCGACCCGCCTCACCCGGGAGAGTCCCTGCGTGAAGACGTTTTACCTGCGATTGGCATGAGCGTGTCGGGGCTGGCCCGCCATCTTGGCTACTCGCGCGGACAGCTGTCCACTGTACTTAATGGACGCGCCGCCATATCAGCCGACCTTGCTTATCGCCTTGAGCTGGCTGGCCTCGGGGATGCGCGCCAATACCTTGCAGAGCAGGCTGCCTACGACCTCTGGCAGGCCGCGCACCGTGAGCATCCGCAAATAGAACGGCTAGTGTTTGCCTGATAGCTCAATCCGCATCCGAAGCAAACAACCGCTCCAACTCCACCCGCGCCTCCTTGGCCGTCTGCATCACCTTGGCCCGGTCGTCACGCACCTGCCCCTGGGCCACCAGCACCTCTTCGTCATGCTGGGTAAACCGCTCGATGCGGTCCGCCGCCTGCTCGTCGCTCAAGCCCAGCCCCACCAATGCCCGGCGGGTCATCTCGAGGCTGGAGTAGAACGTCTCGCGAATCGGTTCGGCACCCGCATCCACCAGTTTGTGCACATGCTGGCGGTTACGCGCTCGGGCGAGCACTTTCAGGTGCGGGTACAGGCGTTTGACCCGCTCTGCCGTATGGATGGCGGCCTCCGGGTCATCGATGGTGATGATGAAGTACTCCGCCTCACCCACTTTGGCCGCATGCAGCACCTCAGGGCGCAGCGGGTCGCCGTAGAACACCGGCACCTGTTCGAACATGCGCGTCATCTCGATGGTGTCCACCGAAGTTTCCAGGGCAATGAACGGGATCTTCTGGGCGCGCAGGATGCGCGCGACGATCTGGCCCATGCGGCCCATGCCGACGATTACCACCCGTGGCGTGTCGGTCTGGATCTGCTTGTACTGCTCAGGCACTTCACGCACCGCTTGCGGGCGCTTGAGGGCGCGGGCGCAGCCAAGCATCAACAGCGGGGTAATCGCCATCGACAGGGTGATGGTCATCAACAGCAGGTCGTAGGTCTGGGCATCGAACAGGCCTTGGTCCTTGCCCAACTTGAACACCACGAAGGCGAACTCGCCACCTGCGGCCAGCACCATGCCCAGGCGCAGCGCGCTGGCGCTGCTCAGGCCACCGGCCAGGCGGCCGACGCCGATCAGCAACACCAGCTTCACCGCCACCAGCAACAGGGTCAGGCCCAGCAGCACCAGCGGCATCTCCAGCAGCAAGCGCAGGTTGGCACCCATGCCGACGCTGATGAAGAACAGCCCCAGCAGCAAGCCTTTGAACGGTTCGATCTGCGATTCCAGCTCGTGGCGGTATTCCGAGTCGGCCAGCAGCAGGCCGGCAAGGAAGGCACCCAGGGCCATGGAGATACCAGCCTGTTCCATCAGCCAGGCGGTGCCAATCACCACCAGCAGCGCGGTGGCCGTGGACACTTCCGGCAGGTGCGTGCGGGCCACGGTGCGAAACACCGGGCGCAGCAGGTAACGGCCACCGACAATGACCACGGCAATGCTGGCGAACACCTTCAGCCCATGCCCCAGGCTGTCGCCACTGCTGGTGTCCGGGCCACTGGCGGCCAGCAGCGGGACCAGGGCGATCAGCGGGATCGCGGCAATGTCCTGGAACAACAGGATGGCGAACGCCAGGCGGCCGTGTGGCGCGTTGAGCTGCTTGCTCTCGGCCAGGCTCTGCAGGCCGAGGGCGGTGGACGACAACGCCAGGCCCAGGCCGAGCACGATGGCTGCCGGTAGCGTCTGGCTGAAGCCGAACAGCGCGATGGCACCGATCACTGCGCCGGTCAGCAGCACCTGGGCAGTCCCGACACCGAACACCGCCTTGCGCATCAGCCACAAGCGCTTGGGCGACAATTCCAGGCCGATGATGAACAGCAGCAGGACCACGCCCAGTTCGGAAATGTGCGCCACGCTTTCGGTGTCGCGGATCAGGCCGAGTGCTTGCGGGCCGATGATCACCCCGGCAAGTAGGTAGCCGAGTACGGCACCCAGTTGCAGCCGTTTGGCCAGGGGGACGGCGAGGACTGCGGCGAGCAGGAAGATCACCGCGGTTTGCAGAAGGCTGCCTTCGTGTGGCATTGGCTCGTACTCCATGAGCTGCCGGGGCAGCGTTAGATCAGTTTGACGGACAATTCTGGGGGTTGTGATGGAGTTGGACAATCTGCTATTGGGGAGAAACATTGTCCCGATACAGGTGACAACCTGTGGTGGTCTCTTCGCGGGCACGCCCGCTCCCACAGGTACAAACACTGCCCCTGAGGCTGGTGTTATCGCTGTGGGAGCGGGCGTGCCCGCGAAGAAGACAGCGCAGATCCGACTATTCACCGCCACCAAACTGCGCCCGATACTGCGCAGGCGTCATGCCAATCCGCTCGCAAAACACCTTGCGCAAATGCCGGTCACTACCAAACCCGCACTGTGCCGCCACTACCTTCAAGGGCAGGTCGGTGCCTTCCAGCAGTTTGCGCGCCCGGTCGATGCGCGCATTCTGTAGGTACTGCAGCGGCGTGATCCCGACCTCGCGCAGGAACGTCCGGGCAAAGTTGCGCCCGCTCATGGCCACCAGGTTTGCCATTTTCTGCACGGTGAAGGCTTGCTCGATATGGTCGACGATGTACGCCTGCACCCGGGCAATCGGCGAATCGTCCCGTGGTACAGCCGCCAGCAGTGGCCCATAGGGTGTCTGCCCGCCCTGGCGATGGCGGGCGACCAGCAGCACCTTGGCCACTTCCAGGGCCAGCGCCTTGCCATGGTCCTCCGCCACCACCGCCAGCGCCAAGTCGATGCCAGCGGTGATGCCGCCCGAGGTAATCAGGCAGCGGTCTATCACGTAGATCTGCTCGGTTTCGACCTTGGCCTGGGGAAACGCCTGTGCCAGGCGCTCCACGTAGTTCCAGTGGGTGGTGCAGCGATAGCCATCGAGCAACCCGGCCCGCCCCAGCAGGAACACCCCGGTACAGATGGCGCCGAAGCGCCTGGCCCGGCGCACGGCCTGGGGCAGCCAGCGCTCGATCGCGGGCAGGGCGATGTCATAGGCGCCCGGGCCGCCTGGCACCAGCAACAGGTCGACGGCTTCCGGCAGGTCTTCCAGGCGCCGGTCAGCGACCACTTTCAGGCCGCATGAGCCGCGTACCGCCGCTTCCCCCTCGGCCAAGGTCAGCAACCGGTACTGCCGCTCTGCCGGCAGGAACCGGTTGGCGATGGCGAATGCATCCATGGGGCCGGTGACATCCAGCAGCAACACATCGTTGAACAGCACCATGGCCACGGTGCGGTGGGCGGGTTTTTCCTGCATACCTCTTTCGCCTTGAATGCCGGCCGCTGGCAGCGGCCAGAAGCTGAATACGAAACGCATCTTATGGTATCGGCAAAACAGCCTGGGCCAGCAGCGCACATTTAACAACAATTCAGGTTTGGCTCAGGACTTTGTCATGGGCCGGGGGCGAGACTTTCTGCATTGAACAGGAGAGTCGCCATGCACCCTGGGACGCCCGAAGCGCCGCTGCAAACCCCCGGCGCACTAACGCCCGCGCGGCTGCGCCGGGCCAAGGAACTGATGTTGCACAGCCCGTTGTCGATCATCGAGATCGCCGCGGTATGCAACCTCACCCGCAGCCATTTCTCCCGCGCGTTCAAAGTGGCTACCGGCCTGTCGCCCCAGGCCTGGCGCCTGCTGGCGCGTATGGAAAAGGCCAAGCGCCTGCTCGCCACCGAAGCGCCCATCACCCATGTGAGCCTGGAATGCGGCTTTTGCGACCAGGCCCATTTCACCCGCGCTTTCAGCCGCCTGGTCGGCCAGCCGCCGAAGGCGTGGCGCCAGGCGCAGGTACTTTCTTAAGCCGAAGCTATCCGCCGGTATAACCCCTGCGGACAGGGCCCACCCGTTATCCCAACCCAAGGAGTCACCCCCATGAGCCAACCCGATTACAAGCGCTTGAACAAAGACGACGCCGTGGTGCTGCTGGTCGACCACCAGACCGGCCTGATCTCGCTGGTGCAGGACTTTTCGCCCAACGAGTTCAAGAACAACGTGCTGGCCCTGGGCGACCTGGCCAAGTTCTTCGGCCTGCCGACCATCCTCACCACCAGCTTCGAGCAAGGCCCGAACGGCCCGCTGGTGCCCGAGCTGAAAGAAATGTTCCCGGACGCGCCGTACATCGCCCGCCCGGGCCAGATCAACGCGTGGGACAACGAAGACTTCGTCAAGGCAATCAAGGCCACTGGCCGCAAGCAATTGATCATCGCCGGTGTGGTAACCGATGTCTGCGTGGCCTTCCCGACCCTGTCGGCGTTGGCGGAAGGCTTTGACGTGTTCGTGGTCACCGATGCCTCGGGCACCTTCAACGAGACCGTGCAGCAGGCGGCCTGGGTGCGCATGACCCAGGCGGGTGCACAGATGATGAACTGGTTCTCGGTGGCCTGTGAACTGCATCGCGACTGGCGCAACGACATCGAGGGGCTGGGCAACCTGCTGTCGCAGCGCATCCCCAACTATCGCAACCTGATGAACAGCTATGCGGCCTTGAGCTCGCGTTGATGCAGACCTGTACCGGCCGCTTCGCGGGGCTATCCGCGAAGCGGCCGGTACAGGCTAGGAAGGATTCACCGGCAAGGTGAAACGAATCCGGCACCCACCCAGCTGCGACACCAGGGCCTGCAATTGCCCACCGTGCGCCTGAGCCACCGAGCTGCAGATCGCCAGACCCATGCCCATGCCACCGGTCTTGGTGGTATGAAACGCATCGAAGACACGCGCGCGCTCGTCCGCGGCAATCCCCGGCCCGTTGTCGTCCACGCAAATCTCCACGCCACCCTCGACCAGCGCCGAGGCAATCTGCAGCACGCCATCACTGCGATACCCCGCCAGCGCTTCCAAGGCATTGGTGATCAGGTTGTATATCAGTTGCTGCAACTGCACCGGGTCGGCTGTCACGCACACCCCGGCTTGCAACTGCGTCTGCACCTCGACCCGGCTCCTGGCGGCATCGGCCGAGGTCAGGCGCACCACCTCGCGAATCAGTTCGTCCAGCTTCACCGCCTTGAGTTGCATCGGCGACTGCTTGGCCAGCGCCCGCAGCGCGCGCACGATGTTGGCGGCCCGTTCGCTGTCATTGCGGATGTCTTCCAGGCCGGCAATCGCTTCTTCCAGGTTGGGCTCGGCGCGTTTCAGCCAGCGCAGGCTGGCCGCGGCGTTGGAAGCGATACCCAGCAGCGGCTGGCTGATTTCATGAGCGATGGAGGCCGACAGCTCGTTCATCACCTGCAGGTGTGCGCTGCGCGCCAATTCGGCCCGCGAGCGGCGCAACTCGGCTTCCATCTGGGCGCGCGTCTGGTTGTCCTCGGCCAGGCGGGTATAGAACTTGGCGGTTTGCAGCGACACCGCTGCCTGTGAGGCGAGGATTTCCAGCATGGCCAGGCGCTGGCTGCCGAACAGGTTCGGCACCAGGCGGTTTTCCAGGTACACCAGGCCAATCAGCACGCCCTGGATCACCAGCGGCAGGCACAGCACCGAGCGGGCGTTGCGCGCCTGCAACTGCTGGCGGAAAGCCTCCGGGCAATCGCTGAGGGCATCGTTGAGTACCAGCGGCTTGCGGGTGCGCATGGTGGCGTTGATGACCGACAGCGGCGCCTGGGTCATGAACCTCTGGCAGTTGTCCATGCTCACGTGCAGTCCGTCATCATCGATGTAGGCGAGGGCGGCCATCTGGAACTCGGCACCGCTGACGATCAGCAGCGCGCCATGGTCGGCGCCGGAGTGCTGGGTCAGGTGGCCCATCAGGGTTTCGATCAGGCCTTCGAGCAGCACTTCCTCGGACAATGCGCGCGCGGCTTCGATACCGGCTTCCAGGTCCAGCCTGGCCTGCTGGGTGGCGCGATAGGTCTCCTGGATCGGCTGGGTGCGCAGGAATGGATGCAGCGTCTCCAGTTGGTGCACCTTGCCGCTCGCGCCCCAGATATGAAAGCAGTCGCGGGCGATACGCAGGTGCAGGTTGGCGCCGGAAATCAGGCCGCTGGGGATGCACACCTCGGCCAGTTGCTCATGGGCCAGCGCCTGCTCGTGGATGAAACCGGCGGCAGTAGCGGCGATCTGCGCCTGGTCGAAGCAGCGGATCGCAGCCAGGCCGTCGCCTTCGAGCTTGGCGATCACGCCCTCGATCAGCAGCAGCTTGTTGCGGAAGGTGGCCGGGTTGAAGCTGGCCCAGCGGCTGAAGCGCTCGTGCAGGGTATGCAGCTCGCGCAGCTTGTCGGCCAGGTTGCCGGGGGCCTCCGGGCTGCCCAGGGCCAGGCCGCGGAACAGGTGGTAGTCGGCCAGGTTGATGTGTGCCGGTGCAGCCCAGGCGTTGTCAGCGGCCAATGCGAGGTTGCGCATGGCCTGCGCGATATTGCCCATGTAGAAGGCGCCCATGCCGGCGAACAGGTGCTGGAAGAACCGCGTGGTAGGCGATTTCGAGGTGGTCGCCGAGGCCGGTCCGGGCATACCACCGAGGGTGGCGACGAACGCTTGCTGGGCCTGCAGGATCTGTTCGACATCGTGGTAGCCGTGGCGCCGCACGGTGGCCAGGCCTTGCGCCACTTCCTCGACCACTTCCGGCAGGTAGCGGCCCATGAACAGCGAGTCGGAAACCAGGTGGTTGCAGGCGTAGCAGCTCATCGCCAGGTCGCCGCTCAGGCGCGTCGAGTGGACTGCGTCGAGCGCGGTGCGGCGGGCGAACTCCATGGGCGAGGTCCAGGCGCTGACCTGGTCCAGGGCCAGCAGGGCGCTGGTCAGGTCGGCCTCGAGACCGTGCCGCTCGATCAGCTTGAGCGCGGCCAGGCAATAGGCATGGCCGTCATGGTAGGCACCGAAACGCTCGGCAATCATCACCCCGTACCAGGCCATGCCGTAGGTGCTGCCCGGGGCGACGCCATGCTGCAGCGACATTTCCATGAGCTTGGCCAGGTGCAGGAAACAGATGTCGTCCTTTACGAAAAACGAGGATGACAGCGTGGCCAGCAGGCTGATGGCGACCGTCACTTCCTCCGAGTCGGTGCGTGGCAGCGACTCCAGGCAGTGCCGGCCTTTCTGTTCGACCAAAGCCTGTACATGGGCATGACAGGCCTCGACCTGTTGCCAGTCGACGCCCCGCGCCGGGTTTATACCCAGCAGGTCCAGGCCGGACAGGGCGCTGTCGATGGCCGCCTGGTAGTCGCCGCGCAAGGTGCACAGCAATGCTTGCAGGCGGCACGCCCGTGCCTGGTCCAACGCCGAATATGCGCGCTGGCGGCATTTCTTCAGGCGGGCTTCGGCGCTGCTCGTCCGCGATAGCTGAATGTCGCATTCCGTCGCCATGCAGGCGATGGCAAAGCCATGCGTGGTGCGGCTTTCCAGCGAGGCGCCGTGCTGCAGCAACTGCTCGGCGGTATGCAGGTAATCAGCGGTTTGCTCGAAGGCGCCACGGTCGCGTGCGCGTGATGCCGCTTCGCGCAGAAGCTGCAGGAACGCTTCGCAGTCGTCCGCTGCAAACCCGCACGGGCTGGCGCGTTGCAGCTGGCTGGCGAGCTCGAACAGTACCTCGTGCAGGCGGCCTGCCCAGGCCTGGCGCATGGCCAGGGCAATGCGGGCATGCAGCGAGGCGCGCTCGGACGCCGGGGTGAGCGCGTAGGCAGCTTCCATCACCCGGTCATGGGTGAAGCTCAAACCGTTCGCGGCTGGTTGCAGGAAACCCGCGCCAATCAAGGCTTTCAACGGTTCGCCTGGTGGTTGGGCGAGTACCTGCCGCAGCAGGCGCTGATCGCAGCGGCTGCCCGCCGCGCTGGCGACCCGTAACAGGTCGCGTTGCGCTGCCGGCAGGCGCGCCAGACGCTGGATCATCAGCTCGGCGACATTGTCGGCGTAGCAGTGTCGAGTCACGGCGTGCAGGCACCACGACCAGCGCATGGCATGGGTGTCGAAGGTGAACAGCTGGTCTTCGACCATGGCCTTGAGGATCTGGTGGATGAAGAACGGGTTGCCGGCTGTCTTGTCATGAACCCTTTCGGCCAGCGGCAACGCGTCCTCGGGGGTGACATGGTAGCGCTCGCCAATCAGTGCGGTTACCGCCTCGACACCCAGCGGTTGCAGGTTCAGCGTGGTGCTGCGCAGCGTTGCGGGTATGGCCAGTGGCGGGCTGCTGGTGGGCGCGTCGTTGTTGCAGGCGAACATCAGCAGCAGGTTATCGGGCGCCTCCGCCAGCAATTGGGCCAGCAGCTGCCGGGAGGCGTCGTCAGCCCACTGCAGGTCGTCGAAGAACAGTACCAGCGGTTGTCCAGGGCGGCTGAAAACCTGGAGGAATTCAATGATCGCGTGCAATTCCTTGTGCAACCCGAGGCGCGTGAGCTTGGCCGGCAGTTGCGGCTGCGGGCCAAGAATGAGCTGCAGGTCCGGGGCCAGTTTGCCGAGCAGGCGGCCATGGCCTTTGATGCGCTGCAGGATCTCGCGGCGCAGGGTGTCCAGGTCCTGGCTGTTCTTGGCCAGCAACTGGGTGGTCAGCGCACCGAGTATGTCAACCCAGGGCGTGTAGGGCACGGCCTGGGCCAGGCTGTTGCACTTGCCGACGGCGCGGTAGCCCTCGGTGTCGGCCTTGAGGGCGGCTTCGACCAGGCTCGACTTGCCCATGCCGACTGCACCGTTGATGAGCAGGACGTGTGGCGCGCTGTCGCGGCGCATGGCCTTGAGCAGCATGGCGATTGCCTGCTGCTCGGTGCTGCGGCCATACAGGTGCACGCGGCTGGGCGCGACCGGGTCGGCGCAACCTGGGGTGAAGGGGGCCATGGTCTGGGTGGTAGCCCATTGCCGCTGGCAATGAGCCAGGTCGACCGCCAGGGCACGTGCGCTCTGGTAGCGGGCGTCCGGCTCTTTGGCCAAAGCCTTGGCCAGGATCAGGCTGAGGGGCGGTGGTACGTTGCCGTTCACTTCGCAGGCCGCCCGCGGCTGTACGCCGGCATGCAGCTGGCGCCAGTGCTGGGTGTCGCGGCCGGCCAGGGGCAGCTCGCCCAGCAATAGCTGGTAGAGGATGGCGCCCAGGGCATAGATGTCACTGCGGCGGTCGCTGCTGCTGCCGTGCGGGCAAACCTGCTCCGGCGCCAGGTAGGCCCAGTTGCCGAGCGGGGCGCCCTGGTCGCTGAGCCGCTGCGCGTGGTCGGCGCGAAAGAAGCCCAGCCGCACCCGCTGGTGCGCATGCAGGCACACATGCCCGGGCTGTAGCGCTCCGTGCAGCACATTGTGTTCGTGTGCCTGTGCCAAGGCATGGGCAGCATTTACCGCGATGTCCAGAAACGGCGTCAGCGCCAGCGGGCCGTCGGCGAGCAGGTCGGCGACCGAGCGGCCGGCCGGGTACACCAGCAATGGGCCTTCGGCCGAACGCACGAACGCCGACGGGACTACCGCCCACTGTGGGTCCAGTTGCAGGCGGTAGTCACGTTCCAGGCGCTGGCAGGCGGCGGGGGCCTCGAGCGGGGCGCGCACGGCGATCCAGGCCTGACGGGTGGCCGGGTCGCGCAGGCGGAAGTAGCTGAGCTCGCCTTCCTGGCCCAGCGCGCTGATCTCGCATCGGTTCAGCCAGCCCTCGTCGATCGACTGGTCGTAATCGATGGGCCTGTGGGCAAGGCGTTCATCGAGCATAAAGCACCCCTGCTAGCGACATCCTGAGGCGCGAGTATACGCAGCGAGCCCAGTACTGATGCGGGTTACAGCCTGCTTGGCAGGAACGGGCACGCTGTTGTCCGTTATCGTCCCCTGGCAGCTGGCGGGCTTTTGTATAGTCCTCAGACCAACCTATCCCTCGGGATAATTGCCTGAACGCGTTCGCTGGCCTAGGCTGCCCAGGCAGCGAAAATGCCCGGTGCCCGCGCGAGGAAGCCATGATCCGAATAGGCAATGCCCAGGTGTCGCTGGAGCGGCGCGAAGTGTTTGTCGACGGCAAGCCGATCCTGTTGGGTGGGCGTGCTTTCGAGGTACTGGCCACGCTGATCAGGGCCAACGGCCGGGTGGTCGGCAAGGACGAGCTGTTCAGCCAGGTGTGGGCCGGCACGGTGGTCGAGGACAACAACCTGCAGGTGCAGGTGTCGATGTTGCGCAAGGCCTTTGGCGACCGCAGCCTGATCCAGACCGTACCGCGTCGCGGCTACCGTCTGGCTGTGGACATCAGCCTCGAGGTGCCAGGCCAGGCACTGGGCAAGTCGCTGCTGCGCAGCGTGGCCGAAACTGCCGAGCCGCTCGATGAGCGTTTCAGCGTGCCGGTGCTGGTGGTGGATGACGACCCGTCGGTGCGCAGCGCCTTGGGCCGCCTGTTACGCTCGCAGGACATCCCGCATCACTTGTTCGCCAGTGCCGAGGCGCTGTTCGACGCCCGCCTGGAAACCCCCTGTGCCTGCCTGCTGCTGGACATGCACCTGCCCGATACCAGCGGCCTGGAGGTTCAGGACGCGCTGCGCCGCCTGGCATTGCCCTGGCCAATTGTGTTCATGACCGGCTTCGGCACCATCCCGATGACCGTCCAGGCCATGCGTGGCGGGGCGCTGGAGTTTCTCACCAAGCCGTTCGACGAGGACCAGTTGCTGACCCTGTTGCAGGCGGTGCGTGCCCGCGCCGTGGTCGAAGGCCGCAAGTGGCACCATGCGCGGCAGGTCGAGGAAAAATACCAGCGCCTGACCCAGCGTGAGCGCCAGGTGTTCTCGCTGGTGGTTGGCGGTTTGTCGCACAAGCAGATTGCCAGGCAGATCGGCACCAGCGAGGTGACCACCAAGGTGCACAAGAAGAACATCATGAACAAGATGCAGTCCCGCTCGCTGCTGGAGCTGGTGGCCATGCACAACGTCCTCGGAGCACGACCTGAGGGCCTGGGCGGCGCATGAGCAGAGGGGTGTGCATCGTCGACGACGATGCGTCAGTGCGCAAAAGCCTGGCCAATCTGCTGCGTTCGGCGGGGTTCGAGACCTTGACGTTTGCCGCTGGGGAAGCCTTCCTCGCCTCG
This sequence comes from Pseudomonas sp. SMV7, assembly GCF_052041995.1. Classification (NCBI taxonomy): domain Bacteria; kingdom Pseudomonadati; phylum Pseudomonadota; class Gammaproteobacteria; order Pseudomonadales; family Pseudomonadaceae; genus Pseudomonas; species Pseudomonas sp. SMV7. The sequence continues at coordinate 26,387 of NZ_JBKGGT010000003.1, read as the reverse complement.
CCCCTGGCGGGCGAGGCGGGCTGTGTGTTGCTGGACCTGAAGATGCCGGGCATGAGCGGGCTGGAGGTACAGCGTGAGCTGGCGCAGCGGAGCTGGCGTTTGCCGGTGATCTGCATGTCGGCGCATTGGGATGACGGCTCGGTGCAGGCGGCAATGGGGCAGGGGGCGCTGGCCTGCCTGGGCAAGCCGTTTTCTGAAGAAGTACTGCTCAAGGCGGTAGAAGAGGCCTTGGCCGGCAGCCGCTGAGGCGCAGGCTGGTGCGCCGAGCGTGCATGTCAACGCAGCACACCTGCACAATCAATTTGCCTGGCGCTGCGCAATGCTCCCGGGCTGATCGACCACAGAGCCAGAGTCATGCCTCGCCTGCAGCCCTTCCTTGATGCCCCATCGCCACGCCTGACCGCCAGCGGCTTGTTGTTCCTGCGGGTCATGGCCGCCTTGCTGCTGCTGTTCATCCATGGCCTGCCCAAGTTGTTGAACTGGAGCACAGAGCTGCAGCGCATTGAAGATCCCTTCGGCCTGGGCGCGGCGCTGACGTTGGGGCTGGCGGTATTTGCCGAAGTGGTCTGCCCGCTGCTGCTGATACTGGGGGTTGCCGCACGTCTGGCTTGCCTGCCGGTGCTGGCGGTATTGCTGATAGCGCTGGTGGTGGTGCACCCGGACTGGACGCTGGAGCAGGGTCAGTTTGCCTGGTTGCTGGTGGCCCTTTATGGCGGGCTTGCCTTGACCGGGCCGGGGGCCTATTCGGTCGCCGGGCTTTTGTGCCGGAGCAAGGTTGCCTGACGGATGTCGAGGCCGCTTTGCGGCCTGTCGCTGGCAAGCCAGTCCCACAGGTGAAGCGCAACCCTGACCCGCTAGCTGCTCCCCGGCCGATACTGCAGGGCCTCGGCCAGGTGCGCCCGGCCAATTGCCTGGCTACCTTCCAGATCGGCCAGCGTTCGCGCCACCTTCAATAACCGGTGCGCCGCGCGCAACGACAGGGTCAGCCGCTCGCAAGCGCCCTCCAGCCAGGCCTGGTCCGCTGCTGCCAGCCCGCAGTGGCGGCGCAACCCCTCCAGGTCGAGAAAGGCATTCGCGCACCCCTGTCGCCTGTGCTGTACCTCCCGTGCCTTGGCAACTTTGGCGGCGACATCGGCACTGGTTTCACCGCACGGCTGGTTGTTCAGCGTGGTGCTCTCGCGGGCCACGGTCAGGTGCAGGTCAATACGGTCCAGCAACGGCCCGGACAGCTTGTTGCGGTACCGCGCTATCTGCTCGGTGCTGCAGCGACAGCGCCCGGTGGGGTCGCCTAGGTAGCCGCAAGGGCACGGGTTCATTGCCGCCACCAGCTGGAACCGGGCGGGGAAGCGCACCTTGTCGCGGGCCCGGGCAACCACGATCTCGCCGGATTCCAGCGGTTCGCGCAGCACTTCCAGCACCCGCCGCTCGAATTCCGGCAGTTCGTCCAGAAACAGCACGCCATGGTGGGCGAGGGTGATTTCGCCCGGTTGTGGTCGGCTGCCGCCTCCGACCAGTGCCGGACCGGAGGCCGAGTGGTGCGGATGGCGAAAAGGCCGCTGCGGCCAGCTGCTCAAAGGTGTGTGCCCGCTCACCGACTGGATCGCAGCCACTTCCAGTGCCTCATGCTCATCCAGCGGTGGCAGCAGCCCCGGCAGGCGGCTGGCAAGCAAGGTCTTGCCAGTGCCGGGTGGGCCGGTGAACAAGAGGTTATGCGCCCCGGCCGCGGCCAGCAGCAATGCGCGCTTGGCGGCCAGTTGGCCTTGCACCTCGCTCAGGTCCGGGTAGGGGCGTTGCTGCAGTATCAGGCCGTTGGCAGCATAGGGCGGCAGCGGTACCTGGCCGTTCAGGTGGGCGACCAGCTCCAGCAGATGCCCCACCGCATACACCACCAAGCCACCGGCCAGGCTGGCTTCCTCGGCGTTCTCCCGTGGCACCACCAGCGCCCTGCCTGCTTCGCGTGCTGCCAGTGCCGCAGGCAGCACCCCCTGCACCGGGCGCAGTTTGCCCGACAAGGCCAGTTCACCCAGGCATTCGAGCTCGGCGAGAGGGGGCGTTGGCACCTGGCCATCGGCGGCCAGGATGCCCAGGGCGATGGCCAGGTCGTAACGCCCACCGTCCTTGGGCAGGTCGGCGGGTGCGAGGTTCTGGGTAATGCGCCGTGGCGGGTAGTTCAGCCCGGAATTGACGATGGCGCTGCGCACCCGGTCCTTGCTTTCCTTGACCGTGGTTTCCGGCAGGCCGACCAGGGTGAGATGGGGCAAGCCATTGGCCAGGTGAGTTTCGACGCTGACCGCCGGTGCCTGCACGCCCACCTGGGCGCGGCTGTGGACGAGGGCTAGGGACATGGACGCTCCGTTGTCGCTGAAATGGGCCGCTTCCTGCGGCTGTGCAAGCATAGCGAGCGCTCTCCAGGCCGGCGCAGGAAGTGTGCATCGGGGTTTTTCAGGTCAGGTATCGTCCCCAGCCTTGATGCCGTATGGCGAGAATGGATCCAATACCTTTGCGCAGTCGCCTGGTATGGCTTAGTGTTGTTGGGCAACGGCGGTTGCCATGGGATGGCACCGCAGCTTCCTTCAAATGGACTTGAGGTGGTGCCCCGTGCAAACGCTCACCCGCACGCGCCAGGTAATCCGCGAACTGGTGCAGGCCAACGCATTCACTGAACTCAACCGTTTTTTCGATAGCCTCGAAGGGCAATGGCGGCAGGCCCCGCCCGGTGAGTTTCCCGACTACCTTGCCGCTATCGAAGGGCACCTGCTGGCCGACCTCGACTGCCACGGCGACCGCGCCCTGAGCCAGGTGCTCAGGGCCTGGATAGAGGCTTGCCCCAAGGCTTATCACCCCCAGGTGGTGATGGGCTTGCACTGCTTCCAGCGCGCTTGCCAGGTGCAGGCCAGCGGCAGGCGCAACGCGGCGCGCTCGCTGGCCGTCGAGCAGATCTGCGAAACCGCGACCGCGCACCTGCTACGGGCCATGGACCGCTCCCCCCAGCCCGTGGCCGCCGCCATTGGCATGCTGCACATCAGTGCGCAATTCGGTGAGCCTGGCTGGCTGGTTGAACTGTTCCAGGGCCAGCCGGCGCGTTTCCGCCCCAGTGCCCGTGCCGATGTGGAAGTGCAAGAAGCTGCAGCGCCGTTTCTGGTAAAGCATGGGCTGCAGCCCCTGGCCGAGCTGCCGCAAGCGTTGCCGGCATGCCTGGGCCGACGGGCCGACAGCGAAAGCAAGGATACTCGCCACTACTGGTTACGCCACGCGCTGGACGCACGCCCCGGCTGCTTCGAAGCGGTCCAGGCCTTGGCGTCGTACCTGCAGCCGCGCCGGGGCGCCAGCCTGGATGCGATCGAGTTGCTGGCCAATGGTCCGTTGTGCGAAGCGTGGGACGAGACATTGCGTAATGCACTGCGCTGGATGCCTGTCGAAGATCGGCTGACACTGCCGAATGCCGATCAGCTGCAGGCTGTCGTCGAGTGGCAGCAGGTGTTCGAAGCCTGGTCGCAGCGCCCGCTAAGGCCAAGGGAGCGGGCCATCCTGCTGGCCTGGCGTGGGGCGTTGCGCAGCCATGCATTGCACGACCACGTTGGCGGCATGGGTGATATCGCCGCGAGCTTCGCGTGCCAGGCTGATCACGCTGCCATTCCGGCCATGGCCGAGCCCTTTCGCTGTCTGGTCGAGCGGCTATTGCTGGATGGCATGGCAGATCAAAAGCAGCTGCTACGTACCGCCATCGAGTCCTTGTGTGAGGGCCATTCGCATGCGGCGGCCTGCGCATTGCGGGCCGCCGGGCACCGCTTCGGCTTGTGGGGCCTGTCGCGTTCTGCCGAGCAGGCCAGGGCCTGGGCGCAGATTGCGGTAAAGCGCCAGTGCAGCGGCCTGGCGCCGGGTTTCGCGGTGCTCGACGCGGCACGGCTGCTGTGGGCGGGCAACCGGCATGAGGTGGCCTGCTATCTGTATGAGCGCTGCGCCGAGCTGAATCTGCCAGGGGCTGCCCTTGCCCTGTACGAATTGCATCACGGCGAACTGGGCGACGCCCCTGAGCAATATCTGGATGACGAGGTGGCCAGGTACTGGCTGCAGCGTGCGGTGCAGGCTGGCAGCCGGCAAGCCAAGTACCACCTGGCCCGCTTGCGCATGGATGGCGACGAAGACCTCAACGATCGCAGTGCCATGCTGGCAGTCCGGCAGCTGCTGGTTGATGCGCTGGGCAATGCGCAGACCAACGCACAAGCGCGGCTGCACCTGGGGATCCTGTTGCGTCGGTTTGGCGAGCCCCAGGAGCGGGCCGAGGCGGTGGCCTACCTGCTGAGCCTGGTCGAGCACCCTGACGCGGGAATTGCCGGGCGAGCCAGCGCCGAGCTGGGGCTGGCCTGGATGCAGGGACGCGGCACCCGCAAACAAAGTCGCTTTGCCGCCATCGAATGGGTCAACCGGGCCGCCACCTTGCAGCCGGAGGATTCCGCCATTGGCGAAATCCAGGCCAAGGTGCTCAATTCACGCAACCGGGTGAAGACCTTGTTCACCCAGTGTGGCGCGGCCTTGTTCCGCGGCACCCTGCATGCCAGCGAGTTGCCGCCCGGGTGAGTGTGGAAGCGGCCTGGAGGATTCAGGCGCGTACATAGACCCAGGCCGTCAGCCCCGACGCGAGGGTGACGGCGATGCGCTTGTAGTCGGCGACTTCATAGCGGTCGGCTGCCGCCAGCTCTGCTTCGCTGATCTGGAAGACCATGCCGGCCACGCTGTCGTCGGCCTGGCTGCTGGGGGAGACGATGGGGTGGTGGGTCTTGCCGCTGGTCGCCAACACGGCCGGGTCGGTTATCTCGACCCAGTCCTGGCGGTAGCCAGGCATGCGGTCGGCCTGGCCGGTCAGCTCACGGCCGAAATTGGCCAGTTGCACGGCCTTGTCCTGCAAGGTGCCGTAGGAGAACAGCAATACCGGGTAGGCATCGGAGGGCTGCATTCACGTGTCCTGTGAAGTCGGGTTCAGCCGCGCTTCCAGCTCGGCTACTTGTTGTTCCAGGGCTTCGAGGCGGGCACGGGTGCGCGCCAGCACAACCATCTGGCTGTCGAATTCATCGCGGCTGACCAGGTCCAGCTTGCTGAAGGCACCCTGCATCAGCACCTTGAACTGGCTTTCCAGTTCGGCACGGGGCTGGGCGGTATCGCTGCTGAACAGGCGCGAGGCCTGGTCGCTCAGGGCGTCGAGAAGGGCTTTGGGCGCGAGCATGGTTCGGCTGTCCACTGAAACTGGGAAATGGCCGGCAGTGTAGCACGCACAAACCTCGCCTTTGAGTGCGCAGTGGCCGATTCCACAGGCGCGCGTGGTTGCACATTTTTCGAGCAATACGCCGGGCCGCTGCGCACCGAATTTGTGCATGTTTCCCGTGCTGGCGACTGGCCAATCACGCTTTACTGACATAAGCCGCTGTTTTCTCGTGCCTTGGTAGAACTGGCAAGGTTTCTGCAAAGACCACCATGAGCCATGCACTGATGCGGTTCTTTGTGACCAGGCAGTGCGCATGCGGAGCCGGATGCCGACGACGCGTTACAAAGCCAACTGCTGCGCTTAGACTTGAGACGGGTTTGTTTTCCTGGGGCAAGTCCACCAAATCGGGAGAGAGTTTCATGAAGCTAGTCACAGCCATCATCAAGCCGTTCAAGCTGGACGACGTGCGCGAGTCGTTGTCGGAAATCGGCGTGCAGGGCATCACCGTCACCGAAGTCAAAGGCTTCGGTCGGCAGAAAGGCCACACCGAGCTGTATCGCGGTGCTGAATACGTGGTCGATTTCCTGCCCAAGGTGAAGATCGATGTCGCCATCGATGACAAGGACCTTGATCGGGTAATCGAAGCCATCACCAAGGCAGCCAACACCGGCAAGATCGGTGACGGCAAGATCTTCGTGGTGAATCTGGAGCAGGCGATCCGAATCCGTACCGGCGAAACCGATACCGACGCGATCTAAGCAGCAAAAAAAGCCTCACCAAACCCAACGCCCCAGGAGAAAACAACATGACTCTGCGTAAGATCGCAGGGCTAGGAGCCCTATTGTCCCTCGTCATGCCCGGGCTTGCCCTGGCAGAGGACGCTGCCCCAGCGCTGAACTCCGGCGACACCGCCTGGATGCTGACCGCAACGGCGCTGGTGCTGTTCATGACCATTCCAGGCCTGGCCCTGTTCTATGGCGGCATGGTGCGTTCCAAGAACGTGCTGTCGGTGATGATGCAGTGCTTTGCAATCACGGGCCTGATGAGCATTCTGTGGGTCATCTACGGCTACAGCATGGCCTTCGACACCACCGGTATGGAAAAGGGCGTGCTCAACTTCAATTCCTTCGTCGGTGGCTTCTCCAAGGCGTTCCTCAGCGGCGTCACGCCCGGGAACCTGACCTCGGCCACCGCGCTGTTCCCCGAGGCGGTATTCATCACCTTCCAGATGACCTTCGCCATCATCACCCCGGCGCTGATCGTCGGTGCCTTCGCCGAGCGCATGAAGTTCTCCGCGATGCTGGTGTTCATGGGCATCTGGTTCACCCTGGTCTACGCGCCGATCGCCCACATGGTCTGGAGCGGTGACGGTGCGCTGATGTGGGACTGGGGCGTACTGGACTTCGCTGGCGGCACCGTGGTGCACATCAACGCCGGTGTCGCTGGCCTGGTCTGCTGCCTGGTGCTGGGCAAGCGCAAGGGTTATCCGACCACCCCGATGGCTCCGCACAACCTCGGTTACACCCTGGTCGGCGCGGCCATGCTGTGGGTCGGCTGGTTCGGCTTCAACGCGGGTTCGGCCGCTGCCGCCAACGGTACTGCGGGCATGGCCATGCTGGTGACCCAGATCGCAACTGCTGCCGCTGCACTGAGCTGGATGTTCGCCGAGTGGGTTGGCCACGGCAAACCGAGTGCGCTGGGTATCGCCTCGGGCGTGGTCGCCGGCCTGGTCGCGATTACCCCGGCTGCCGGTACCGTCGGCCCGATGGGTGCCCTGGTGATCGGCCTGGCCGCCGGTGTGATCTGCTACTTCTGCGCCACCAGCCTGAAACGCAAGCTGGGCTATGACGACTCGCTCGATGCCTTCGGCGTGCACGGCATCGGCGGTATCGTCGGCGCTATCCTCACCGGCGTGTTCGCAGCCCCGGCACTGGGTGGCTTCGGTGCCGTGACCGACATCGGCATGCAGGTCTGGATCCAGGCCAAAGGCGTGATCCTGACCGTGCTCTACACCGCCATCGTCACCTATGTGATTCTCAAGGTGCTGGACCTGGTGATGGGCCTGCGGGTCAACGAAGAAGAAGAGTCGGTCGGCCTCGACCTGGCTCAGCACAACGAACGCGGCTACAACCTGTAACCGCGGCGCGGTAAAAAACTTGCCCGGCTTGCCGGGCATTTTTTTTGCCGGATTTTCAGCATTTCGCGCTCGGCAAACGGTTTATTCGCTACGTTTGCGACGTGGGCATAAAACTTACAAAACGTAGAGCGTTCAGGGTGCTTTGCTTTTTCTTCTGGCGCGCTAGAATGCGCGCCGAAGGGTGTTTGACAGTTGTCCGCACGCTTCGCCAGCCTTTGCTAGGCTTGCCAATAGCGAGTGGCCAGCAGGGGCTTATGGATTTGTCAGGTCCTGCCAGGAGCAGGGTCTGCTGGGTGCCGCCTCCCATCAGGAGCGCCGACCCTAGGGCAGTGGCCTTACCACGGCCAGTTGAATTTTCACTGGTGGCTGCCGGTCTACGGCTGCACTGGTCTATAACTAACCTGCTTTTCGCAAGTCATGAGGTAGAACATGAGCGACGACGATCTGGAAAATGATGACCTCGAAGTAGGCGACGAAGATGAGGCTGATGAAGGCCTCGAAGCTGCGGCTGATGATGTCGCCGAAGATGCCGGCGATGATGACAGCAGCCCTGCACCCACTGCCAAGGGCAAGTCCAAGGCGGCTGTCTCGGTAGACGAGATGCCGAGCATGGAAGCCAAGCAGAAGGAACGTGATGCCCTGGCCAAGGCCATGGAAGAGTTCCTCGCCCGCGGCGGCAAGGTTCAGGAGGTCGAAGCCAACGTGGTCGCCGACCCACCCAAGAAGCCGGACAACAAGTACGGCAGCCGCCCTATCTGAGTGGCTGATCGCAAAAAAAAGCCCGCCGTCGCTGCGGGCTTTTTTGTGCCAGTTGTACAGGCCTGGTCCATGCGGCCCCTGTAGGCGTGCGGGGGGCCGGAGGAGACTATCAGCGCCAGCGCGCGAGGATGTCGGGTAGCTGCGACAAGCGCTGGATCTCGGCATCCGGCGCCTGTTCACCTGCCCAGGCCTTGCCCTGCGGGTTGAACCACACCGCCCGCAGCCCGGCGCGCTGGGCGCCGGCAATGTCGTCGCCGGGGTGATCGCCGATGTGCACGGCGGCACTGGCTTCCACTTCACCACGGCGCAGCGCTTCGAGGAACGGCGCCGGGTCAGGCTTGCCGATGCCGAGGTCTTCGGCACACAGGGCGAAGCGGAAGTAATCCGCCAGCCCCAGCCGGCTCACGTCGGCATTGCCGTTGGTGACCACGCCCAAGGTGTAGTGGTGGCGCAGGATCTCCAGCACCGGCTGCACCTCCGGGAAAATCTCCACCTGGTGGCGGGCATGCAGGAATACTTCGAAGCCTTCGTTGGCCAGTTCCTGCGCATGTTTTTCGCTGTAGCCGACTTCTTCCAGGGCATGGAACAGCACCCGTCGGCGCAGGGCGCTGATGCGGTGTTTCAGGCCGGGTTCGGCCTGCACCAGGCGTTCACGAATGGCAAACAGATGTTCCACCGGCACGCCACCGAGGATCGGGGCATTGGCTTCGAGCCAGTCGCGCAGCACGACTTCCGCGCTGGCAATCACCGGCGCGGTGTCCCATAGCGTATCGTCAAGGTCGAAGGTGATCAGCTTGATGCTCATGAGTCTGTGCCTTTGCTGCGTTTGGCCCGAGGGTGGGCGCTGTCGTACACCGCGGCCAGGTGCTGGAAGTCCAGGTGGGTGTAGATCTGTGTGGTGCCGATGTCGGCATGGCCGAGCATCTCCTGCACGGCGCGCAGGTCCTGGGACGATTCCAGCACATGGCTGGCGAAGGAATGGCGAAGCATGTGCGGGTGCAGGTGCTGGCCCAGCTCGCGCTCGCCAGCTACCTTCACCCGTTGCTGGACCGCCCTTGGGCTGATGCGGTTGCCCTGGCGGGTAATGAACACCGCCCGGTCGCGCGGGTTACCGATGCCGCGCAGGCGGTACCAGGCCTGCAGCGCTTCGCGGGCCTTGCGACCTACTGGCAATACGCGCGTCTTGCTGCCCTTGCCCAGCACCTGCACCAGGCCGGCAGCAAGGTCGAGATGATCGAGGTCGAGGTTGGTCAGCTCGGACAGGCGCAGGCCCGATGAATAGAACAGTTCGAGCATGGCCTGGTCACGGCGAGCGATGAAATCGTCATCGACGCCTCCATCCAGCAGCTGCAGGGCGCGGTCGGTGTCCAGGACCTTGGGCAGCCGGCGTTCGCCCTTGGGCGCGCTCAGGCCGCTGGCCGGGTCATGCTGGCACAGGCCCTCGCGGTTGAGATAGCGGTACAGGCCGCGCACCGCCGACAACAGCCGCGCCAGGCTGCGCGAGGACTGGCCCTGATGGTGCTGGCGGGCGATCAGCTGGCGCAGCTGCTGGATCTGCAGCGCCTGCCAGCTGGCAATGCCATGTTCCTTGCAGTAGGCGACAACCTTGTCCAGGTCACGGCGGTAGCCCAGCAGGGTATGTTCGGAAACCTGGCGCTCGTTGCGCAGGTGTGCGCAATAAGACTCCAGCTGGCGTTCCATCAGCGCACCGGGCGCAGGGTCTGGGTAACGCGCGGTACAACGCGGCCAAGTACTTCGGCGATATAGCCGAGGAACAGGGTGCCGACGCTGCTCTTGTAGTGCTGCGGGTCGCGGCTGCCGATCGCCAGCACCCCGTGCAGGCCTTGATACTCCAGGGCAGCCACGGCGCTGGAGCCTACTTCGCGGCGCTGTTCCTCGCCGAACAGGAAGGCCAGCTCGTGCTCGCGCAGGTTGCCGCTGACGGTCTTGCCGCCGCCCAGCAGGGCGCCGATGGCCTGCTGCGCTTCGGCATTGCTGACCCAGCGGCCGACCGGCGCAACGTTCTCGCCGAACAGGATCAGGCTGACGAAGGGCACCTGGAACTCCTGGCGCAGGCTGTCTTCGACCGCCATGACCACTTCCTCCAGGCTGCCGGCATCGAGCAGGTCGAGGATCAGCCGGCGGGTCTTGTCGAACAGCCGGTCATTGTCACGGGCCACATCCATCAGTTGTGACAGGCGGTGGCGCATTTCGATGTTGCGGTCGCGCAGCAGCTTGAGTTGGCGCTCGACCAGCGACACGCTGTCGCCGCGCTGGTGCGGGATGCGCTGTTCGACCAGCAGCTCGTCGTGCTCGGCGAAGAAAGTAGGGTGGGCGCGCAGGTAGGCGACAACCGCATCGGCATCGAGCTCGGCGGACTGCTTGGGTACAACCTTGGGCTGATCGGTCATGGCGGTTACTCGCTTAGAGACGAACCTGTCCTTCGTAGACGCGTACGGCTGGGCCGGTCATCAGCACAGGCTTGCCGGGGCCGGCCCATTCGATGTGCAGGCGGCCACCGGGCAGGTCGAGGGACACCGGGGAGTCCATCCAGCCCTGGCTGATCGCCGCCACGGCAGCGGCACAGGCGCCGGTGCCGCAGGCCTGGGTTTCGCCCGCGCCGCGTTCCCACACGCGCAGGTTGGCGCGGTGACGGTCGATAACCTGAAGGAAGCCGGCATTCACCCGCTGCGGAAAGCGTGGGTGGTTTTCGATTTTCGGCCCCAGCTGGTGCACAGGGGCGCTGTGCACGTCGTCGACCCGCAGCACGGCATGCGGGTTACCCATGGACAGGGCGGCAATCGGATACACCTGGCCGTCGACTTCCAGTGGGTAGCTCAGCGCCTGCTGGTCGGCGATGAAGGGAATGTCCGCAGGGGTGAAGCGTGGCGGACCCATGTCGACACTGACCTGGCCGTCGTTCTGCACGTCCAGTTCGATGATGCCGCTCTTGGTTTCCACGCGAATGCGCTTCTTCGCGGTCAGGCGCTTGTCCAGCACGAAGCGGGCGAAGCAGCGCGCACCGTTGCCGCACTGCTCGACCTCAGAGCCGTCGGCATTGAAGATGCGGTAGCGGAAGTCCACTTCCGGGTTGTTTGGCGCCTCGACGATCAGCAACTGGTCGAAACCGATGCCGGTGTGGCGGTCGCCCCATTGTTTGGCGTGCTTGGGCTGAATGTGCGCGTGCTGGCTGACCAGGTCGAGGACCATGAAGTCGTTGCCCAGCCCATGCATCTTGGTGAAACGCAGCAGCATGGGCTTACTCCGGCAGCAGGCTTTCGCCAGCGTACAATTCGGCGATGGTCTCGCGGCGGCGAACTTCGAAGGCCTGGTCGCCGTCGACCAGGATTTCAGCGCAACGGCCGCGGGTGTTGTAGTTGGAGCTCATGACAAAACCATAGGCGCCCGCAGACTGAACAGCCAGCAGATCGCCTTCGGCCAGGTTCAGCACACGGTCCTTGGCAAGGAAGTCACCGGTCTCGCAGATCGGCCCGACCAGGTCGTAGGCACGGCCCTCACCCTCACGCGGGGTGACCGCGCTGACGCCCATCCAGGCCTGGTACAGGGCCGGGCGGATCAGGTCGTTCATTGCCGCATCGACGATGGCGAAGTCCTTGTGTTCGGTGTGCTTGAGGTATTCCACGCGGGTCAGCAGCACGCCGGCATTGGCCACGATGTAGCGACCCGGCTCGAACACCAGGGCCAGGTCGCGGTCGCCGATGCGCTCGCGGATGGCCTTGATGTAGTCGGCCACCAGGGGTGGCTGTTCATCGCGATAGCGCACACCGACACCGCCGCCAAGGTCCAGGTGGCGCAGGTGGATACCGCACTCGGCCAGGCGGTCGACCAGCACCAGCAGGCGGTCGAGGGCGTCGAGGAAAGGCTCGACGCTGGTCAGCTGCGAACCGATGTGGCAGTCGACCCCGACCACTTCCAGGTTCGGCAACTGCGCGGCGCGCACATAGATGGCCTCGGCGTCGGCGATGGCGATGCCGAACTTGTTTTCCTTCAGGCCCGTGGAGATGTACGGGTGGGTGCCGGCGTCGACGTCCGGGTTGACCCGCAGCGAGACCGGGGCGACCTTGCCCATTTCGGCGGCCACCACTTGCAGGCGTTCCAGCTCGTCGGTGGATTCGACGTTGAAGCAGTGCACGCCGACTTCCAGGGCCCGGCGCATGTCCTCGCGGGTTTTGCCGACACCGGAGAACACCACGCGGTCGGCGCGGCCGCCAGCGGCCAGCACACGCTCCAGCTCGCCGCCGGAGACGATATCGAAACCGGCGCCCAGGCGCGCCAGCACGTTCAGCACGCCCAGGTTGGAGTTGGCCTTGACCGCGAAGCACACCAGGTGCTCGGTGCCTTGCAGGGCGTCGGTGTAGCTACGGTACTGGGCCTCGATGTGGGCGCGCGAATACACGTAGGTAGGGGTGCCGTAACGTTCGGCGATGGCCGATAGGCCCACGCCCTCCGCGAACAGCTCGCCGTCGCGGTAGTTGAAAGCGTTCATCTGGTTTCCTTACTGCGCTGGCGACTGCTCGGGCTCGGACTGCAGCTCGGGCTGCTGTTCCGGCTGCTGTTCCGGCTGCTGTTCCGACGTCGGGGCCGGCTTGGCTTTTGGCGAGTGCTGGTGCGACTTGTGCGCTTTGCCGTTATCGCCGTCTTCAGGCAGGTACAGCGGACCTTTCTGGCCGCAGGCCGAAACGAGGCAGGCAACAGCGACCAGCGCCGCGAAGGAGGAAATCAGGCGCTTCATGGGTGAAATCCTTAGAAATTTGCAGTATTGCGCCCGAGTATACCGAGCGACCGACGGCTTGCCTATGCAAGGGCAGGCCCGCCGGGCGGGCTATTCTTGGCGCGTGCAGCGGCCCTTTCCCGATCCCACGGGCACTGCGCTGGCTTCGGGTTCGTGCCGCTGCAGGCAATGGCTAAAACTTTGCATTCGGCGGCAAGCGCCCGTATCTTGCCCGGCATGCCAGTAACGCAGCCAATTTCGAGGTTCCGGTAATGAGTTTGAGTGAAGCGCGTTTCCATGATCTGGTCGACACTACCCAACAGGCCCTGGAAGACCTGTTCGACGAGAGCGGCCTGGACCTGGACATGGAAAACTCGGCGGGTGTCCTGACCATCAAGTTCGACAACGGCAGTACGCTGATCTTCAGCCGCCAGGAGCCGCTGCGCCAGCTGTGGCTGGCCGACCGTTCCGGTGGTTTCCACTTCGACTACGACGAGGACAGCGGCAAGTGGGTGTGCGAGAAGAGCGAGGAGCTGCTCGGCGAAATGCTCGAACGCATCGTCTGGGAACGGGCCGGCGAAAAGCTGGACTTCGACGAGATCTGACATGAGCAGTGCCCCGGCCCGGCCGCCCAGGCCGCTCTACAGCAACGTCAGCCCTGCCGTGCCGTCGCCGTGCATCAGCGTGTGCCGGCTGGACGAGCAGCGTATCTGCACCGGCTGCCACCGGCATGTAGAGCACATTCGCGAATGGCGCTCGGCCGATGACGAGCGGCGCCGGCAGATCTGCCGCGAAGCCCAGGCCCTGCGCGATCAGGCTAAGGCACACTGATCGCAGGGGCTTGAGTATTTGCCCGGCTGTGGTAGTGTCGGGTTCTGCGTCAGTGACGCAATGCCATTACAAACCCCGCCCTTGGGCGGGGTTTTGCTTTATCTGCCTGTTGAAAACCGCCTGTTCAAAGGAGTCTGACTGGATCATGAGCACCAAGCCTTCCCTCATCCTCACCCGATTGGACGTACAGCGTCTGGAGCGTCTGATCGACAGCCTCGACGAGAGTACGCCGGGTGTGCTCGCCTTGATGGGCGAGCTGGACCGTGCCGAGCAGGTGGTCGGTCATGAGGAAGTACCGGCTGGCGTGGTGACCATGAACTCGCGCGTGCATTGCCGTGAGGAAGCCAGCGGCAAGGATTACCACCTGACCCTGGTGTATCCGAAGGATGCCGGGCCTGAGGGCAGGGTATCGGTCCTTGCGCCGATTGGTTGCGCCTTGCTGGGGTTGTCGGTGGGCGAGCAGATCGACTGGCCGGCGCCAGGCGGCAAGACCCTCAAGCTGAAGCTGCTGGAAGTCGAGTACCAGCCGGAAGCGGCGGGCGATTTCGACCTTTGAGTCCTGGGGCTGCAAGGGGGCTGCAAGGCGGCCCCGGTCATTCGCTGGATATCCGCTCCAAGCCCTCGTTCAACGCCTGCTCCAGCTCCCGCTTGTAGCGCAGGTACAGTTGCGTCGACCCCAACTGGTCATCCAGCAGCTCGGACAGATCCAGGTCGGTGATGTAGCACCGGTACTGGCCCGCGCTGCGCCGCTGGCCGATAATCTGCCTGGCTACTACCGCATACAGTTGCTCGCCATGCTCCAGTTCGGAAAATTCCTGCTGGTCGCAGTACAGCGTCACATGCGCAGCACCCGCCACCCCGGCCTGGATAATGGCCTGTACCTCGTAGTAGGGCTGGTCGCTGCCTTCGAAAGGGGCCGGGCGCGGCTCGCTGCTGCGCGCCTTGCCCGGGCCGGATGGGAGCAACTGGGCGTAATGGATGTCCAGTGACGCCGGCCGCAGGGTGTCCATCGGCAACCGGGCATCACGGCGCATCACCACCGAGCGCAGAAAACGCTGCAGCGGCAGCAGCAGGTGTGCTTCGTCGTGCAGTGGCAGGCGCTGTTGCCACAAGGCGTTGTACTCATCCAGCACATACAGCTCGGCCCAGCTACCCTGCAGGCGGTAGAACACCTGGATGCAGCCTGGCTGGCCTTGTTCCAGGACCAGGCGCAGGTCGTGGTCCTGCAGGGCGTTGGCGTCCAGGTACAGGGGGCTGTAGCTGCTGCGTTCTTCGCCAAGGTAGGCCAGTAATGCCTCGTGGTCGGTCAGGGTCGTCAGGCTTGCGTGCCCGGCCAGCAGTTCAAGCACATGGGTGTGCTGGGCAACCTGCAGCAGGTAGCGGTGGTTCTGGCCCTGGTCCAGCAGCAGCTGTACCGTGTCGAATATTTCCTCCACGCGCTGGCTGATGGCCTGGGCGCGGCTCTGGCAGAAGCAGCGTACCCGCACCCGTGGCCGCTGGCCATGCAGCACCGGGCTGTTGAGAAAGTCGCGCAGACAGCGCACCAGCGCATGGTCGCCGTCATAGCGCTGGACCAGCACCTCGTTCCAGCTGTTGAGGGTGACCTGGTCCAGGGTCAGCACCAGGTTTTCGCGCACACCGGCGTAGCTCAGCGAGTCGGTGCGCTCGGTGGTCATCAGGATGTTCAGGTCGCGGTGGTGGCGCAGCGGGTCGATGGCGACGTTGACCAGCAGCAGTACTTCGTCGGCAACACTGGGCTGCAGCAGGCGCACCTCGCTGACGATCGGCAAGGGCAGCGGAATGCTCTGCTGCAGGCAGCCCACCAGGTTGAACAGCTCGATTTCGCTGAGGTCGCTGACACCGGGGTGCAAGGCCAGGCGCGTGCTGCTGTCGATCACCCCGTTGCGGTGTGCCCAGGTCAGCAGTTCGATCAGCTCGCGGCAGCGTTTCAGCGGGCTGAAATGCTCCACGTCATGCGTGCTCAGGTTGCCGGTATACAGCCCCCAGTGGTGGCTGCCGGGCTCCTTGCGGTTGGGCGCCTGGACCAGGGTCAGGGTCCCTTCGGCGAGGTCCGGGGCAATGCCCGGGTTGATCACTTCGACCTTGCCGGCACGGCGCTCGAAAGCCGCATACAGGCGCCGACCCAGCACGTTGAGGTCACGCTGGTCGGCGCGGCTGCTGGCGTTCTGGGTGCGGGCGAACTGGCTGAGAAAGCGGTAGCTGTGGTTCAGCTCGGCTACCAGGTCGCGGCGCTCCACGGCGACTTGCTGGACTTTCCACTGGTTGCGGCTGTCCAGCAGTGCCAGTTGGCGCGTGTCCCAGCCCCATTCGTCGGTCAGGCGCTGCAGCAGTCGGCGTTGCCAGCCAGTGGTCCGGGATGGCTCGCTGAGCTTCTTGTTCACCTTCAGGTACAGGCTGCGGCGTACCAACTCCAGGCGGGCCCGTTCGCCACGCTGCAGCAGGTAGTGTTCGATGCGCCGGTACACCATCACGTAGGGGTCCAGCGCGTCGAGGTCGAGCTGGTTGGCGAACACGGCCTGTTTGTACTCCAGGCTCAGGCAGCGCACGGCGGGGTGTTCGCTGGCATAGGCCTCGGTCAGCAACAGCTTGAGCAGTGACTTGTAGGGCGAGTCGATGGCTTTGAACAGCTGCCACAGGCCGGCGCCAACGAACTCGCCAGGCGGAATGTTCGCCAGGCTGCCGAGGTCGAGCGCGTCCTGGCTGCGGATGAAGCGCTTGGACAGCAGGGTCTGGGTGTAGCTGTGGTAGTGCTGTTCCTGGTACACCGGCACCAGCCACCACAACGGCGTGCGCCCGGCCAGCCAGATGGTGGTGCGGTAGAACTCGTCCAGCAGCAGGTAGTGCTGGGTGGTACCGCAGTCGTCGGAGCCGAGCTGGCCGTCGCGTTGGCCCTGGGCGAAACCTTGGGTGTCGATCAGGAAGAAGTGCGCCTCGGCACCCAGGCTTTCCGCCCATGCTTCCAGCAGCTGGCACTTGCGCCGCAGTTCGCCCAGCTGTTCATCGGCCAGGCCGGGCGCATGGCACACCCACAGGTCCATGTCGCTGTGCTCGGCCTGCGCCAGCGAGCCCAGGCTGCCCATCAGGAACAGGCCGTGGATCGGCCGCGGCGGGTTGCCATGGCGGGCCTTGTAGGTGAACGAGCGGGCCAGGCGCTGGGCCTCGAGCAGCAACTCGGCGCCCGGTTCGTAACCTGATACGCCGGCAGGGGTGCTGCCCGAAACATAGCCCGGCAATAGCGGATGGTTTATGTGGAACAGCAGCGGCAACAGTGTCAGCACCTGTTGCTGGCGCGTCGACAGGCCTTCCAGTGCGCGCTGCAGCCGGCCCTGGTTGAGCCGCAGGAAACGCGCACGCAAGGTCGCCAGTTCCTTGCGGTCGATGCCTTCGTCCAGGTCGGGGCGGATTTCGTGGGGGTGGTTCATTGCGCACTCGGGCAGGCCAATGGAGCTGTGGCGAGTGTAGCCTGAGGGATCGGCGGTGGATAAGCGCCAATTGAAAGATTGACGCCAATTTGCCATCGCCAATGGCGGCAAGCTCCAGCTTTTACTGCCGTTGAGGCATGATGGCTGCCTTGAATGAATGACGAGGTTACCCGATGCGTGTGTGGATCGATGCCGACGCCTGCCCCAAGGCGGCCAAGGATCTGGTCGTCAAGTTCGCCCTCAAGCGCAAGTTCGAAGTGGTCATGGTCGCGGGCCAGGCTGTGGCCAAGCCGGCGTTCGCCATCGTACGCCTGATCGTGGTACCCAGCGGCATGGACGCGGCGGACGATTATCTGGTGGAGCACGCCGTGCCCGGCGAACTGGTGATCTGCAGTGACGTACCGTTGGCCGACCGCCTGGTGAAAAAGGGCGTGGCAGCACTGGACCCGCGTGGGCGCGAGTTCGACGAGCGCAACATGGGTGACCGGCTGGCGGCGCGCAACCTGTTCACCGAACTGCGCGAGCAGGGCCAGGTGGGGGGAGGGCAGGCGCCTTACGGCGAGCGCGAGAAGCAGGCGTTTGCCAATGCGCTGGACCGCATCATCGCCCGGCTTTCCAAAGCCTGAGGTGTACGCGCCCCTGCACGGGGCGCGCCAGCAAGCACCTATTCGTGAGTCAGCTCCAGCACCCGATCCACCAGCTTGTAGATACCTCCAGCCGCTTCACTGATCGACTTGGCCTCCATGTACGCCGGGGTGGTGACCAGCTTGCGCTGGGAATCTTCGACGATATCGTGCACATCGCAATCTTCATGAGTGCCGCCCATCTTCACCACGGCTGCCGCGGTGTCGGCGTCGGTACCGATGGTGCAGACCACGCCCGGCCCGTAGATCTTCGCTGCCAGCGCCGGCGAGATGCAGATCAGGCCAACCGGCTTGCATGCCGTTGCAAAGGCTTCGGCCAGGGCCAGCACATCCGGGTTGACGCTGCAATTGGCGCCCTCCACGGCAAAGTTGGAGAGGTTCTTCGCCGCACCGAACCCGCCCGGCACGATCAGCGCATCGAAGTCCTCGGCCTTGGCCTCGCGAATGTCCTTGACCTGGCCGCGGGCAATGCGCGCCGACTCCACCAGTACATTGCGCGACTCGGGCATTTCCTCGCCGGTCAGGTGGTTGATCACATGCAGCTGCGCAATGTTGGGCGCAAAGCACTGCACTTGCGCACCGCGCTGGTCGAGGCGCAGCAGGGTGATCACGCTTTCGTGGATTTCGGCGCCGTCATACACGCCACAGCCGGAAAGAATCACCGCTACTTTTTTTGTCATGCTCATTACTCCAGTGTCGAGGCGCTAAATGTCCTCTAGTTTGGCAGATGTCGCCATAGGGATTCCTGCGGCTGCGGCCTAATCTTGGTGGATAACGCCTGAGCTCATGCCCATGGACCTGATATTGCTGGCCGTGCCGTTCTTCTTTGTGTTGATCGCCGTGGAGCTGGTGGCCGACCGCGTGCGTGGGCAGCGCAACTACACCCTGGCCGACTCGATCAACAGCCTCAGCACGGGTGCACTGTCGACCAGCACCGGGCTGCTGACCAAGGGGCTGGGTCTGCTGGCCTATGCATTCGCATTCGAGCATCTGGCGCTGCTGCGCTTGCCGGCGCAGGCCTGGTGGGTGTGGTTGCTGGCTTTCGTCCTGTACGACTTCTGTTATTACTGGCTGCACCGCCTCGGCCACGAGCGCAACGTGCTGTGGGCTGCGCATTCGGTGCATCACCAGAGCGAGGAGTACAACCTCACCACCGCGCTGCGCCAGACCAGCAGCGGCTTCATCTTTTCCTGGATCTTCTACCTGCCGTTGGCACTGGTCGGGGTGCCGACAGTGGTGTTCATCACTGTGGCGTCGCTCAACCTGTTGTACCAGTTCTGGGTACATACCCGGCATATCGCCAAGCTCGGCTGGCTCGAGTGGGTGTTGATCACGCCATCCAACCATCGCGTCCACCATGCGCAAAATCCTGCTTACTTGGATCGCAACTACGGCGGCGTGTTCATTCTCTGGGACCGTCTGTTCGGCACTTTCAAGGAGGAGGACCCGGCCGAGCCGGTCGTGTTCGGCGTGACCACGCCGCTGGCCAGCTGGAACCCGCTATGGGCCAACCTGCAGTTCTACGCCCAGCTCTGGCAGGACGCCCGGCGTGCCGGCAGCCTGTGGGACAAGCTGCGCATCTGGTTCATGCCCACGGGCTGGCGCCCAGCCGATGTAGCCGCCCGCTACCCGCATGGCAAGCAGGACCTGGCCTTGTTTCGCAAGTTCGAGGTTGCCCTGGGCCGCCCGCAGCAGGCCTACGTGGCGGCACAATTCGTGGTTTATCTGGCACTGGGCAGCTATTTGATGGGCGTGGCCGAGCGCGTGCCAACTGCCGCGCTGGTGCTCGGCTGGTCGTTGATGGCGTTCGGTTTGTTCGTGCTGGGCGCGCTCCTGGAGAACCGGCCCTGGGCCACGCGCCTGGAACAGGTACGGCTGGTGGCAAGCGCGCCGGCGCTGTACCTGGCCGGTGCATCGGGCCTAGCGGTGGTCGTGCCGCTGGCCTGGGTCCTGCTCGTGGCTTACGGCCTGCTCAGCCTGTGGGGCCTGGGCCTGGTCCGCCGCCTTGCGCTCCGCACGCAGGGTACGGAAGCGCCGGCGCAGCCATAGCAGGCCACCCAGCGCCAGCAGGCCACCCAGTACCCAGAGCTCGTAGCGCTTCACGTTGCCCAGCAGGCCTTCGAGAATGGCGCCGAAGTGGTACGCGGCCGCGCCCAGGGCGACTGCCCAGATCGCCGCGCCAAGACCGTTCAGCAGCAGGTAGCGGCGCGGCGGATAGCCCGACAGGCCGATCGCCACCGGCATGACTGTGCGCAGGCCATAGACGAAGCGGAAGCTCAATACCCAGATATCGGGGTGGCGCCGGATGTGGTCCAGTGCGCGGTCACCCATCGCCTGCCAGCGTGGCCTGCGCGCCAGAATCCTGCGGCCGTGGCGACGGCCCATGAAGTACCACAGCTGATCGCCGGCATAACTGCCGAAAAAGGCCACCAGGCACACCAGGTTGATGTCCATGTAACCGCGGAACGCAAGGAATCCCGCAAGCACCAGAATGGTCTCGCCTTCGAAGAAGGTGCCAAGAAAAAGGGCGAAGTAGCCGAAATCCTGCAGGAATTGTTGAAGCATTTTCTGAGGTGCTGGCGAAATGAACGCGCAGCCTACCCCTTCGCGCGCATTCATGAAAGTGTCCAAATGTGTCTCGACGTGAACATTTCCTGCACCGAGAATGCCCGAAGGCGCGCGCCATCGCTTGCCCTGGCGTGTAACACAGGCGTCATAATGGGCGCTTATCTTGCCGCTCAATTGATGATAGGGCGTTAACGTCCTCAGGAACGCCAGATGAATAATGAAGTGCTAACCCCTGTCGCGATCAAGGATGCTCAGGAAATCCCCGAAGAGATGGTGCAGACCCCGCCAGACCTGCCGCCGGCGCCCGCGCCTGCCGTAGAGCCAGCGGCCGGTCCTGTGGCCCCGGCGCCAGCACCGGCCCCGGCCATTGCCGTCCCCGGCCTGGACGACAGCAGCCTGTATATTCATCGCGAACTCTCGCAGCTGCAGTTCAACATCCGCGTGCTGGAACAGGCGCTGGACGAGAGCTACCCGCTGCTCGAACGCCTCAAGTTCCTGCTGATCTTTTCCAGCAACCTCGACGAGTTCTTCGAGATCCGCGTCGCCGGCCTGAAGAAGCAGATCAATTTTGCCCGTGAACTGGCCGGCGCCGACGGCCTGCAGCCGCACCAGGCGCTGGCGCGCATCAGCGAGCTGGTGCACAGCGAAGTGGAGCGCCAGTACGCGATCCTCAACGATGTGCTGCTGCCAGAGCTGGAAAAGCACCAGATCCGCTTCATCCGCCGTCGTTACTGGACACCCAAGCTCAAGACCTGGGTGCGCCGCTATTTCCGCGACGAAATCGCCCCGATCATCACCCCGATCGGCCTCGACCCGACCCACCCGTTCCCGCTGCTGGTGAACAAGAGCCTCAACTTCATCGTCGAGCTCGAGGGGGTCGACGCCTTCGGCCGCGATTCCGGCCTGGCGATCATCCCGGCCCCGCGCCTGCTGCCGCGGGTCATCCGCGTGCCGGAGGAGGTGGGTGGCGCAGGGGACAACTATGTGTTCCTGTCGTCGATGATCCACGCGCACGCCGACGACCTGTTCCAGGGCATGAAGGTAAAGGGCTGCTACCAGTTCCGCCTGACCCGCAACGCCGACCTGGCGCTGGATTCCGAAGAGGTCGACGACCTGGCCCGCGCGCTGCGCGGCGAGTTGTTCTCGCGCCGCTATGGCGATGCCGTGCGCCTGGAAGTGGCCGATACCTGCCCGAAACACCTGTCGGACTACCTGCTCAAGCAGTTCAGCCTCAGTGAAAGCGAGCTGTACCAGGTCAACGGCCCGGTCAACCTCACCCGCCTGTTCAGCATTACTGGCCTGGACAGCCACCCCGAGCTGCAGTACACGCCGTTCACCCCGGCGATCCCCAAGCTGCTGCAAAACGCTGACAACATCTTCAGCGTGATCGGCAAGCAGGACATCCTGCTGATGCACCCGTTCGAGTCGTTCACCCCGGTGATCGACCTGCTGCGCCAGGCGGCCAAGGACCCGCACGTGCTCGCCGTGCGCCAGACCCTGTACCGCTCCGGTGCCAACTCGGAAATCGTCGACGCCCTGGTCGACGCTGCGCGCAACGGCAAGGAGGTCACTGCGGTGATCGAATTGCGTGCGCGTTTCGACGAAGAATCCAACCTGCAGATGGCCAGCCGCCTGCAGGCCGCTGGTGCGGTGGTGATCTACGGTGTGGTCGGCTTCAAGACCCACGCCAAGATGATGCTGATCCTGCGCCGCGAGCACGGCGAGATCGTGCGTTATGCGCACTTGGGTACCGGTAACTACCACGCCGGCAACGCCCGCCTGTACACCGACTACAGCTTGTTGACCTCCGACGACGCCCTCACCGAGGACGTCGGCAAGCTGTTCAGCCAGCTGATCGGCATGGGCAAGACCCTGCGCATGAAGAAGCTGCTGCATGCGCCGTTCACCCTGAAGAAGGGCATGCTCGACATGATTGCGCGGGAAACCCAGTTCGCCCTTGAAGGCAAGCCGGCGCACATCATTGCCAAGTTCAACTCGCTGACCGACGCCAAGGTCATCAAGGCGCTGTACAAAGCCAGCCAGTCGGGCGTGAAGATCGACCTGGTGGTGCGTGGCATGTGCTGCCTGCGCCCAGGCATCCCTGGGGTTTCGCACAACATCCAGGTGCGCTCGATCATCGGTCGCTTCCTCGAGCACACGCGGGTGTTCTATTTCCTCAATGGCGGCGAAGAGCAGATCTACCTGTCCAGTGCCGACTGGATGGAGCGCAACCTCGACAAGCGTGTCGAGACCTGCTTCCCGGTGGAAGGCAAGAAACTGCTGCTGCGGGTGAAGAAGGAGCTGGAAGGCTACCTGACCGACAACACCCACGCCTGGACCCTGCAGCCGGACGGGCGCTACGTGCGCAGCACGCCGACCGGCAACCAGAACCCGCGCAGTGCCCAGGCGACCTTGCTGGAGCGCCTGAGCAACCCGGTCCTCAACGTACGCTGAGGACGAAGCCGACCCGGGCCAGCCATTCCGCCTCGTTGGCGAAGTCGGCCTGGGTCAGCTGGTTCTGTTCCAGCCAGCCTTGCGGGAATACCACATCCAGGCTGTTACCGGCTGCCTTGAGTTCCACCTTCGGCATCTGCTGGTTGCCACGGATGTGATGGAACAGGATGGCGAAGCGCAGCAGCACGCACAGGCGCAGGAGCTTGACCCCTTCCTCGCCCAGTTCGGCGTACTTGTCCTTGGGGATGTTGCGGCGGTGGCCGCGTACCAGCAGGGCCATCATCTGCTGGTCCTCGCGCGAGAAGCCCGACAGGTCGGAGTGCTCGATCAAGTAGGCCCCGTGCTTGTGGTAATGGTAGTGGGCGATGTCCAGGCCGATCTCGTGCACCTTCGCCGCCCAACCCAGCAGGTCGCGCCAGTTTCCGTCTTTCAGGTCCCAGGCGTCGGCGACCTGGTCGAACGCGTGCAGGGCCTTGCGCTCGACGCGAGCGGCCTGGCCCTGGTCCACGTGGTAGCGTTCCATCAGCGAGTTGAGGGTGCGCTCGCGCACATCTTCGTGATGGTGGCGGCCCAGCAGGTCGAACAGCACGCCTTCGCGCAGGGCGCCGTCGCAGTGGTCCATGCGCTGCAGCTCCAGCGCATCGAAAATCGCTTCGAGAATCGCCAGGCCTGCCGGGAAAATGGTACGCCGGTCAGGTTTGACGCCGTCGAAGTCGATCTTGTCGGCCTCACCCAGCTTGAACAACTTGCGCTTGACCCAGGCCAGGCCTTCGGCGTTGACCTCGCCATTGCCCAGGCCACCGGCCTTGATAGCAGCGCCGATGGCGCGGATGGTGCCGGAGGAACCGATGGCTTCGTCCCAGGTCAGGCGATGCAGGGCATTCTCGATGCTCATCAGCTCCAGGCGCGCAGCGGTGTAGGCCTGGGCGTAGCGGGCCGGGGTGATCTTGCCGTCGCGGAAGTAGCGCTGGGTAAAACTGACGCAGCCCATCTGCAGGCTTTCGCGCAGCAGCGGTTCGAAGCGTTGGCCGATGATGAACTCGGTACTGCCGCCGCCGATGTCGGCGACCAGGCGCTTGCCCGGCGTATCGGCGAGGGTGTGCGACACGCCGAGGTAGATCAGGCGCGCTTCTTCGCGGCCGGAGATGACCTCCACCGGGTGGCCGAGGATGGCTTCGGCACGCTGGATGAACTCGTTGCGGTTGCGCGCTTCGCGCAAGGCGTTGGTGCCCACGATGCGCACCGAGCCCGCGGGCATGCCGTTGATCAGCTGGGAAAAGCGCTTGAGGCAGTCCAGGCCCCGTTCCATGGCTTCTTCGCTGAGCATGCGCCCCTCGTCGATGCCGGCGGCCAGCTGCACCTTCTCGCCGAGCCGCTCGAGAATGCGGATTTCGGTATGGTGGGCCTTGGCCACGACCATGTGAAAGCTGTTGGAGCCAAGGTCGATGGCAGCGATCAGGGACAGGTTCTTCGCGATGGTATGCGGCATGATCTGGTTGTTCTCGGTCGTTAACCCGGCAATCGTGCCACGATAGCAGGCTATCGCCAACGCGTGGCACCCAGCCGTTGAGCTGGCCTTGATGCAGGACAACAGGCCATTCGATGCTATGACACTGGCATGACAGTTTCGATTCGTGGCGTCTTGCACAACTATAGTTACACTCAATCGCCCGCGACTTCCTGTAGGAGACGGGTGCGGCTATGATGGGCAACGTTTTTTATTGCTTACGACCTTGGAGATTTCCATGAGCGACAAAATCAAACACGTCACCGACGCCAGCTTCGAAGCCGAAGTACTGCAGGCTCAGGGCCCGGTTCTGGTTGACTACTGGGCTGAATGGTGCGGCCCATGCAAGATGATCGCTCCGGTTCTGGACGACATCGCTGCCACCTACGAGGGCAAACTGACCGTCGCCAAGCTGAACATCGACGAGAACCAGGAAACCCCGGCCAAGCACGGCGTGCGTGGCATCCCGACCCTGATGCTGTTCAAGAACGGCAACGTCGAGGCCACCAAGGTCGGCGCCCTGTCCAAATCGCAGCTGGCCGCGTTCCTCGACGCCCACCTGTGATAGCGAAAAGCCCCGCGAATGCGGGGTTTTTTTTGCCCGCAGAGGTCTGCAGGGGTACGATTTACCCCGTCAAAACCACTAGACGTCGAAAAAAGCAAGTGTTACATTCGGCCTCGCACTGCTTCTCCAGTGCCCTCTACACGCCGTCGCCGAAGCATCCCTAATTCGAATCAGTACGCGATCCTGTCGCCATCTAGCGGCGCGGCCTCATTAAGCCAGAAGCTTAATTCTCCCTTCTTACATGATTACGTCACTCCCCTTATGAACCTGACTGAACTCAAGCAAAAGCCGATTACCGATCTTTTGGAAATGGCCGAACAGATGGGCATCGAAAACATGGCCCGTTCGCGCAAACAGGACGTGATTTTCGCCCTGCTGAAGAAGCACGCGAAAAGCGGCGAAGAGATCTCGGGTGACGGCGTGCTGGAGATTCTCCAGGATGGTTTCGGTTTCCTGCGTTCGGCTGATGCGTCCTACCTGGCCGGCCCCGACGATATCTACGTCTCGCCCAGCCAGATCCGTCGCTTCAACCTGCGTACCGGCGACACCATCGTCGGCAAGATCCGCCCACCGAAGGAAGGGGAGCGTTACTTCGCCCTGCTGAAGGTCGACACCATCAACTTCGACCGCCCGGAAAACGCGAAGAACAAGATCCTGTTCGAAAACCTGACGCCGCTGTTCCCGAACAAGCGCCTGAAGATGGAAGCCGGTAACGGCTCCACCGAAGACCTGACCGGTCGTGTCATCGACCTGTGTGCCCCGATCGGCAAAGGCCAGCGTGGCCTGATCGTGGCGCCGCCGAAGGCCGGCAAGACGATCATGCTGCAGAACATCGCGGCCAACATCACCCGTAACAACCCCGAGTGCCACCTGATCGTCCTGCTGATCGACGAGCGCCCGGAAGAAGTGACCGAAATGCAGCGCACCGTGCGCGGCGAAGTGGTCGCCTCCACCTTCGACGAGCCACCTACCCGCCACGTGCAGGTTGCCGAGATGGTGATCGAGAAGGCCAAGCGCCTGGTCGAGCACAAGAAGGATGTAGTCATCCTGCTGGACTCCATCACCCGCCTGGCGCGTGCCTACAACACCGTCATCCCGAGCTCCGGCAAGGTACTGACCGGTGGTGTCGACGCCCATGCCCTGGAGAAGCCGAAGCGCTTCTTCGGTGCCGCGCGTAATATCGAGGAAGGCGGCTCGCTGACCATCATCGCTACCGCGCTGGTCGAAACCGGCTCGAAGATGGACGAAGTCATCTACGAAGAGTTCAAGGGCACCGGCAACATGGAGCTGCCGCTGGACCGCCGCATCGCCGAGAAGCGAGTGTTCCCGGCCATCAACATCAACCGTTCCGGTACCCGCCGCGAAGAGTTGCTGACCGCCGACGACGAATTGCAGCGCATGTGGATTCTGCGCAAGCTGCTGCACCCGATGGACGAAATCGCCGCCATCGAGTTCCTGGTCGACAAGCTCAAGCAGACCAAGACCAACGACGAGTTCTTCCTGTCGATGAAGCGCAAGTAAGCGTTTCAGGCCAGGCAGTCATTGGG